>JAITJW010000099.1 GCA_031278715.1 Treponema sp. | reverse complement strand
CAATAGGGATCTTGCCTTCCGACTTATATCCGATGTTTATGAAGACCTGATCCGTGGTAACCTGGATAACACTGCCATCAACAAGCTGGCCTTCTTCCAGTTGTTCGAGATTTTTAAGATACTCTTCCTGGAGCTGTGTTTGGATATTTTCGGAGGGGGTTTGGGGTTTGCTTACCTCCTGCCCTTCCTTCAGGTTTGTGTCCGATCCCACTTCCTTCTGCACCATGCTATGTCCTTCAATCTGTATTTTCTCTATTAATTTGTCATAAACTTGATTGACAGTCAAGTCCGATGTATCCAGGTACACCACTCCAGGGGCGGCGACAAGGCTCCCTTCCTGTTTGTTCCTATCAATCTCGTCGCGTTTCAGAATAGCCTCTCTGATTTCCTCAAGGCTCAGGTTCGAGACCCCCTCATCGTAGCGCCTCCGGGCCCTGGCGTCCGCAGATGCATCCAGGTAAAAACGGTATTCGGCGTTAGGGAAAACCACAGTGGTCATATCCCTTCCTTCAACTACGGCGTTGCGGTCCCCTGCAATACGGCGTATCAGGCTGTTTACAACATGGCGCACAGGCACAATGGCCGAAAGGGGCGCCGTGTTCCGGTCTATTTCATCGGTATGGAGCAGATGCGTTACGTCTTCCCTGTCCAGGATCACCGACTTGTCCCGGTACTCAATAGAGGCGTTTTTGGCGTATTCCAGGGTTTTTTCCGGATCCGCAGGGTCTATCCCCTTTCTGATGCATCCCAGGCATATAGCCCGGTAAAGGTTCCCTGAATTAATATAGGTAAAAGATTTTCCGTCTTGAGATTTGAGATTTTCCGCTAAGAGGCGCGCAATTGTACTTTTTCCCGATCCCGCAGGGCCGTCAATAGCTATAACCATGGTGTACTCCTCAGTCTACATTAAAGTTCCGTGGTTATTATGTCAATGGAATCATACATACGTGGATTGCGATTTATGGGCGCATCAGGCGCACGCGCCGGACTATCAGTCCCTTAGGGGCTGGCAATCAGGCGTTTTCGGGGCCGCCCCAGGCCCGGCGGGGCTGAATATTCCGGGGGGTTGATGCGCCCTGCCCTTTAAGTCCTGAGCAGCCGCACCGGTTCCTGCAGGCCCGAAGGCGGAATCTGGATATAAAACGAGAGAGGATCCTTCACGGTCTGTACCAGGGTATTGGCGATCTCCAGTTCCAGGGTGTTGACGCCGGCCTTGATGACGCCGGTAACGTCGTAGCGATAGGGCGGGCAGATCCTCATGCCGCAGTCCTTCCCGTTGAGTTTCATTTTGACGGTCTGCCCCGGAACGTTGAAGTCCAGGGCCGCAGGCCCCTCCGCGCTGTGCAGGCTGAATTCCGCCCGGTACCGGATATAGCCTGAAAAATCCGGCCTCCCCTCCGCTCCGGTGATATTGTGCAGCTTCACGCTTTTCCGGTAGGGTTTGAATGTCCCCTCCGGCACCCCCGTTCCCGTTTCGTACAGATCGATGTCCCAGTTCAGATCCAGGGTTTCCGCGGATCCGTATTCGGTCTCCGTATGGTTGGGTTCCGGGAGTTCCCCGCCATAAGCCACGATAAGGGACTGATAGGGGGCAAGGTCAAGGGCCGGGGATGAGCCTTCATGGGCGGAATACAGGCCGTCCAGGAGGTTTATCTTGAGGTACGTTCCTGCGCAGGGCACATGGACGGTCGTCTTTGCCGGTTTTGTTAGGTCTTCGTTAAAGAACATGAAGAAGTGGTTCCCGTTACGGGTCCAGTGGGAGATGCGGAGCAGGGGGAAATCGCCTTCAACGGTAATGTCCCCGATGCCCCGTTCCCGTAAGGCGGCTGCGAGTTGTTCCAGAGGAACTATCTCCGGCGAGATGATACCCGCCGGGGCGCCGCCTGCGTAAAGTACCGGCAGCCCCGCCGCGGCCAGGCCGTTCAGGGCCGCAAGCGCCTTTTCCGGCAGCAGCGCTGACCAGGGGACCACCAGGCAGCGGTAGCGCGCCTGGTTCACCTGAAGGCAGGAATTTTCTACCGCAGCGCCTTCGATGGCGTCCAGGGGCAGAATGTCGTAATCAATATGGGCGTCCCAGATGGCCCTGGCGGGTTTCTGGGTGAACATGCAGTCGCTGCCGTTCATCCATTCCGCTTCCGCGTGGTAGAGCACTGCGCAGGGGGCCTGGTGGACCGCCCCTTCCAGAAGGTGAACCACCCGGTTGACGTAGCCCATGAGTTTTCCGAAGCCCTCAAACTGGGGGTCCCGGCCAGCGGCGCCGAAGTGGGGCGGGCAGTCGGGGTCGGGGAATTTCGGTGAAAAGGCATGGGGGACAAAACGGTTGATCCCCCGGACCAGCAGGTGATCCATGAGCCACTTCATCATGGGGACGCCCTCGGCCCAGCCGTAAGCGCCGAAGACCTCGCACATGGCCCGGTTTTTCAGGGAAGCTTTGATATGCGCCATAGAGGAACCGAGCTTAGCCAGCACATAGTGGAAAAATTCAAAGTCGGACCAGCCGCCGGCGCTGGACATACTCACCGTTCTGTCCCCAAAACCGGGCATCACCTGGTGCAGGACAATGTCGATGCCGCTCATGTCCTGCCCGTCCAGGGAGCGGAAATAGTGCCCCGCGCTGCAGCCCAGCCGGGCGTGGGCGTTCATATCCTCAATAATGTGGCCGATGTACTCTACCCCGCGGGCGCGGCACCAGTCGCCGATGGGCCGGGAAAAGTTGTCCCGGTAGAGGATCGTAACGGCGTCCATGTAGTTGTAGCGGATGTCCGGCGTTTCAGGCCCGATGTCGTACCAGAGTCCCGCCAGGAAGGGCAGGGCCCTGCGGTCACGACCGCCGAATTCCGCTGCCGCGGTTTTGCCGGCATAACGTTCATTCAGCCTGGCGTACAGCTCATCACTCCAGGGAAGGGCCAGGCCCCTCATGCCCGGACGTTTATCGTAGAAGCCATAGGTAGGGACCCCCCAGTCGTTCCAGTCGTTGCCCAGGCTGGGCTCGTCGGAAAAAAAGCCCACCAGGGTGTTGCCGAAGTACTTCCCCAGCCGCCGGTAGTGGGGTTCGTAAACCCCCTCGATCTGCACCTCCACCGATTCCCGGTCGATAAGGTGGATGTAGTTTTTCTGGCCCCCTTTCCGGGTTTTGATGAAATAGAAGACCCGCCAGAACCCTTCGGGAATGTCCCAATACACAAAGGAACCCCGGACTTTGCCGCTCAGGTCAAGGGGCCGCAACTCCACGGCCTCCTCCTTACCGGGCCGGGGATAGGCCGCGACACCCAACAGTTCATCTTCCCCCTCAAGCCGGGGCAGCAGCATCGAGGCCCCCGGCATGGGGCCCACCGCATCGGCATGGCGCTCGATGATCTGCCATTTCCGCCGCTGGGGGTACTTTTTCTCGATAAGCCCGTTGGCGTAACCGGTGGGGAAGTGCTTGTCGTCCAGAATCCACACCTTCATACCCAGCGCGGCGGCCTCGTCCAGGACGATCTCCATATCGGTCCACCATTCCTCCTCACCGAACTTTTCGTGGGGCCGGGATTCCACACA
>JAITJW010000098.1 GCA_031278715.1 Treponema sp. | reverse complement strand
GGTAAGGCCGGTGCAGCCCTGAAACGCGTAAAGGCCAATTTCGGCTGCTTCATCCAGCCGTATCTCTTCAAGGTTTACGCAGTTGCTGAATGCGTTATCCCCCAGCCGCAGCAGGCCCGAGGAGCGGACCTTTTTCAGGATGGAAAAGCCGCCGAAGGTGGAGGCCGTAGCGCTGTAGGAGTCTTGGGTTTCTTCCAGGGTATCCGGCAAGATGAGCTCCACGACCAGTTCCCTGCCCGCCTCCGTATTGTGCGCAAACCCGGTAACCCGGCTTTGGGAGAGGTCCAGGTTCACATATTTGCCCCCCGCTCCCAGCGCGTTGTAGAGTGCCCCTGCGGCTCCGGCCCCGGTATAGACCACCGTATAGGGGTTATCCTTCGTGTTCTCCGGCAGGCCTTCCAGCCAGGATCGTAAGGCCGCGGTGCTGCCCCTGCTGCTGTTCACCTGCGTTTTAAAGCTGTCCAGCTTTGTCTTTTCCGCGGCCAGCTCCCCCTTTACGCCGCCCTCCAGGGTTTCGTAATCTTCCAGGGCCGCGTCGATGGCGGCTTCGTCGCCCAAGCCAACCCGGGCCAGGGATTTTTCAAGGATCTCGTAGTGCCGGTCCCGGAATTCCTCCGCGGCCGCGCTGGGCCCTCGTCTCCCGCGGGGTTCTCGCAGCCCCCCAGGAACAGCCCCAGGGTTAAGACCATGCCGCCCAGAATGACGGCCCCTAAAAATCGCTTCGTCATACCGACTCCTTATAATTGCTAATTCTTTGTGGGTTAAGAACTTATCCGCAAATAGAGAACAGCCGATAAAGGAAGTATGAAAAGAGTAGCGGGAAGCGGGATCAAATCATGGGAACTGACGGAGGAGTTGTGGGAACGGGTCAAAGATTTCATTCCCCAACGGAAACGGAACGAACACAAGGCCTACCAACGAGGACCCGGAGCCGGACGGAAACCGATGCCGCCGCGCCGGGTGCTGGAAGCCGTCATTTATGTGCTGCGAACCGGTATCCAGTGGAAGGCGTTGCCTGCGGAATATGGAGCGGCCAGCAGTATCCATGCGTATTTCAGCGAATGGGCGGAAGCCGGTTTTTTCCGAAGGATGTGGCAGGAGGGGCTTATGACCTACGATGAGTTGCGCGGGCTGGGCTGGGAATGGCAAAGTGTGGACGGCTGCATGGTGAAAGCGCCATTGGCGCGGGAGGCGGTGGGGAGAAACCCCACGGATCGGGGGAAAAAAAGGGACGAAACGCAGTTTGGCGGTCGAATCACACGGATTACCGGTGGGCGTAACGCTCAGCGGGGCGAACACGCATGATATAAGGCTGCTGGAAAAGACCTTGCAATCGATAGTTACCGCCCATCCGGAAGGGGCGAAGGTATGTCTTGATGCAGGGTATGTCGGCGCAGAAAAAGTTGTGGAAGGGATGGGATATGAGGCGCATATCCGGCCGCGAGGGGAAGAGAAGCGAGAGAAGGAAAAGAATCCGCAGTTCAAAGCGCGGCGGTGGGTGGTGGAGGTATGCCATTCATGGTTGAACCGTTTTAGGAAACTGCTGGTGAGGTATGAAAAGAAAGTACGGAACTATCAGGCACTGGTTGAGTTCGCCTGCGCGGTTATTATTTGGCGAAATCTTATCCCCATCCATCCTGGCCTTATTCCCGGATAAGATCTAAGTCTACTACCGGAGGCGAAAACTATCGGCGATTACGCATTCTCTGGTTGTGCCGGTTTTACAGAGGTAACAGCGTCGAAAGCGGAGACTATCGGCGATCACGCATTCACTGGTTGTACCGGCCTTACGACGCTAACGCTACCGAAAGCGGAGACTATCGGCAACTTCGCATTCGCTAGTTGTACCAGCCTTACGACGGTAAGCCTGCCGAAAGCGGAGACTATCGGCGATTACGCATTCACTGATTGTACCGGCCTTACGACGGTAAACCTGGGTATTATGCCGCCGAGCATCGGAACAGGAATTTTCCGGGACGCCTCCACGGGAACAGCCAGAACCATCACCTTCAAGGCGCCGCAGTTAACGCTCTATACGGTTAGCCCCTGGACCGACAAACTGGGGACTTCAACCGATTGGGAGACCTACTGGGACAACTCGGATGCTACCAGAGACAATCTGACGGTGGCCCTGGAAACCTTGTAACAAGGAGACATAAAAATGAACAGACAAAACAAACGCGCCGGGTTTCCGGCCCTGGTCCTGCTGCTGGTTCTTGCGGGCTGCCAGAACCCCTCCGGGGATTCCGGGAGCGGAACCCCCGATCTGGCCGGCACGGTGAGCCTCAACGGCAGCGCTTCGGTGGGGGGAACCCTGACCGCGGACACCAGCCTCCTGGATGGAACCGGGGAACTCTCGTACCAGTGGATCCGGGACGAAATCTACCCCATTACCGGGGCCGCGGGGGAAAGCTATGTCCCCGCCACGGGGGATAGGGACAAGTCCATTAAAGTCCGGGTAAGCCGGGCGGGGTACAACGGAACCGTCGAGAGCGAATCCGTGGGGCCCGTAACCCTCGTCTCGGCTGAGGGTTTTAACTTTAGCTACACGCTGCAAAATACCATCAGGTATTTTTCCCTGTCCCAGGGCAAGGAGCTTGACGCTTCAAAGAGCAATACCACGGAATGGGATTTTG
>JAITJW010000077.1 GCA_031278715.1 Treponema sp. | reverse complement strand
GCCCGGCAGTTCCCGGATGCTGTGAACGCCGGGGATGCCGCTGATGCTTCTGATGACCCGTCTGAGGGAGTCGGGGGATTCGAGCTGCATGGTAAAAAAACCTGTCAGGCGGTTTAAGGTGGTTTCTTCCAGCCTTCCTTCGATAAGGTGGCCCTGGTATTTGCGCACGGCCCCCTCTATTTCGGAGAAGAGATTGGTCCGGAGTTTGGCCTCTATCTTGAAACGCTTAACCAGAACGGAGAGGGCGTTTTCCCATTCCGCCTCGATTTTCCGTTCCTCAAAATCGGGAATATTGGCAAGATTGCCGCAGTTCCGCCGGTGGATAATGATCCCCCGGCCCCTGGAGATGTAGCCGATGATGGGATCCCCGGTAACCGGGCGGCAGCAGCGGGCAAAACGGATCATCAGGTTTTTTTCATCTTCCACGCGGACCTGGAGTGACTGTTCGTGCTGCCGGATTACCCGTTGCGGCGCCAGGCTTTGCGGCGGAGTTTCTGCCGGCTTTTCCGGTTCGGGGAGGGGTTTTTTCTTGGCCACCACATTTTTTTCGATGATAAGGGAGTCGTCGTTTTGTTCAAGCCATGTGCGGATTTTGCTGCGGGCCTTTGAAGTCTTTACGATCCGCAGCCAGTTAAGATGAGGATGAGCTTGGGGCGAGGTGAGAATTTCCACCACCTGGGTGTTCCGCAGAGTGGAACTGAGGGGAATGATGGAACCGTCCGCCTTTGCCCCGGCACAATGTTCCCCAATGGCGGAATGGATGCTGTAGGCAAAATCCAGCGGTGTAGCCCCGGCGGGAAGTTCAACAACTTTACCCATAGGGGTAAAAACATAGATGGAATCCTTGAGCAGTTCCCGCCGAAGCTCATCCAAAAAGGTTTTGGAGTCCCGAATGGTCTGCCCCGCCGGTGTTTCTGCCGAATTTTCGGCGCTTTTCCAGTCCCGCAGGCGGTTCACAATGGAAATATCCACAGGACGGACCAGTTCCCTGGCGCTGCCCTTTTTGTAAAGCCAGTGGCTTGCTACGCCGAACTCGGCGACGTGGTGCATTTCTCGTGTACGGATCTGGATTTCCAGCATCCGTTCCCCGTGTATTCCGGCCAGGCCGGTACGGATGGTCTGTTCCTGCTCCGGCCCCAGTCCCCGTTCCCGTGAACCCGGTACGATGACGGTGGTATGAAGGCTTTGGTAGCCATTTGATTTTGGCATGGCAATGTAGTCTTTGAAGCGGCCTTCCAGGGGTTTCCAAAGCCGGTGAACCAGACCCAGGAGGGTATAGCAGTGTTCAATGCTGTCGCAGAGGATACGGATGCCGAAAAGGTCGTAAAGATCCCCGGCGGCTTTGTTGCGTCTGCGCATTTTTTGATAAATCGAGTAAAAGTGCTTGGCCCGGCTGGAAACCTCAATAGAGATTCCAGATTCAGCGGTTTCCCGCCGGATATCCGCCTGAATTTTGTCCAGGAAATCGTTCCGCTCGTCCCGTTTTTCGGAGACAATTTTTTTAATCTGGTTATACGCTTCCCGGTTAAGCTGTTTAAGGGCCAGGTCTTCAAGCTCATCCTTAATCCAGGAGATACCCAGCCGGTCCGCCAAGGGCGCGTAAATATCAAGACATTCCTGGGCCACTATTTTTTGTTGAAGCGGCGATGGCTCTGTAGGCGAATTTACCGACGGCAAAGCCGACGGCAAAGCCGATGGCAGCGCTGACGGTTTCACGGCGGGTACCGGCAAGGTTTTGTCCAGGTTGCGCATCGTACACAAGCGTTCAGCCAGTTTGATAAAGATGACCCGGATGTCTCCGGCCATGGCAAAAAGCATCTTGCGGATATTTTCCGCCTCGCGGATGGTTTTGTTTTTGGCTGGTATATCCCCGGTTTTCCGCACGCCCTCTACAAGCCGGGTAATATCTGCACCGAATTGCTCTGTCAGCGGCATACCGGCACAGTACAGAAGCAGGGCAGCGGCAACTGTGTCCCCGTCCAGGTTGATGTCCAGAATGATCGACGCGATTTCCAGGGCTAGGCCGGAACCGCGGCGTTCTGCAAGGGAAAGGGCGGCGTTGATTTTGTCCTGTTCACGCCGGTTGAAATTTGAGATTCGGTTTTTGAATATGCTACTGTTCGTTTCCATTTTTTCATTTTACGGGGCGCTGGAGTCTACCGGTATCCTCCGATAACCCGTTCTGCCCCGGAAAGATCCTTATAGATTTGTATCCCCACAAAGCCATGCTTTTCAAGTTCAGCGCGGATGGTTTCCATCTGGCGCGGTTCTGCTTCCAGGAGGAGGGCGCCTCCGGTATGCAGATGTGCCGGCGCCCCGGTAATGATACGGCGGATAAGATCGAGCCCATCGGCGCCACCGTCAAGGGCCAGACGGGGTTCCTTTCTTACTTCGGCGGGCAGCCCCGCAATTTCCGCGGATTTTACATAGGGGGGGTTGGCGGTGATAAGGCTGAAACAGTGGGAAATCTGATCAAAGAGGTCGCTTTGGATTAGCTTGACGGGGTCCGGCGCCCCGTGGCCGGCCCCCAGAAGCCGGACGGCGTTCTGTCGGGCGATTTCCAGGGCCTCGGGTGAAATGTCGGAGGCCCAAACTTCCAGGTCTGCCGCTTCGTGCTTAAGGGCGATAGCCACGGCCCCCGAACCGGTACAGAGATCCAACAGGGAGCATTGTGGTGGGAGGACCGGAGGCCGAAGGCTCTGCGGCGCGGGGACCAGGGACCAGGGGCTGATGGGGGGGCGGGAGGTAAGGAACGAAAGGGCTGCCTCCACCAGGGTTTCCGTATCTGGCCGGGGGACCAGGACTGCGGGACTTACGCTAAATTCCAGACCCCAAAATTCTTTCCGGCCCAGGATATAGGCCACAGACTCCCCGGCCAGCCTGCGCCGGAGCAGTTCCTCAAAATGGTGCCAGGCACTGTTTTGGATAGGGTTGGGGTAGGTAAGGATGAGACGCTCACGATAGAAGCCCAGGGTTTCGGCCAGGAGCAGGGAGGCGTCCAGCGCGGGGGTATCCAGGCCCGCGGAAGCTAAAAGTTGTGTTCCCCGGGCTTGGGCCGCTTGGACGGTCATGGACTACTAAGAAGCGGTGGCCCGCAGCAGTTCTTCCCGGGCGGAGAGCTTGAGGGCGTCGAAGAGTTCTTCCACATCACCCTGCATGATAAGGTCCAGCTTGTAGAGGGTAAGGTTGATGCGGTGATCGGTAAGGCGGTTTTGCGGAAAGTTATAGGTACGGATCCGTTCGGAACGGTCGCCGCTGCCTACCTGGATTTTCCGGGCTTCGGCCCGCTCGCTGGCGGCTTTGGCCTCTTCCATTTCGTAGACACGGGCCCGGAGTATCCGCATGGCCTTGGCTTTGTTTTTGATTTGGCTTTTTTCGTCCTGACAGTGGACTACGATACCGGAGGGGAGGTGGGTGATCCGGACGGCGGAGTCGGTAGTGTTGACGCACTGGCCTCCGGGACCGCCGGCCCGCATCACGTCGATGCGCAGGTCTTCCTGGCGGATGTTGACTTCGGTTTCGTCGGCTTCGGGGAGGACTGCCACGGTAACTGCGGAGGTGTGGATGCGGCCGGAAGCTTCAGTGGCGGGGACCCGCTGTACCCGGTGAACGCCGGATTCGTAGCGGAGGTTTTCGTAGACATTGCCGCCGCTGATGGAAAAGACGATTTCTTTAAGGCCCCCCAATTCGGTCTGGTTGGAATCCATAATTTCGAATTTCCAGCCTTTTGTTTCGGCGAAGCGGGAGTACATGCGGAAAAGGTCTGCCGCGAACAGGGCGGCTTCGTCCCCGCCGGTACCGGCCCGGATCTCCATGATGATATTTTTTTCATCCAGGGGGTCCCGTGGAATGAGGAGGAATTTGAGCCGGTCTTCCGCGTCCTTGATGTGGGTTTCCAGTTCTCTAAGCTCTTCTTTTGCCAGTTCCCGCATCTCCGGGTCCTTTTCTTCTGCGATGAGGGCTTTGACATCCCGGACTTGGCCGGAGAGGCCGTCGATTGCTTCCTGGGCTGCGGCGATCTCGTTGAGTTGGGAGTACTCCCGCATCATGTCCCGGTACTTGTTCTGGTTTTTTACAAGTTCCGGGTCCTGAATGAGGACGCCAAGTTCTTTATAACGTTCTAAAAGAGAATTGAGCCGTTCGTTCAATTGGTACTCCTAAGAGTTTGCTGCGCTTTGCGCTTAAAACCTCAAAAAATCGTCTAAAAATCCTTCCTGCCGGGACCGGAGGACTGCCTTTTGATGGTGGAACAGTCTTACCACTCCCGTGCCTTGAAGTTTTCAGGTGCATCCGCCACGGTAACCGAGTCCCCCGACTGTACCAGTACGTACAGTCCTTTCCTCTGCGCATACTTCCTTACCTCCTCGGCTACCGCCATCCCCGCCACAGCCCCCACCAGCTTCCTCCGGTCCTCACGGCCGTCAAACAGTTCCCTTATCTTCCCTATCCGCTCAAGATGCTCATCTACGTCCTTTTCCGTCAG
>JAITJW010000038.1 GCA_031278715.1 Treponema sp. | reverse complement strand
AAGATCCAGGCCAGGACCCGGCTGTTTTCCCCGTAACCGGGCCAGATAAACTTACCGGCGTCGTTCTTGCGGAACCAGTTGACGAAGAAGATCTTGGGCAGTTTGGCCTCGTCGTGGGTTTTGCCGATGTTGATCCAGTGTTTGAAGTAGTCCCCCATGTGGTAGCCGCAGAAGGGGAGCATGGCAAAGGGGTCCCGGCGGATAGTGCCGGCCTTGACATCCAGGGCCGCGGCGGTAACTTCTGAGCCCACGATGGAACCCATGAAGACGCCGTGGATCCAGCTTTTGGCCTGGTTCACCAGGGGGATGGTCCTGGGGCGGCGGCCGCCGAACAGGAAGGCGCTGATGGGCACGCCCCTGGGGTCTTCCCATTCCTTGGCGATGGCAGGACACTGTTTAGCGGGGCCGGTGAAGCGGGAATTGGGATGGGCGGCGGGCTTTTGGTCCTTGTTGTTCTTGTCCTGGACCCACTCGTTACCGTTCCAGTCGATGAGTTTACCGGGGGGATCGTAGCCGATGCCCTCCCACCAGACGCATTTGTCCTCCGTCAGGGCCACGTTGGTGTAGATGGTGTTGCTCTTGATGGTCTCCATAGCGTTGAAGTTGGAGTCGTTGTTGGTTCCCGGGGCCACACCGAAGAAGCCGGCCTCCGGGTTAATGGCGTAAAGCCGGCCGTCGGCGCCGAATTTCATCCAGGCGATGTCGTCCCCCACGGTTTCCACCTTCCAGCCGGGGAGGGTGGGGATGAGCATGGCCAGGTTGGTCTTACCGCAGGCGGAGGGGAAGGCGCCGGTGATGTACTTTACCTCCCCCTGGGGGTTGGTCAGCTTGAGGATGAGCATGTGCTCCGCCAGCCAGCCTTCGTCCCGGGCCAGGACGCTGGCGATCCGCAGCGCCAGGCACTTTTTACCCAGGAGGGCGTTCCCGCCGTAACCTGAGCCGTAGGACCAGATTTCCCGGGTTTCCGGGAAGTGGGAGATGTACTTTTTATCCAGGGGGGCGCAGGGCCAGACGCCGTTATCCTTTTCACCGGGCCCCAGGGGCTTACCTACGGAGTGGAAACAGGGGACAAAGAAGCCGCCGCTTCCTAAAACGTCCAGTACCCTGGTCCCCACCCGTGCCATGATGTGCATATTGGCCACAACATAGGGGGAATCGGTGATCTGTACGCCGATTTTGGCGATGTCCGAACCTACGGGGCCCATGGAAAAGGGGATGACGTACATGGTCCGGCCCTTCATGCTGTTCCGGTACAGTTCCGTCATGGTTTTTTTGAGTTCCGCCGGGTCTATCCAGTGGTTGGTGGGGCCGGCGTCGGACTCAGTCTTGGAGGCAATATAGGTCCGGGCTTCTACCCGTGCCACGTCCGAGGGGTCTGAACGGAACAGGTAGCAGTTGGGCAGTTTTTGGGGGTTCAGCGGGGTGGCAAGACCTGAATCCACGGTGATTTTGATCATCCGGTCGTACTCGGCCTTGCTGCCGTCACAGACTTCCACCGAGTCCGGGCCCATGAGGGCCGCCGCTTCTTTTACCCACTCTTTAAGGCCGGAGTGCTTGAGTTCTTCTACTTTCATGGTTTCTCCTACATGAGGCTGTTCCAAAATGTCAGATTTTGGAAGACAAGCTCTGCTTGTCCGGCAACCTTAAAATCACATATTTTGACAGTTCGAATTCTATAGGAAGGGGCGGGGGCTTTCAAGTCCTCATCTTCAATTCGGAATATGGCAAAATAACTATACAAGAGAATAGAAAAAACTACCGAAAGATTATCCTTTTTGACAGTTTTTGGATATTTTTTCCTTAGAAATATGCCCAAAATTTCATATTCCGAATTGAAGACGTGTTCTTCCTTCGCGCGCCCTTGTGGTAAATATTCTTCTTAGCCGGGCTGCTGGTTAGTCGGACTACTGGTTGGATAGTTCAGGTTTTCGTCTGCAGGGCTGCGGACAACCGCTCCCCAGCGGCGACATTCCCATTTAGCCATGTCCAGGTTCTGTTCGGACCAGTTGCCACATTCCGCGGGCCGGGCGCCGGGGATGGGGCCGGAAAAGGCTTCGATCCAGTCCAGCATTTCCCGAAGTACCGGCAGGATGTCATGGGAATCAAGGTCCCCGAAGAAGATGACGTAGAAGCCGGTGCGGCAACCCATAGGTCCAAAGTACACGGTTCTGGGTCCCCAGTCTTTATGAGAACGGAGAAATGTGGCCCCCAGGTGTTCAATTGTGTGCAGTGCGGGGTTGTCGATAACCGGTTCCTTGTTGGGTTCCTTAAAGCGCAGGTCAAAGGTGGTAACAAGTTCAGAACCGGCCCGGTCCTTGCGGGACACATAGACTCCTGGTTTAAGACGCAGGTGGTCAACCTGAAAACTGGCAATTTTCTCCATAACTGTTCTCCTTGCACAGGACGGCGGATTATGGAAATCCGCCTCCTGTTGAAGACTAAACTTTTAGCGGGTCTTCGGCAAGGTTTTTTACGATCCGGCGGACAATTTCCGCGGAATGTTTTGCGGCAACGGGAAGGAACTGTTCGGAGGTAACAGGAGATTCCACTCCGGCAATATCGGAAAGTGACCGGATAATCAAGAACGGGGTGGAAAAAAGGCTGCAGGTGTGGGCAATGGCAGCTCCTTCCATTTCTACCGCCAGGACATTCGGGAAGATTGTCCGTACCCTGTCGATTTTTTCAGGTTCATGCATAAAAATATCCCCGCTGGCGATGATTCCCCGGACATGGGTGAAGGATTCCGGCAAGCGTTTTTCCGCCTTAAGTTCCCCTACCGCGGCCTCCGCTTTTTTTACCAGGGCTTCGCCGACGGGAAAGACCGCAGGCTGTCCGGGAACCTGTCCGGGGCTGTAATTGAAACCCGTTACATCCACATCGTGATAACAAAGACCGGTGGAAATAACCGTATCCCCGAATTGGAGGCCCCCCCCTATACCGCCGGCGGAACCGGTATTGATGACCATGCCGGGCTTAAAGTGATCGACCAGAAGGGCACAGCCGACTGCTGCGTTGACCTTGCCAATACCACAGCGTAGTAATACTATAGGTTTTTCTTCCAGAAGTCCCTGGTAGAATTCAAATCCGCCAATAACGCTGGTTTTGCCGCCGTTCATCCAGTCCCTAACCAGGCTTACTTCATCTTCCATAGCGCCGATAATACCAATCATATCATACTGTCTCCCGCTGAATATTGGTGGGTATTTTCCGGAAACTGAAATTCCGGGAAAACTTTGAAAAGGGCCGTTAAATCTTTTTGACCTGTCACCGGCTAACCTTCTACATGCCCCATGCCGGGATTCCACACCGTTGAACGGTTACGGCCCCGTTGTTTGGACACGTAAAGGGCCGCGTCGGCCCGTTGAATAACACTGTCGGCATTTAACTGTTCCCGGTGATCAAAACTGCAGATTCCAAGGCTGATTGTTACCTGGGGAAGGGGCGGATCCCAGGGGACTTTCATTACTTCTACCGCGTTGCGCAGCCGTTCCGACACAGCCCAGGCCGCTTCCTTGCCGGTGTCGGGCAGCAGCACGGTAAACTCCTCCCCGCCGAAACGGGAAGGAATATCCTCGCCGCGGACCGTTTGCTTAAGGGTTATAGCCAGCGCTTCCAGCACCTTGTCCCCCGCCAGGTGCCCAAAAGCGTCGTTAAAGTTTTTGAATTTATCAACATCCATTACAATTACCGACGATGTAAAACTGCCGCGCCTGGTCCGGGAGATCTCTTCACCCAGCCGGTGGATAAAAAAACCGTGGTTGTAAAGGCCGGTTTTCACATCCCGCAGGGAGTGCTGATAATTCAGGTAATTCATGATTGCCTGGGTTATAAAGGCCATAAGCTGTTCGATAAAGAGAATTTCTTCGTTGGAAAAACTGTCCCCGACTATCTTCTGACCCATCAGAATAATTCCGTAAAGCCCAAACCCCCCGACAATAGGAACGATAATTTCGGGCTTAAGCTTTTCAAGGGTTTCAAGGACATTTTGGTCGTCCAGTTCCGCTGCCAACAGGGAAAAATTTACCGGATGGGGATGCCGCTCAAAAAAAGATTCGAAAGGAGTAATGCTGTGCAGTTTAATTGCCAGATCGGTAAGGTGGCAGTTCTGATAACTTTTGATGGTTATTTCATCCCGGTTTTGTATTGGTTTCCACATAAAAGTTATAAACGACGGCATAAAATGGCCGGAAATCCGGAACACCGCCGCGTCTATGATGGCATCAAGCGATGTACGGTTGATAATATCCAGGCCCCCGGTAACCAACTCATGGTAGCTGTGAATCTGTTTGTTTAGTTTGTCGATCCGGCTAAGTACGCCAATCTCTTCCAGCAGGGAATAGTATTCAATAATTTTTGGATCGGCATAGATATCATCCGTGAATTTAGCCCCTTGCTTTTCTGACTTTTGGGGGTTTTTCGGCATGGATAGATTCTCCCCGTTGTTTTTTTTCATCAAATTACGGAAAAATGATCCTCAATGTTTTTGCGCCACGGGGCCCTGTCTTCCTTATTTTCCCATTCAAATATCTTTTTAATCTGAAAACCTTTTGTATCGTAATCGTCACCATTTTTACGGCCCCAGGGGACATCCCCGGTCATTCCGGGAAAATGAACGATACCAAAGCGCCCGCCTCCAATATAAACCACTGCATCTCCGTTTTCCAGAGTTTCCCCTTCGGCAATCCGGGCGGCCACACATTCAAAATGGCTTGGTTTGCCGCTGTCTTTATCGGCTATGGCGGTGGACATATCTTTGATGGGTTTGCCGCAATAGGGGCACGGAGGGTGGGGAATAGGATCGGTGGATAAGCGCGGGGCCGTCCACTTGGGCCGCTCAAAAACGGGTGTCCGTTTGTCCCGGCGACCACCAGTCTTTCCGGTATGGGCGCCTGTGGTTTTTTCAAAATTCGGATAATATCTTTCCTGGGGGCTGGACCGGAGATCGGTATCCCTTTCCCTGCGTTTAAAGTATTTTCCCCGGTTATTTCCTTCTTTTCCGCTGCCGTTCATGGTAAATCCTTCCCTGGGACATTTTAAGGAGTTCACTGCTTAGCACCTGAGCGATTCGCTGGATGGCCTCATAAAGGTACTCTTCGTTGTTGATTTTTTTACGCAGATTCTCCGGATCAAAAGGCGCCCCGTTCCTTGTCTGCCCCGGAAGAAGATCCGTCACATCCGGCTTTTTCCGGACGGCAGGAACATCCACAGCAAAAACCGTCCGCTGTCCATCGTGATCCTCTGGCTGCTGTCCGTCTAATTTTCCCGATACTGTTATCATACACACTCCACAAAGGCAGACGCAAGATGGCGAATCACCGGTGCGGCCGTTTTTGGGGCGGGAAGGGGGGATCTTCCGATAAAAACTACATCAAACCGTATTGCCATCTCATTATATTTTCGATGGCCCGCAAGGAAATACTTAGCTGTTTCTATGATACGCCGCCGTTTTTCACGGTTTATTCCGTATTCCAGATCGGCGATTCTGCGGGGATTCCAGCTTTTTACCTCGACAAATACGATGGTATTACGGTCCCGGACAATCAGATCCACCTCTCCCACAGGTGAACGGAAATTGGAACTCAGAATACACATCCCCGCCCTTTCCAGAATCCGGGCGGCGTATTGTTCTCCCGCCCGGCCCTTTCCGGTACTATGCATGCTTGCTCACAAGTTCTTTTGGATTGAGTGCCCGTGAAATAAAGTGAGTTTTATCGGTAAGCAGGTTAAGGATTTCCCCGTTTTGTTGTTTTTGGCCAAATTTGTCAATCAGTATCTGTACCTTGGGCCGCAGGGGGGCGCCGGGCAGGATTTCCGTAACGCGGGCAACGGCCGCATCGTTAAGAACCACAAGTGACCCGATGGGGTAGATACCCATGATGGCGATAAAGGCCTTGAGTACATCAGGATCAAAGCGGCTTTGGTTATCGGACATAAGGGCCTTCATAGCTTCGTAGCCGACCATGGAATTCCGGTAGGACTTTTTACTGACCATAGCCTCAAACGCATCGGCTACAGAAAGAATTCGGGCGCCTATGTCGATATTTTCACCGGAAATGCTGGCAGGATAGCCCTGTCCGTCCCAGCGCTCGTGGTGTTGCAAGGCCACAAAACCTACCTCATCAGGATAATTCAGCTCTTTGGAGATGATCCGGTAGGTATGCAGGGGGTGGGTACGCATAAGCGTTACTTCCTCCTGGGAAAGACCGCCCCGTTTGGCCAGAATTTCCTTAGGAAGCCGGAGCATACCGATGTCATGAAGCAGGGCCCCCGTGATGATCTGCATTACTTTATGGGGGGGCAGCTTGAGTTCCTGGGCGATCATGGCGGCAAGAATAGCGGAATTAACCGAACTTTTGGCCAGTTCGTACCCGTTTACCTTTCCCCCAAGAATAAAACCCACAAACTGACTCCGTTCATCCCGAATTGCGCTGAGCAACTGGCTTGTCAGTTCATTGATAACAAGGGCATCCAGGGCTATCCCGGTAATCGTATGGGAGAACACCAGGTCAAGCCGCTTGATAAGCTGGGTGTATTCCTGGTAACTCCCCCTGTTTTCCTGTATTTCCCTGGCATCGAATTCGTTGAGTTCCTCCTCCGACGCCGGAACAGCGGAACTTAGCGGAGGAGGGGTATTGTTGACGTTATACTTGTTATGCTTCTGTTTTGCCACTGCCAGGGCGATGGTTTCGGGGGTTTTGGCTAAACCGCCGGTGGTTTGAACCATTTCAACACCCCAGCCGGTAAGCCGGGTCAGATCCTTCTGCTTGATGGCAACCCCGGGGGGGACCAGAAGGTTATCCTCGTCTATGTATACCGGTTCAGTGAAAATCATACCGGCTTTTAAGATATTAACCGGAATATCTTTCATTTTCTTTTCAGGCATGAAACCCCATCCCGGCCCTGGGCCGGTTCCTTTTACATTCGCCGTGATCCTGAGCGGCCACAAAGGCCAGAATCTTTGCCACCGCTTCCCAGCACCAGACCGGGATAATATCCCCAACCTGCGCCCCTGCATCCAACATAGCCGCTAAAGCCGGATCCTCAAGTACCTCAATACCCGCCTCACGGGCCAGCGCAACGATTCGATCCGCCTTATCACCCTGCCCCCGGACCAACAGACGCGGCCCCGGATCCTGCCGTTCATAGACAACAGCAGAAGCAGTCTTGTACTTCTTATTGATACTATACCTCTTTATTTACTGAGAACAAGGTCCAATCCCGGCTGTCTTCCGCAAAAACAGGGAATTGCCCGCCCCTAACCCGGACGGATTCCGGCGGAAACCCCAGAATCTCCGCCAGTTCCTGTTCCAGGGCTTCTGTCCGGGCCTGCGCGGGGTAACAAAAGACTTCCAGCAATGGGGATTGTGCCCCGGCAGGCTCCGCTGTGTCCAGCCGGAGTATGAATGACCATGCCGGTTCTGCTTTTTCCCGGTGGCGTATATCCAAACCCAGGCGCTCCGCCCGGTAAACTGCCGATCCTGCCCGGGGGACCAGCAGAATCCGCAGACAGCACTCAAGGGAACCGTCCGCGGAGAAGGGCAGAATTATCCAGCGTTTCCCCCCCTTCCCCGGCAATTTGTTAAGCAGATCGAGGAGCGGCCCCCCGGCCCCCAGGATCCGTTCCCGGAGGGCCGCTCCCCGGTCTTTTTCCGCGGCGTCATTTCCTCCGTTTTCACCGGGCCGGTCCCCGGTCCCCGCGTCCGTCCCGCCGGAAACTCCGTTTCCTCCTTCCGGTTTTTCGCCCGGATTCCGGTCCCCTGCCGTGGAGTCCGCTTCCCCATCCATAGCGGAATCTCCTTCAGCGGAATCCCCTTCCCGGCCCCGGAACAGGGCGCGTGCGTATTCCACCAGGGCTTCCGGCGACAGTTCCACCCCCTTGCTGCGGGCGGCCAGGGCTGCCAGAGTCAGGGCTTCCCGGAATTCGGCAGTGTTTTCTGTTTGTTCCCCCGATCCGCCCGGAACCGGGTTTGCGGACCGGTCCAGTATCTCAAGGACCTGTTGCCGGATCTGGTTAAAAACATTCCCCTCCAGGGGAAGGGAGAAGAATTTGGCAAACGACAGAATCGAGGCGGACCACCGACCAGGGGGAAGCTTGAGGGTATCAATAAGTGAAGTAACGGACAGGGGTAAAAGAGACGGCGTTTTCCCCGCCGCCGGTTCCGGGACCAGCCCCGCGCCGGCTGCCGGAATAGCCCCCTTAAGTTCCCCGGACGGCACATCCACCCGCCTTCCGCCGGGGCCGGGAAACGAACCGGCTGCCGGGCCGGGACCGGGGATTCCCACGTTCAGGAGCCAAACAAGGGGGCGGAAGCCCTGGCAGTTTGCTGCGCTCCGCGCATACAACCCCTGGCAGTTTGCTGCGCTTCGCTCATACAACCCCCAGAAATCGCCTAAAAAGGCGATTTTTTACGTGTGCAAACTGCCAAGCGAACCAGAGATTCGCAAAACAGCCCGGTAATCGTGGTTTTTGTGGCTTTTTTCAACCAAAAAACCATAAAACCTGCACTGGTCAAATGGCTACGCCATTTGACCAGTACAACAGGCTGCTAGGTGGTGGGCGTTTCGGGAACTCCGGTCTTGGCTTTGGTATCTTTTCTGATAATGCGTTCCCGAATTTTGGCGCTTTTACCGACTTTTTCCCTGATGTAGTACAGCTTGGCCCGTCTTACCCTGCCCGGACGGACCAGTTCCACCTTGGCAACACGGGGGGAGTGGAGGGGGAATATCCGTTCCACCCCTACGCCATAGGAATTTTTTCTTACGGTAAAGGTTTTTCCGATTTGGGAATTTTTTATCGCGATCACGAGGCCCTCGTAGATCTGGATCCGCTCGTTTTTACCTTCGATAATCCTGAAGTGAACTTTGACGGTATCCCCAACAGTAACGTTGTCCGGCTTTTCTTTCATCTGGGAGGCCTCGATGGCCCGAATCTCATTCATGTTCTTGTATCTCCTGTATAATTCCACGGGTTTCCCCGTCAAAAAGCCCCAGTTCCAGGCCCCGGCGTATCAGATCCGGCCGCAGGGCGCAGGTTTTTTCCACCCGTCTGCGAAGCCGCCAGTACCGGATATTTTCGTGATGGCCGGAAAGCAGTACAGCGGGAACCTGTACCATATCATAAATTTCCGGTCGTGTATACTGGGGATACTCCAGCAGTCCTCCGGAAAAGGTCTCTTCCGTCAGGGATTCGGAGGTGATCACCCGGTCCACAAGCCGATAGGTAGCGTCGATAAGCACCAGCGCCGCCGTTTCTCCGGAGGACAGCACGTAATCCCCCACAGAAATTTCCTCGTCAATATACCGGTCGATGATCCGCTGGTCGATACCCTCGTAACGGCCGCAGAGGAGGACAAGTTCCCGGCAGGAGGCCAGTTCCCAGGCCAGGGCCTGGTTAAAAGTCCGCCCGGATGGGGAAAGGTAGATCACGCGCCGGGCCGCCCTGGGGGGTTCTGCCGCTACGGACTCCCCTCCGGGGTCTTTTTTGGGGTTCACCCCCGCCGCTTCCAGGGCCCGGCCCAGGGGTTCGGGCAGCATCAGCATCCCCGGCCCGCCGCCATAGGGGGCGTCATCACAGGTATGGTGCCGGTCAAGGGCAAAATCCCGGATATTGAGGGCCCGGTAGCTTACGATTCCCCGTTCAACCGCCTTGGCCATGATGGAGGCGGCGAAATAGGCGTCGGTTATTTCAGGAAACAGGCTTAGGACAGTATAGGTAATGCTCATTCAAGAATCCAACGGCACAGCAGTTCCACCCGCCGCCCCTTAAGATCAATATCCCCCAAAAATTCGTCCCGAAAGGGTATCAGCCGGGTTTCACCGGTTTTGAGGCACAGTTCCGCCAAATTACCGCCCCCCCCTTCAAGGATGCCGGTGATCGTCCCCAGGGTCTCGGTTCCGGCGTATACTTCCACACCTTTAAGGTCTTCGATGTAGTATTCACCGGGCTGCAACGGGGCGGCGTCTTCCCGCTTAAGCAGAATTTCCGCCCCTTTAAGGGTTTTGGCGGCTTCTGGACTGTCGATGCCGCGGAATTTCATCAACAGGGAAGAAGCCATCGGTTCCACTGCCTCAAGTTCCCAGACCTGTTCCCGGTCCCCCTGGCGCAAGGTAAAACACCGCGGTTTTAGGAGGTGCTGGATCTCCCCGGAAAGGGACTGTACTTTCACGAAGCCCTGTAAGCCGAAAGGGGGCCCTACCAGGGCCACGACAAACCGTTCTGTCATAGGGGCAAGGGAAGAACACTCAACAGCTTGCTAGCAGTTTGCTGTGCTTCGCGCATACAACCCCCAAAAATCGCCTAAAAAGGTGATTTTTTACCCTACAAACTCCGTAAGCAGCCCAATAATCGTGGTTTTATGGCTTTTTCAACGAAAAAACCATAAAAACCCACAAGTACAACAGGCTGCTAGTCCAGTATCTCCAGTACCGTATGCTTCCCGCCTCTGGCGGTAGCGGCCTGGAGGACCGTCCGAATGGCCTTGGCAATACGGCCATGTTTGCCGATCACCTTGCCGATATCCTCCGGTGATACCCGGAGTTCCAGGATTGTAGACTTTTCCCCTTCAACCACGCTTACCTGTACCTGGCTTGGGTCATCTACCAGGGACTTCACGATATATTAAACCAGATCTTTTTCCATTTGCGTTACCCTTTAGCCATGAAAAGGAAGCTTTCACGGCCCCATTAATAGATTCCGGCGCCACACTGAGCCGGCGGAACCTTTATGAATGTTACCCGGAACACCTTTGGCGCTTTTCCGCTGAAGCACAGCAACCTGCCGTCAGGCTGTTGAGCCATTCCCAAAACTCGGTTAGTTTTGGGAATGGCTTTGGAAAAAGCGGCCAAAAGTCCGCTTTTTCCTCTAAATCTAAGGTTGCTTTCCCAAAAACTGAAGTTTTGGGAAAGCCT
>JAITJW010000111.1 GCA_031278715.1 Treponema sp. | reverse complement strand
GCCATTCCCAAAACTCGGTTAGTTTTGGGAATGGCTTTGGAAAAAGCGGCCAAAAGTCCGCTTTTTCCTCTAAATCTAAGGTTGCTTTCCCAAAAACTGAAGTTTTGGGAAAGCCTCTGTTTAGAGGGAAATGCTCTTCTTGTTCAGAATTCTGCGGACCGTGTCGCTTACGGAGGCGCCGTTTTTCAGCCAGGTCCTTACTTTGTCCTCTTCAATGCGGATCTGCTGATCTTCCGCCTCGATTGGATGGTAAAAGCCAAGTTCTTCAATGGTCTTTCCGTCACGGGGGGCCTTCTGGTCCATTACCACAATGCGGTAATAGGGACGTTTCTTGGTTCCGAATTTCTTTAGCCTGATTCTGGCGCTCATGGGGGTCCTCCTCACAATTCCCCGCCGGCGGTCCGGCGGAATGTCCGATCTTAGCCGAATTCCGCCCCCGGGGTCCGGACGCTTCCCTGGCGGATAAAGATGACAACACAAGCGACTGCCCGGTACATAAAACGGGCAATAGCGAACTCTACACATAACCGATTCGCGGCGGATAATCAAGGGGGGAGATCGGCAGGGCAGGGCCGGCGCATATAAAACCCAATACGATGAGGCTTTCCCAAAACTAACCGAGTTTTGGGAATGGCTCCGATACTACGGCAGACGCCTAAAACAGGGTTAGAGGTGTTCCGGGGTCCTGTCTGCGGGAAAATACCATGCGGGACATGACACTTTCCCTCCGACACCCCGCCCTACCCCTATCCCCCCTGTTTTAGGCACCCAGCCCCTCAAAAACAAAAAGAACAACAAGATGCTAGGCCAAGCACCGCGCCGGGCAGGTGGATGGACATTAGGTTCCGCTCAATGTTCCCGTTCAGGGGTTTCCCGCCGGCAATACCGTAGTAACGGATATTCCCCCCCAGTGATTTTATGATCCTCCGGCCCGCCAGACTTATCGCCAGCGGCCGGCTTAGAGGATTCCTGAAAAGAAATTTTTCCACCTGGATGTTCCGGTTCAGAAGAGTCTCAAGAACATCGCCGCCCCCGGCCAGTACCGTGGGGTGCAGCAGTTCCGCTGCCCCCAGAAGTTCCGTAGTATCCGCCTCTCCCCGCGCCCCCTCCACACAGCTTAGGGATGCGCCCCCCCGGGCCGCGGCCAGAACCGCCAGAACGAGCGCGCCCGGTTCCGCCAGCGAACACAGGGGCAATAGCCGGTCCCTGGGGAAAAGCCGCGGGTACGGAGGGGTCGTGATAAGGCGCAGGAGTTCCCGGTGGGAACTTTGAGCCCCGCCGGGCCATACAATCGCCGGATCGCCGGCCCCGGGGTCGCCGCCGTCTTCGGATAGGGCCGGGAGATCCGGGCGGAGGGACAGGGGCAGCCGCTTTTGGATGCCGCCGATGGATACCAGAATACTGTTCCAGGCCGCTTGTTTTCCGGCGGCCGGGCTGTCCAGGTAGATCCGGGGCAGGGCGGAATCCAGGAGCGCTGCCAGTTCCGCGGTCCGTTCCGTAACGCAGAGGGCGGAAACCTCCTTTCCAATCCTGAGGTAGTCCGCCGCTGCCGGGGACAGGGGCAGGGACACTGCCCCCGCCAGGGCTGCGCCAAAAATAGCGACGGGCCATTCGGGCAGGTTTTCGGCCAGGATCATGATCCTGCCGCCCCGTTCTATACCCAGGCTGCGGAACAGACATGCCAGTTGGCGGGCCCGGAGGGCCAGGGTTCTGAAACTCACCGTCTCCAAAAGCCGGTCCCCCCGGCATAGTTCAAGGGCTTTCCGGGACTTGTAGACTCTGGCCCCTTCAAGGCACAGATCCCCCAGGGTCTGTACGGTCATACCCACTTAGACCGGGTAAAATCCCGCCGGTTGCAACAGGCTGCTGGAACATTGCTTGCGCGGAGTTCGACCTTTGGGTAAAGTGCTTCTATGAGAATCTGCCGGCCAGGCTGTTGCTTATTCATGCTGGGGCTGCTGTTTACATTTCCCACCCGGGCGGATTCCGCTTCGGAACTTACGGAACCCGAAACCCTTATCGGCCTTACCCTGGAGGGACTCTACGGCCTTTTGGGGGTTCCCCAGGCGGTCTACGCTGTCCGGGGGGCGGATGAATGGCAGGACGATGTGGTACTGGTCTATCCCCAGGGGGATTTTTACGTTTACCGGGACCGGGTCTGGCAGTTGGGCATTAAGGCGATCCGGGGAATCCGGCTGGGAGACAGCCGGGAGGCGGTGGTCCTTGCCCTGGGAGAGGAAGTTCGGGAAGGGGAGGATTATTTCCTTCTCCCCATCTATGGCCGTTCCTGGCCCATTACACTGCGGGTAAACATGGGGGGATCCGCCCAGGTAGCGGAGATCTTTGTGTACCGCAGCGATTTTTAGGAGTCCCGGCCTGCCGGGAGGAATATATGGCAAAGATCTGCCTCTGTCTGACCGCTAAAACCATCGCCGCCGATCTGGAACTCCTCGCGCGCAACCGCAGGTACGTTGATATCGCGGAACTGCGGGTAGACTGTCTGGACCCGGACGAGCGTTTTCTGCTCCGCCATTTTCCGGAGCAGGCGGGGCTTCCGGTTATCCTGACCGTCCGGCGGGAAAAAGACGGCGGAACTTTTACCGAGGGGGAGGCCTCCCGGATCCGGCTTTTGGCACGGGGCCTTGCCTTTGCGGAGGCCGACCGGCGGAAGAATTTCGCCTACGTCGATCTGGAAGAGGACCTGAATGTCCCAAGTCTGGAAGAGGCGGCCCGG
This sequence comes from Treponema sp., assembly GCA_031278715.1. GTDB lineage: Bacteria > Spirochaetota > Spirochaetia > Treponematales > Breznakiellaceae > JAISFT01. Next base: position 22,066 of record JAITJW010000111.1, on the reverse strand, counting down.
ACCTTCGGCATCCGTATCATCCGTTCTTTCCACAGCTTTAACGGCCTTGAGGGGGACATACCGGAAAAAATACGGAATCTCCGCCGGACCGGGGATGAAATTGCCAAAATCGCCGTGCTGGCCCGGGGTTCCGCCGATGCGCTGGCTATGGTCCGGGCCGCCGGGAAAGTACGGGACGCGGACAAGATATTCCTCTGCATGGGGCATTACGGTGTTTTTACGCGGATTCTCACGGAAAAACTCGGTTCCCAGATCAGCTATACCAGTGCGGAAGGGGAACTCCTGGCCGCTCCGGGCCAGCTTTGCCCCAGGGACCTGGTGGAACTGTACCGGTTTCACAGTATCGGCCCGGAGACACAGGTGTTTGGGGTAATAGGCCATCCCCTCAAGGTTACCAATTCCCCCCAATTTTTTAACACTGTTTTTGCCCTGGAAACCACGAATGCAGTCTACGTACCCTTCCCCACGGATTCCCTGAGGGACTTTATGGCCCTGGCGGATGAACTGGACCTAACCGGCATATCCGTAACGGTCCCCTACAAGGAGGCGATCCTTGATTATTTGGGATCCATGTCGGAAGATGTGGAGTGGATAGAGGCCTGCAATACCATAAACCGGGGACCCCAGGGTTGGCGGGGTACCAATACGGATATGCGGGGATTTTCCGATTCGCTTTTGGCTTTTATGAGTACTATATCTGCCCATAAACAGACCGGGGAGGAGGATGAGCCCTGGAAGATCAAACTCCCGCAGCTGCGGAAGCCCGCGGATATTTCCAACCTGAAGGGCAAGAAGGTTACCGTCATCGGCGCCGGGGGGGGCGCCAGGGCTGTTGTGGCGGAACTGTACCGCCTGGGGGCCCATACCCTGATCCTGAACCGTACCTTGATCAAGGCCCGGAATCTCGCCGCCCCCTATAAGTTCCGCTGGGGGGGCCTGGACGAGCGGGGAGTGGAACAGATGGAGCATTTTTCTGATATTATCATTCAGACCACCCCGGCAGGCATGGAGGGAAACCCCGACCGGGACCCGCTGGAACTGTACTCGTTTTCGGGGAAAGAGATCGTCATGGACCTGGTATACAAACCGGACCGGACTCCGTTTTTACAGCGGGCCGCCGCTGCCTCTTGTCCGGTCCTCAATGGATACGATATGTTTATCCGGCAGGCCCGGTACCAGTATGTCCAATTTTTCAAGCGCGATTTCCCCCCGGCCCTTCTTGCCCGTGTAAATATTTAAGAGGTAATACGTTATGGATATTCAGGCGATGAAGGAGCTGGCCGCTTTGCGCGCCGCAGATGACCTTGTACGCGGCGGTATGCGCCTGGGCCTTGGTACGGGCTCCACCGCCGTTTTTGTGGTTCGCCGCGTCGGCATGAGACTGGCCGCGGGGGACTTAAAAGACGTTAAGGTGTTTGTTACCAGTTTTCAAACAGAACTGGAATGTGAGAGACTGAACATTCCCTATTACGGTCTGAACTCCCCGGAATTGGCGGGGGGGCTGGACCTTACCATTGATGGGGCCGATGAGATCGATACGGAGAACCGTCTTATCAAAGGCGGCGGCGGCGCACTCCTGGTCGAAAAACTTGCCGCCTATAATTCCGGCTGCTTTGTTATTGTGGCGGACGAATCCAAGCAGGTGTCCCACCTGGCCCTCCGTTTCCCCGCGCCGGTGGAAGTGATCCCCGAAGCCCGGCTTGCCGTGAGCCGGGCCCTGGAAAAGCTGGGGGCCGTAGTAACGCTGCGGGAGGCGCTGCGCAAGGCGGGGCCGGTTATTACCGAACACGGCAACCTGATTCTGGACATCAAGTTCCGGGAAGCGGTGGAGCCGGAGGACATTGAGAAGCGGATCAACCTTATTCCCGGGGTAGTGGAAAACGGGTTTTTTACCGGCCCGCGGGAGGGCTGGAGCCGCCCCCGTGTTTACATTGGCTGCGGGAACGGCGCCGTGGAAATACGGGACTAAGGGCAGCGTAGTGAGGGTGTTGGTGTAATGGCAGTAGATAAACATATCAATTTTTTTGAACTGGAAAAGGCCTGTGAAAAACCAGGCTGCCCCCTGTGCGGAATTGTCGCCGACCGGGCGGAGCGTTACATCGACAACATGCTTTTTGAGCATGTCTCGGACCGGAAATTCCGCAGAGCCCACCGCCTTGCCGGAGGTTTCTGCAGTTACCATTCCCGGAACCTTGAATCTTTCAGGGACGGTCTGGCAGTGGCAATCCTGGGCCGGGACATTTTGGAGGAACGCTTGGAATCTTTTAAGAGCCGTAAACCCTGGCAGCGTAAGGAACACTGTCCTGTTTGTGCGGAACGGGACCGCATCGAAATCGAATACCTGGGGTTTCTGGCAGGCGCCGGGGGGGAAAGCGCCGAAGAGCAGGAACTCAGACAGGTCTTTACCCGCTCCGAAGGACTCTGCGCGCCCCATTACGGCAGACTCCTGTGCTCGTGGAAACGGATTCCCCGCTGGATCACCGAATTCCACGACCGGAAATTTGCCGACTTAAAGCAGCGGATCGATCAGTTTATTGAGCTGTCCGCCTACGGCAGGCAGGAGGAATTCCGCGCCCTTGAAGAACGGGACAAATTAGTGTGGAAAGAACTGGCCCTGGCCCTGCGGGGAAACGTGGATTAACATGACAGCGCCATCAACAATAGTAAAACTACCCTGGAAGAAAAGCCGCCCCGCCCTTATAGCCGCCGCCGCGGAGGATCGGTTTTTTCCCCTCCTCTTCTGCTGCGCGGCCACCATCGGCACCGTTCTTTTTTCCTTCGTTTCCCCCCAGATCATCCGTTATACCATCGATTCGGTCATCGGGAACGCCCCCCTGGCGGCCCCGGCTTTTGTTATACGCTTTGTCGATTCCCTGGGAGGTACCCCGTTTCTGCGGCAGAACCTGTGGGTCTGCGCCCTCTTTACACTGGGCGTGGCCCTCTGTTCCGGCCTTCTCAACGCCGTCCGGCGTTACATCGGCATAGAAATAGGGGAAACCATCGCCTGGCGGCTGCGGAACACCCTCTACGGCCATATCCAGAAACTTCCCTACCTCTGGCATGTACGCTGCCATACGGGGGACATTATTCAACGCTGCACGTCCGATGTGGACACGATCCGTAATTTCCTTCAAAACCAGATGAGCGAATTACTGCGGATCGTCAGCGTGTTTGTAGTTGCCCTGACCATGATGTTCTCGATGGATGTGCTTATGTCCCTTATGGCCCTGGTTTTGATCCCCCCCATCTTTTTGTTTTCCCTCCTGTACTTCAAAAAAGTTGACCGGGAATTTGCCAGGGCGGACATCGCGGAGGGGAATATGCAGGCCTGCGCCCAGGAAAACTACACCGGCGTCCGGGTAGTCCGGGCTTTTGGCCGGGAGTCATACGAAATGGAACGATTCTCCGCCAAAACCGCAGCGCACGCGGATATCTGGATTCGTACCGGCAAAATGCTGGGCCTGTTCTGGGGGGCCGGGGATTTTATGAGCGGCCTTCAGCTGATCATCATCGTGGCCGCAGGGGTTATAAGAAGCGTTCAGGGACAGCTTTCCCCCGGCACCTTCCTGGCCTTTTACACCTACTGCAGCTGGATGATCTGGCCCGTCCGGCAGTTGGGCCGGATCCTTTCGGAACTCTCCAGAACCCTCGTATCCGCGGGGCGGGTCCGGGACATCGTTGCAGAAGAACCGGAAACCGATCCCCCCGATGCCCTGCGGCCCGCGCTCCGGGGGGAGATTTGCTTTGAGAACGTCAGTTTCAGCTACACCGGGGAATCGGAGCATGTTGCCATCCCCGTACTGCGGAACATTTCCTTTGCCTTGCAGCCCGGCAGCACCCTGGCGATCCTGGGGGCCACCGGTTCGGGGAAATCCACACTGGTACACCTTATTGCCCGACTCTACGAACTCCCCCCCGACAGCGGTAGAATCACTATTGACGGCATTGATATTCGCCTGATTGCCCGTGATCACCTGCGCCGCCATATCGGCCTGTGCCTGCAGGAACCCTTCCTCTTTTCCAGGACCATCCGGGAGAATATCGCCGCGGGAACCGGAAGCCTTCCCATCGAAGATATCCACGCCGCCGCCGCGGTAGCCCAGGTGGACGGAAGCATCCGGGAATTTGAAAAATCCTACGAGACCGTGATTGGTGAACGGGGAGTTACCCTTTCGGGGGGCCAGAAACAGCGCCTTGCCATTGCCCGCATGCTGGCGGCCAATCCCCCGGTGATGATCTTTGACGACAGCCTGTCCGCAGTGGACACGGAGACGGACATCAGAATCCGTGCAGCCCTGAAAGGACGGGTGGTGAAATCCGCGGTGATCCTTATCTCCCACCGCATATCCAGCCTGATGCAGGCAGATCAAATCCTCGTTCTTAAAGACGGGGAGATGGAGGAACTGGGGACTCACCAGGAACTTTTGGCACGGGAGGGAACCTACCGCCGGATCTTCAATCTCCAGCGGGGCGCCGTACATTCCGGTACCCAGGACACTCCGCCCTCACCGGCGGCACTGCCTTCCGGTGTTCTGGAATCCGGCGTTACCGGTGTTACCGGCGTTGCCGGAGACGGCAGAAATAACGTTACCTAGCAGTCTGTCCATAATGTAGACACATTATGGACAGACTGCCTTAAAAAACTAAAAGGTAGTGGTCATGGCTGATTTCGAAGATATCGATTATAACAAACCCATTTCACCGTCCGTCTGGAAAAAAATGATCCCGTTTATTGCCCCCCAGAAGCTAAACCTGATCCGCTGCGCGGTCCTTATGCTCAGCGCCGCCACAGTGGATGTACTCCTCCCCCTGCTTCTGGGCTACGCCATACGCCACAACATTGAACCCCGCAGCAGCCAGGGAATGTGGGGACTCATGGGAGTGGCCATCAGCCTGATCCTTATCCAGGGGATCAACGTCCGTTTCTTTGTGGCCAACGGAATCCGCGCGGAAGTGGGAATTGTCCGTTCCGTGCGCAACGCAGTGTTCTTCCACCTTCAAAAACTCAGCCTCGATTACTACAACAAAACCCCCGTAGGTTACATGATGGCCCGTACCCATTCGGATACCGGCAGGATCGGGGAACTGGTAGCCTGGGGGATCATCGACTTTTCCTGGTCGTTTTTTTACTGCATCGGCGTCATCATTTCCATGCTCCTGGTTCACTGGCGCCTTGCCATTATTGTCTGCGCCACCATTCCGCCCCTGGCCCTTTTTACCTGGTTTTTCCAGAAACGGATTTTGGGAGTAAACCGGATACTGCGACGCATCAACTCAAAAATGACCGGGGCCATGAATGAGGGAATCACCGGCGCCCGCACAGTCAAAGTCCTGGTAACCGCGGAGCAGAGCCTTAACGAGTATTCCGGAATTACCGGCGAGTACCGGAGCTACGCCAACCAGATGGCCCGCCTGCGTTCAATCTTTATTCCCCTCGTACTGTTCGTCGGTTCCCTGGCCACCGCCGTCGTCCTGGGCTACGGAGGCTATGAAATAGTATTTCTGGGCGCCGACCTTTCGGTACTGGCAATTTTTCTACAGTACGCCGGAGGTTTTTTTGATCCCATTCAGAATATCGCCAACATCCTTACCGAATTTGTCTCCACCCAGGCCAATGTGGAGCGGGTGTCCGGACTCTTGGAACAGCCACCCATGATAACCGACAGCGACACCGTCGTCGAAAAATACGGAGATACATTTCATCCAAAAAAGGAAAATTGGGAACCCATCCAGGGCGATGTAGAATTCCGGGACGTTACATTCCGCTACCCCGACGGCGGAGAAAACGTACTGGAACACTTCAACCTTCACGTAAAGGCCGGAACATACATCGCAATTGTAGGAGAAACCGGCGCTGGAAAATCCACACTGGTCAATCTGGTGTGCCGCTTTTTTGAACCCAGTTCAGGACAACTCCTCATTGATGGCCGGGACTACCGGGAACGGAGTCAGCTCTGGCTCCACAGCGCCCTAGGCTATGTCCTCCAAAGCCCCCACCTCTTTACCGGCACCATTCGGGAAAACATCCGTTACGGCAGACTTAACGCCGACAACAAGGAAGTAGAACGGGCCGCAGAGATCGTCCACGCCGACAAAGTTATCGCCAAACTGGAAAAAGGCTACGACACCGAGGCAGGGGAGGGCGGCGACCGGCTTTCCACCGGAGAAAAACAGCTTATTTCGTTTGCCCGCGCCGTCCTGGCCGACCCCCGCATCTTCATCCTGGACGAGGCCACCAGCTCCGTTGACACTGAAATGGAAATGCTCCTCCAGCACGCCATAAGCCGCCTCCTGGAAGGCCGCACCAGTTTTGTTATAGCCCACCGCCTTTCCACCATCCGCGGGGCCGACACCATCCTTGTCGTCCACAACGGCAAGATCATAGAGCGCGGCCCCCACGACGAACTCATGGCCGCCCGTGGCCGCTACTACGATCTCTACACCCGCCAGTTTGAGGAAGAGGCAGAGCAGCAGGTCCTCCAGACCCATTAAGAAGGGGGAGCACTGCAGAACCCGAAAAGGAAACACCACCCGCCCCCTTAAAAAAACTTTTTGACGCTGCTCCCCCTCACTCCAGCCTCCTCGGGCTCCGCCCTGCGGTGGCTTCCGCTACCCCCACTCGTTTTTTCAGTAAACATACATGACGTCAGTAAAACTGGCGGCTGAGTATCTGTGCTACAAAAATTATACACAGCCGGGTCTGTGGGACCGGACGGGTAACTGTCCGGCTGTTAGCAGGCTGTCAGGTTACTAGTCATCTTTTTGAACAACATAGACAAACCGGTAGAGCCTTTCCAGGATGCTTTTGATCTTTTCAGCATATTCCTTATCCGCTGCCCAGGTTCCCGCCAGGCCGTAAATGGTCGGGGCCGACCCGTAGCGGACCCAGCGGTACCGCGGATCCACCAGTTCCTGCTGCGGAGGTTCTTCCGTTGCGTAGGCTTTAAGATGCTGGATATGCGCCCGGACTCCGATGCGGGGTTCGGTAAATCGCTCCCCCCGCTGCTCTACCCCAAGAGCCCCCAGACCGCAGAAGTTGTTCATATCCGCGGTTACCAGGTTTCCGTAACGCAGGAACCCTGTTTCCAGGCACATCTGGGCAAAGGCTACGTCATGATTCACGCCTTCAATCTCCGCTTCTTCGGTGTAGAACCTGGCCAGTTCTACGCTAAAGTCTTCCCCGGCGCCGGGGTTGATGGAAAGGAGAAAACCGGACAAAGCCTCCGGCGCCACTTGACCTGTTCCCAGGATGTAAAGGGGAACTTCCGGCGTTGGCCATTCCGGTTGTTCCGGCGCTTCCGGAAACTCCGGCGCCTCCGGAAACTCCGGTACTTCGAGAACTTCCGGCGGCTGTTCCGGGACCGACTCGGCCACAGCCTCCGGCGCCCCCTCAAAAGGCTGTTCCGGCATTGGCCGTTCCGGTTCCACAGCCTGCCGGTAACTCATACCCGCGCAGGAGGAAAGCAGAAGGCCCCCGATCAGGACTCCGGCCAACAGTTTGGAAATCCCGGCCCGGACTTCCGCCACTACGGCAGCAGGTTTTACCGGAGAATATAGCGTCCGCGTCATATTTTCCCATTATCGGCTATTTTTCCCCCAAAAAGCAAAGCGCCATACATGGCCGCCCCTATATATAGCAAAGGAAATCTTATGAAAGACATCATCTATCCCGATTATACCGGACCTGACCACATTGGTTCCGACTACGCGTCGGATCAGTGCCTCGATATCGACAATCGTCCACGGGAACGACTGCTCCGGGGCGGCCCGGCATCGCTTTCGGATCGTGAACTTTTGGCGATTCTTCTTAACACGGGGATCCGGGGGAAAAATGTCGTGGCCCTGGCGGGGGAACTGCTGGAACTCCTCGACCGCCACAAGGGGATCCCCTCCATTCAGGATCTTTCGGCCCTTGGCGGCATGGGGACAGGCAAGGCCTGCGCCGTGGCGGCCATGCTGGAATTTGGACGCCGCCGCTGGGGAGTTACCGGAACCCGTATCCGGCGGCCCCAGGACATTTACGCGATCCTGCGACACCACGCGGACCGCAAACAGGAACGGTTCCTCTGCCTTTCCCTGAACGGCGCGCATGAAGTCCTGGCCCTGCGGATCGTCAGCATCGGCCTGGTGAACCGTACCATTGTGCATCCGCGGGAAGTCTTTGCGGACCCCATCATGGACCGGGCCGCCGCGGTGATCGTGGCCCACAACCACCCCTCCGGGCAGCTTAAACCTTCCCCCGAAGATGACGAGATCACCACCCGCCTTATAGCCGCCGCCGACCTATTGGGACTCCATTTTTTGGACCACATGATCTTTACCAGTACCTCCTGGTACAGTTACCGCCAGGACGGACGGATAAACCCCCTTGCCTTTCCCCTACCGTCTTCTATGCTTGGAGGGTAATGGTTTTTGTTGCCGTGATCCTTCTGCTGTGTGCCCCCCTGTTGCCGGCCCAGAGCCCCCTGTCCCTAAGCCGCGACCGTATAGAGACGGTAGAAGGCCGGGGACTTCTGGTACGGACCAGGCCCGCAGGGGCCAGGGTTTACATTGACGGCATTGAACGCGGGCAGACACCCCTGGAACTGCCGGATCTGCGGAGCGCCTATTATTCGATCCGGATAAGCAAGACCGGCTATGAGGAACGGGAACTGCGGGTACACATCTCCGCTGAAAGCCGCCTGGAGCTGGACATTGAACTCTGGATCCTTGCCGGACGGATCCTCCTTACCGTCAGTGTGGAAACGGGAACCAGTCTTTCCACCCCGGCGCGGCGGCCGGAAGTGTTCATTGACGGTTCGTCCCCCCTGGAAGACCGCAGCCTTGAGGGAGTCCGTTTCGGAAATTACCGGCAGTCCGGCGCTCTAGCCCCCGGTACTCCCTGGCGGGGTCCGGGCGGCGGAATATATCTTGTGCCTTCCGGTTCCCGTCTTGCCGCCGTCATTCCTGCTTCAGCTTCCCAATGGGTCTACGATCTCTACGTCCCCGCCGGCTTAAGGCGGATACGGGTCCGGGCCTTTGGCTGGAAGGAGACCCAGACGACTCTGACAGTGGAAACCGGAAAAACCTTGACCCTGACCCTGCAGCTTCCCCCAGCCGCCTTTCATCTTTCCGCAGGCCGCCTTAGCCGCAGCGCCTTCAACCCGTTAAACACCGGAACCCTGGGGAGTACCGGCCTTTCCTTCGAAGTTACCGCCCCCGGACAGGCACTTTTTTCGGTACTGGACAGGGAAGGGCAGACGATCTACAGCCGGGAACTCCCCCCCTTCACTACCTGGTCCCAGGAGGTCTTTTGGGATGGCCGGAACCAGAAGGGGGAGATTCAGGAGGACGGCCCCTACACACTTCAGGTTGAAGCCTACCCTTCCCCCGCTCCTGCCCGGGACCCGGATGCCCCGCAGCGCTTCTCCCGGCAGGTACTCATCGATTCTTCCCTTGTAATCTACCCCCTTACCCTGTTTGCCGCCATGCCGGGGCTTTTATACACCCCCTCTCCCGCCCTGCTTCCCCCCGGAACCTTCCAAACCGAATTTTCCCTCCTGTTCGGACAGATCCCCGGGGACAATGCCTCCGCGTCCCCCGCCTTTACCCAAGTCCCCATTGAACTGGGGTTCCGCTTTTCCCCACTTAAAAATTTGGAACTGGCCGCCGCCTTTGACGTGGTTTTCACCGGAGAGAATACGAGCCCCTGGGGGGCCTCCCTTTCCCTCAAGTTTACAGGACCCGCTGCCGGGAGGAACCTTGCCGTCGCCCTGCTTGGCGCTTTCTCCTGGGCCCAGGACATGAAAAAAAGCCCCCAGCGCGAAGGGGCAAGCCTTGTCGCCCCCATGTCCCTCGAGCTTGGCCGCGGACTGTCCCTGCTGCTGGCCCCAGGCATTTTCTGGTCCGCCTGGGAACAACCGGAACCCCGGCTGCTCCTGTCCCTGGGTTCACTGTACCGGCGGGACATGGTAAGCGCCGGAATCTCGCTGCGCGGTGAATTGGATATTGCCGGGACCATCAAAGGCGGCCCCCCCTTCGATTTTTTCAGCTCCGTCGAATTGAAACTGAACCCGCCCCCATCGAACCTCGTCTTTACCCTGGCGGGGGGACTTTGGAACAGCAGATCCGGCCCGGCTGCCTTTGGCGCTTTCAGCCTGGGCCTGATCTTTTAGGGACCACACCCCGTATCCTCCGGAACCTTGCTTCCGCATAAGGTTCCTACTGCTCGAAAGCAATGCGCAATCTTGACAAAAAATATAGGGTAGTATAAAATCCAAACATTAACGCTATTCATGGAGGATAACATGAATAAAAAACAGTTTGTTTTTTTGGTTCTTGTGGTATCGGTTGGATTAGCCGTAAATGCCCAGCAAGGCGGCTATAAAGGTCCCGGAGCGACTCTTATAACCATTGAGGAAGCTAAACAAATTCCCTCTATCTCCCTTGTAGTGTTGCAAGGTAAGATAGAGCGGCAAATGTTGGAGACACAATATTTATTTTCCGATGCTACCGGAACAGTAACCTTGGTAATACCGGATAAGGTATGGGGAAATGTTTCTGTGGATGAAAATGATGTAGTTGAAATAAGAGGAATAATTGTTCAGGCTCATGACGGAAGAGGGGGGACGCATATTGTAACGGCAGAAAGCATAAAGAAACTATAAACCATAGTAAAATTAGATTATGGACAAACGGCACCATACAGACCGGTATGCGCTTCGGGGCCTCTCGGCCTCCGCAATGGTTCTGGTCTCCGCTCGCCAATTTCGTTGGCGAACATTCCCACGTTGATATTGCCGCGAAAGCGGTTTCCTTATCCCGGCACAGTTTGTCGGCCCTGGAAATGCTGCGCATTTCCTTATTCGGGCCGCCAAACCTTTGAAATCACGGCATCCATACAGCCGGAACCTTATGCGAAACGGAGGTTAAAAATTTTGTAATGTTTTTGATTCGTGCCGAGTGCAACCACCATTAGAGAACAACATACCCCGACCGCTTGCGGCGGGGTTGTTGATTTCTTAAAAAAGAAGTTTACAAAATAAAATTTTTCAGTATAAAATCAAGGTAGCTGTTCCAAAAACTGAAGTTTTGGAACAGCCTCCATAAAAACCGAATAAAAATTCACCTTTTAAACTTATTGGATAGCCCCTCCCCTAAACGGACCGCTTGCCGTCTCATTCAAAAAATGTGTGTTTAGTTACCCACTGTTGCATCCTTACAGGCAGAAAAAATACGGCGTAAATGCCAAGAGTAATTATCGAAAGTAGAAACCAGATAATGTACTTGCCGAACAACTGACCACCAGTCCCGTCAAATTTAAGGCGTTTCCCTTCAATAATAGTGTGGGATGTCAGCCATCTCTGCCTGTAGGCAACCGCCCATGGTACACCGATTCCCAGTGTGATAAAACTAAGCAGCCCCGCGACCAGATTGGTCCCAAAGTTGCCCAGCACACTTCCATCGAACACAGATGTCCCTTCAATGTCATTATTCATTCTTTGCTCCAGAAAAACAATTACAATCCTGTACTGTACGAGTACTTCCGTAGAATACGGACAAACACCTTCCACTAACAGTGGCATGGTATTTGAAGATTGATATTCACTCGGCAAGCTCTATGACTGTCTGTTTCTTGCCTCCGTCAATTCCGTCCCCCGCCTAAAGGGGCATAATAACACCACCCCCGTCATAAAAATATCGGAGTATTAGTATTACTGTGTAAACAGGCGCCGCCCTGCGGCGGTTTTATCTTTTTGGGCGCGGCTCCGCGGCCGGTACAAAAAGCCGGAGGCCCGGTGGCTCTTAACAGGCGGCGCGCGGTAAGACCGGAGGGCGCCAGGGGGTAAGATAATTTGAGTTTGCTCATATGGCTATGTACACGCGGACTAAGATATGTACGGGGGGGGGGGGGGGGGGGGCAAAAAAAAAGTAAAGCGGTATGTTTGGCCGCCCGGCTTGTATACGCCATGCTGTACCCCCGTTCTAAAGGTTTGGCCGGGCAAACCCCATAGGACTCACCCAGAATGGAACTATTTTACCACAAAGCAGAACATAAGGTCAAGGGGTTGTTGATTTTTTTACGAATTTTTTGTTGGAGTGTTAGCCCGGTCCGGCGCCGGATGCACCCAAATCTGCAAGGTTAATCGTGCCGGAAGCCTTGAAACCGGTTCATTAAGCTGTGGAGCTGCTATGTCCCCAGTTCCCGCCGGTCTGCATGATATGGGTTTTGATGGGCGGGAAGCCGTTAAAACCGACGGAGGCGTAGCTGGCGGTATAGGCCCCGGTGCTAAGAAAGTAGAGACGGTCCCCTATCCTCAAATCCACGGGAAGGCGGTACTTGTAGTCTTCGTACAGAATATCCATGCTGTCGCAGGTGGGGCCCGCCAGGATCACTTCTGCCTCTTTGCAGCCCGGCAGGTCTTTGCTGGAGACGACCGGGTATTTGATCGATTCGTCCAGGGTTTCGATAAGGCCGTTGAATTTCCCTGCGTCCAGGTAAACCCAGCGGTTTAAGGCGGTGTTGTTCTTCCGGGAGATCAGGACTACTTCGGAAACCAGGATACCGCTGTTCCCCACCAGGGAACGGCCCGGTTCCAGGATGATCTTGGGCAGGTCATCCCCAAAATCGTCAATCAGGTAGCGTTTTATTTCCGCCGCGTATTCGGAAAGGTCGTTGGTTGCCTGGGTATAGGGGGCGGGAAAACCTCCGCCCATGTTGATCATCGAAAGACGGATGCCTTCGTCTTCTTCCAGCGAAGAAAAGAGGTATTTGGTTTTGGCAATGGCATCGTCCCACTGTCCAATATCCCGCTGCTGGCTTCCTACGTGAAAGCTGATGCCGCAGGGGACAAGTCCCAGGTCCCTGGCCATGATCAGCAGATCGTAGGCCATGTCGGGGTGGCAGCCGAATTTGCGGGACAGGGGCCAGTCGGCGGTGGAAGATGCGTCGATAAGGATCCGCACGTATACCTTGCTCCCCGGCGCGTTGCCGGCAATGTGCTTAAGATCCTCCTTACTGTCGGTGGCGTAAAGCTGGACGCCTTTTTCGTAGAAATAGGCGATATCCTTGGCCTTTTTGATGGTGTTCCCGTAGGAGACCCGCTCGGCGCTTATGCCCAGGGAAAGGACTATATCCAGTTCCCAGCGGCTGGCAATGTCGAAATTAGAATCCATTTCCGCCAGCAGGGAGATAATCTCCGGTTCCGGGTTTGCCTTTACTGCGTAGTATATCTGGCTGTAGGGGAAAAACCCCCGCAGCCGCTGGTAGTTGAGCCTGATCGTATTCAGGTTCACAACGATACAGGGAGTCTCCAGATCCCGTGAATAGTCAAGAAAATGCTCCCAATCCTTATCGGAAACAAAATCGGCCCGTGGTGTCATTTCCGTACTCCCGTCCGCTGTACTGTAGATTTTATGTACCTGCGGTAAACTACCGGATTTGATGCTAACATATTCCGGGTTTGGTGTCATCAAACCTGGGCTTCTGTCCTGGGGCTAAGTAGTGGGAAAAAAATCCGATAATGTACTATGCAGAACCGTATATGGATTGTCCTGTGTGTGGTGCTTTCCGTAAGTCTGGGCGCCCAGGAGGACGCCGGACCGGGTACTGAACCGGGCGCCGGATCGGACAGTGGACCGGAACTGCCCCGGCAATTCCGGGGTATCAGCCTGGGGATGGGGCTTGAAGAACTCAAGACCGCCCTTGCCGCCGATGCTCTTTTTAGTTTCCGGGGGGACCGGGACGTATCTTTCCTCCCCGATCCTCAGCAGAACCTTGTGGAGACCACGGGCCTGTCCTTTGTCAAACGGGCCTTCTTTCAGTTAAACGGGGGGGCGCTTTTTATTATGGCCTTTACGATGAACACCGACCTTGTGGATTACTACTCGCTTTTTACGGCCCTGACGGAAAAATACGGTCCGCCCGACAGCCTGAACCCCCGGCAGTCGGTATGGGAGAACGGGAGTACCCGGCTGGCCCTTGAACGGCCTCTGACGGTCAAATACATTGATTTGGGGGTCTTTAATGAGATTGTGGGCGATTCCACGGTTCAGGAAACCCATGAACTGCGGCTGCGCCAGGAATTTATTGATGCCTTCTAGCAGCCTGACACGATTAAACTTGTGGGTTTTTAGGCGCAAAGTGCAACGAACTGCCGGATCCCGCGCTGTTTCACCGGTCCTGCTGCTGTTGTTCAATCTTCTGGTTTGCGTCCTGTGGCTGAACGGCGCCTGTGAATCAAAAACCCTGGAGATAAGGGACCTTACCATTGAGCGGGAGGGGGGGGAGCCGGTGACCCTGCGGACGGAGATTGCCCGCAGTACTGAGGAAAAAAGGCAGGGCCTTATGTTCCGTAAAAGCCTTGCCGATGGTTACGGCATGCTCTTTGTGTTTGACCGGGATCAGATCATGTCGTTTTACATGAAAAACACCTATGTCCCCCTTTCCATCGCCTTTATCAGGTCCGATGGGGGTATAACGGAGATACGGAACATGCGCCCCCTGGATGAAACCACAATCCAGTCTTCCTGGAGTGTCCGCTATGCCCTGGAAGTACCCCAGGGCTGGTTTGACCGGGTGGGAGTTAAGGCAGGAGATCGCTTGTTATTGTCCGGACTTTGATAGTACAGTTTTAGCAAGGGGGGCGTGATTGTTCAAAGGTCCAACACAGCGGGTCCAGAGAATTCTTTCTTTTGCGGCTCAAAAAGAAGCCCGGCGTTTCAGTTCAGATCAACTGCTTCCTGAGCATGTAATCATTGCCTTCCTCAAGGAAGGGGCCGGAATCGCCTGCAAGGCCCTGATGTTTTTGCGGATTGACCTGTTGGAATTCCGTCATACCCTGGAGTCGGGTATACCCCGTGTAGTCGGAGTCCCGGTCCAGGGGGATGTGCCGCTTTCCAAACGAACCAAAAAACTGTTGGACACCGCCGCTGAAGAGGCCCGCCGTCAGGGTAGTGAGTACCTGGGGACCGAGCATCTGCTGTTTGCCGGTATACAGGAGCAGGGGACTGCAGTTCAGGACTACCTGTTCCGGCATGGGGTGGATACGGAGATGCTGCGGGTGGTGGTTCAGACTACGTTTAGCCGGAATGTCAGGAACGAGGGGGAATTCATGGAGACCGGCTGGCCCGGCGGGACGGGTTTTGGCCGTAGCGCGTCGCAGTCGGCGTATCAGCCCTGGTCATTCCACCGGGAGGGGGAACATAAGTTTCCCAATCCCCGCTTTATGCCGGCTGCCTATCCGGCTCTTACCCCAACCCTTAACGAATTTTCCCGGGATCTTACGGAACTTGCCAGGGCCGGTAAACTGGATCCTGTGGTGGGCCGCCTTAAAGAGATAAACCGGGCTGTTCGTATTCTGGCCCGCAGAACCAAGAATAACCCGGTCCTTGTAGGTGAGCCGGGGGTTGGCAAGACCGCCATTGTGGAAGGATTGGCCCAGCTCTTGTCGGGGGAAGATGTTCCCGCGGCCCTGGCGGGAAGACGTATCCTGTCCCTGGACATGGGTTCTGTGGTGGCGGGTACCAAGTACCGGGGGGAATTTGAGGAACGGCTTAAACGGATCATGAAGGAAATTTCCCAGGCGGGAAATGTAATCCTTTTTATTGACGAAATTCATACGATCATTGGCGCCGGCGGGGCGGAGGGAACTATCGACGCCTCCAATATGCTTAAGCCCGGCCTTTCCCGTGGGGATGTTCAGTGTATCGGGGCCACCACACTGGCGGAGTACCGCAAGCACTTTGAGAAAGACGCCGCCCTGGAACGGCGCTTTCAGCCGATCCTTGTGGAAGAACCCTGCAGCGCCGATACGCTGGAGATTCTGAAGGGTGTACAGAAGAAGTACGAGGAACATCACCGGGTATCCTACTCCGCGGAGGCGGTTGAGCAGGCGGTTAAACTTGCCCAGCGTTATATCAGCGGCCGTTTTATGCCCGATAAGGCCATTGATATTCTGGATGAGGCAGGGGCCATGCGTAAACTGGAAAAATCGCGGGAACCCCCGGAAATTACAGGTGTGGAGGCGGAAATTCTTCTGCTTACCGAAGAAAAGGCCACCCTGGTAAGTGCCCAGGATTACGAACACGCGGCGGAACTCCGGGACCGGGTGCAGAACCTGCGGGCTAAACTCAAGATCATGCGGACGGCCTGGGAACAGGCCTCCCAGACGGAACTTGCCCAGGTGGGAGAGGCCGATATTCGCCGGGTTGTGGCGGAACTGACGGGGATTCCCCTTCAGCATCTGGAAGAATGGGAATCCCGCCGGCTTTTGGGCATTGAAGACGAACTCCATAAGGCGATCATCGGTCAGGACGAGGCGGTACACCGGATTGCCAACGCGGTGCGCCGTTCCCGTGCGGGGATTGCCCATCCCGGACGGCCTATGGGGATATTTATATTTTTAGGGCCCACCGGGGTAGGTAAGACTCTTCTTGCCAAGCAGCTTGCCCGTTATCTTTTTGGCGCCGAAGAATCCCTGATCAGAATCGACATGTCGGACTACATGGAAAAACATAACGTTTCCCGCATGGTGGGGGCCCCTCCGGGTTATATAGGCTACGAGGAGGGGGGAGTCCTAACTGAGCGGATACGGCGGAACCCCTACCGTGTGGTCCTCTTTGACGAGATCGAAAAGGCCCACCGGGATGTTTTTAACCTGCTCCTGCAGGTGATGGAGGAGGGTGAACTAAAAGACAACCTGGGCCACACCGTAAGTTTCCGCAACACGGTCATCATTATGACCAGTAACGCGGGGGTTCGGGAGATCTCCCGCGATTCCCGGCTGGGCTTTGGCGCGGGTTCCGGAATTATGGACGGCAGGGAAATTGAGGCCCAGGCTATGGCGGAACTGCGCCGTCTTTTTAACCCCGAATTTCTTAACCGTGTAGATGACGTGGTGGTTTTTCACCCGCTTGATATAAAGCAGATTGGGAAGGTATTCGACCTGCAGCTGGCGGAACTGGCGGGCCGTCTTGCCGAACAAGGCTACGGTCTTAGGGTTCTGCCCGGCGCCCGGAAGCTGCTTATCGAAAAGGGCTGGAATCCCAAGTTCGGCGGCCGTCCCATGCGGCGGACCATCCAAAAAGAACTGGAAGATCCGCTGTCTGCGCTTATCCTGGACCGGCCCGCGGGCATGGTGTTCAGCGTAGCGGCGCGGGATAAGAAGATCGTCATCCGGCGCTCCGGTCCCCCGGCCCCCGAGACTTCGGGACAGACGGGCCATACCCTTCCCACTGAACCGCTTATCCCCGCCCTCTAATATTCCACGGTTCAGGTTCCCGCCTCTTCCCCTGCATTAAACTGCCAAGCGAGCAGAGCTTCACAAAGCAGCCCAGTGCAACAGACTCTAGATAACGGTTCCCGGGTACACTACGGCGTTTTTGGGGATAACCACGATGCCGTCTACAATGTGGTAATGGCCATAGTTGCCGTCCGAGCGGTTGATATTGTCCACTCCAATACGGCAGCCGTCGCCGATGCAGGCGTTTTTGTCGATAATTGCCCCTTTGACGATCACCCCTTTGCCGATGCCCACATTGGGAACGCGGGCCTCAGCGTTTTGCTGCTTTTGTATTTCCGTCTCGTAGTAGTCGGCGCCCATACATACTACCCCGTTCAGGCTGGAGCCGGATTCGATGATCGTCCGTACCCCGACAATCGAATTGGTAATCGCAGCGTTGGTAATAATGCAGCCCTCCGCGGCGATGGACTGGTTCATGTTGCTGAAGTTCATCTTGGAGGGGGGCAGATTGCGGATATGGGTATAGATGGGCCTGTCTTCGTCATAGAAATCGAAACGGGGCCGCAGGCTGGTTAGCTCCAGATTGGCCTCGTAAAAATTTCTTATGGTCCCAATATCTTCCCAGTAGCCGTTAAAGATATAGGCGTTGACTTTGAGCTTGTTGATAGCCTGGGGAATAATCTCCTTGCCGAAATCAGTCAGGTCGTTGGCCAGGCAGTCCTCCATATTCTTGGCGTTAAACACGTAGATGCCCATCGAGGCAAGGTAGCTGTCCTCCCGCGGGACGGAATTGTTCTGCAGTTCAACGGGGACCTTGAAATCGCCGATGTCCTTGGTTGGCCCGGGTTTTTCCAGAAATTCGGTTATCCGGTTGTTTTTATCCACCTTGAGGATCCCTAACTGGCTGGCGGTCTCCCGGTTTACGTGGGTACAGGCAATAGTAATTGCCGCGCCTGAATTCCGGTGCTTTTTGAGCAGATCCTGCAGTTCCATCCGGTAGAGCTGATCCCCGGAAAGAATAAGGTAATACGAGGGGCTCTGCGTTCTAAAGTGGGGAAAGTTCTTCCGTACCGCGTCGGCGGTCCCCTCGTACCAGCCGGAATGTTCAAAGGTCTGTTCCGCTGCCAGAATTTCGACAAAGCCGCTGGTAAAGGTGTCAAAAACATAGGTTTGGGCAAGGTGGAGGTGAAGCGAGGCTGAGTTGAATTGGGTAAGGATATAGATGTGCCGCAGGCCTGCGTTAATACAATTTGAAATGGGTATATCAACTAAACGGTACTTCCCCCCAAAGGGAACTGCCGGCTTGGCCCGTGCCTGTGTAAGGGGAAATAAACGAGTCCCCTTACCTCCGCCCAATACAATAGACAATACGTCTGTCATGCCCAGCCTCCTCACCTTGTCTTGTCTTTTTCTGGCACGAGCAGCCGATAATTTTGGCACACACCAAAACCGGCTCCATTGGAAACAGGGTTGCCGCACCAATTGAATCATAGAACTGGCTCCAGTATAATTCCTAATATCGCCCCTGTCGATATTTTTTGCCGTATAATATTACGAAACCGGTAAACATTTTTTAAAATTTGCTGGTTTTTTACAGAGTTACCCCGAACTTTGTCCGATGAACCTGCCCTGTCCTTACGGTACTTTACCTGTTTGCCCCATAGAACTAGAATAATTCTGTCATGGAAGAAGCCGGGGCCCTGGAAGCCATCCTTACAAGTCCCGAATTTGCCCCGAATATCGTACTGGAACGGGTTCTAAAAGCTTCAAAAGGGAATTTTGTCCCCTTCCCGGCGGATCTGGACCGGCGAATTGCCGTGGCCCTGCGCGGGCGGGGTATAGAACGGCTATACACCCACCAGGGGGAGGTCCGGGAAAAACTTAACGAGGGTAAAAATGTGGTGGTAGTTACCCCCACCGCCTCTGGAAAGACCCTGTGTTACAACCTTCCCTGCCTTGAAGCCCTGCTTGAAGATGAAAAGGCCCGGTGTCTCTACCTTTTTCCCACCAAAGCCCTGTCCCAGGACCAGCAGTCGGAACTGAATGAACTGGTTTCCGGCGCCGGAATTCCCGTCAAGGTGGCAACCTACGACGGGGATACGCCGGATAGTCTGCGGATCAGCGCACGGGACTCAGGCCGGATCATCATCACGAATCCCGACATGCTTCACGCGGGGATTCTGCCCAACCATCCCCGCTGGATCAAGTTTTTTTCCGGTCTTGCCTATATCGTCATAGACGAGATTCACAGCTACCGGGGGGTTATGGGGAGCCACGTAGCGGAACTGATCCGCCGTCTTCGCCGTGTTGCCGCCTTTTACGGGGCCCGGCCCCGCTTTATCCTCTGTTCGGCCACCATTGCCAATCCCCGGGAACTGGCACAGACCCTTACCGGAACCAGCGTGACCCTGGTGGACAACAACGGCGCCCCTCAGGGAGAAAAACGGGTGATCCTCTACAACCCGCCCCTTGTGGACGCAGTACAGGGGATTCGCCGCAGTGTTGTTACCGAAAGCCGCCGCTGGATGCTGGCCTTCCTCAAGGCGGGGATCAAGACCATCCTCTTTGCCCATTCCCGTGTTAAAACCGAAGTGGCCGCCAGCTATGTGAACGAGGACCTCAAGAACATCTTTACCGGTAATTCAGGTATCCGGGTAGAGGCCTACCGGGGCGGGCTGCTTCCCAACGAGAGGCGGGAAATAGAGCGGGGCCTGCGGGACGGGACCATCCGGGGGGTGGTTTCCACCAACGCTCTTGAACTTGGCATCGACATTGGCGGGCTGGACGCCTCGGTGGTGGCCGGTTTCCCCGGTTCGTTTAACTCGTTCTGGCAGCAGGCCGGCAGGGCCGGACGCCGGGGGGGCCATTCGGTTTCGGTATTCGTGGCATCATCGTCCCCGCTGGATCAGTTTATCATGAACAACCCGGACTGGTTCTTCCGCAAGGGCGCCGAAGAGGGCCGCGTAGACCCTGCCAACCCCTACATCCTCACCGATCACGTTAAATGCGCGTGCTTCGAGCTTCCTTTCCGCGATGAGGAACTGAAGGCGGAACCGGTCCCGCAAAGCGCCGAACCTGCCCCTGACCTTGAACCGGGGACCGATCCCTTTGGGGCCACGGTAATCCCCGTGCTGGAATTCCTCGAAGAGGAGGGCATCCTGCGTCATGCCGCCGGTAAATGGCATTGGGCGGATCGCTCTTACCCGGCGGAGGGGGTGAGCCTCCGTTCCGCCAGCGCCGACAACGTGGTGATCATCGACGCAACCGGGGGGCGTAACCAGGTTATCGGCGAGATGGACCGGCCCAGCGCCAAAGAGCTGATCTTCAAAAACGCCGTGTACCTGCACCGGGGCCGGCAATATTTGGTGGAAACGTTGGACATACAAAACCGTACCTGCCTGGTACGGGAGGCGGATGTTAATTACTTTACCGACGGCCTGGTAAAAACCGATATCAAAGTACTTTCCGAAGATGAGACGCTCCGTTACGGCAAAACGGACAGCAAAACGGATAAAGCCCTGGTAACGGGCAGCCTGGGCGATGTTCTGGTCCGTTCCCAGGTGGCCAAATTCAAAAAGATCCGCTTTCATACCCATGAGAACATCGGTTACGGCGACATAGATCTCCCGGAAGAGGAAATGCAGACCCGCTCCCTGGTCCTGCTCTTTGGGCCGGAAACCACAGGCGGCGCGGCGCTGGTACAAAAAGACACTGTGGAAACCGGTTTTATTCTGGCCGGCATGGGTACTCTTATCCGGCTTATCGCCCCGGTGTTTCTGCTCTGCGATCCGCGGGATCTGGGCATTGCCGAGCGGGTCCGGGACCCCCACTTTGGCGTTCCCGCGCTGTACGTGTACGACAAGTACCCCGGTGGTACCGGCCTGTCGGAGGCCCTGTCCCGCCGGGCGGCGGAACTCTTTGGCGCCGTCCTGTCCGTAGTGGAACACTGTCCCTGCGCATCGGGCTGCCCTTCCTGTGTGGGCCCCGGCGCCAAGAAAGCCGCCGTCGCAGAATTCCTGCGCCTCTTGGCCTAGCAGTTTGTTGGCGTCATGTTATCCGGTATAATAAAAGTTGATTAGATCCGTAATTTGAGCGATATTGATTTCTAAAGGAGACGGCGTTATGGCGGTGAAAGAAATGACTTCTAAAGAACGGTTCATGCGGATGTACGCGCACCAGGAAGCGGACCGGGTCCCCATCATCGACTCGCCGTGGCAGGGGACCCTGTTGCGCTGGAAAAAAGAAGGTATGCCGGAAGGTGTGGACTGGTGTGATTTCTTCGGTGTAGACAAAATCCGGGGCATTGGCGCGGACATCAGCCCGCGTTACGAGGCCCGGGTCATCGAAGAGAATGACGAGTTTGTGATCTCCACCACCGGCTGGGGCGTAACGCTCAAGAATTTCAAGGTCCCTGATTCCACACCGGAGTTTCTCGATTATAAAGTCAACACGCCTGAACGCTGGGAAGAAGCGAAGGAGCGCATGAAGCCCTCCCGGGACCGTATCAATTGGGAGCACTTAAAGAAAAATTACCCGCTGTGGCAAAAGGAAGGCTCGTGGATAGTGGCTTCCTTCTGGTTCGGTTTTGACGTACTACATTCGTGGATGGCGGGATTTGAGACCGTAATGTTCGCCATGCTGGAGAATCCTGACTGGTTCAAGGATATGGTCAACACCTACCTTGAATGTAGTATTGCAGCTTTCGAGATGATCTGGGCTGAAGGTTACCGTTTTGACTGCATCTCGTGGCCCGATGACATGGGCTACAAAGGCGCCACGTTCTTCTCAAACGAGATGTACCGGGAACTGCTCCAGCCCTGCCATAAGCGCGCTATCGACTGGGC
>JAITJW010000091.1 GCA_031278715.1 Treponema sp. | reverse complement strand
AGCATCCCCCGGTCAACCACGGTTACCATCAGATGACAGCCTCCCCGCTTAAAGTAGGTTTTGAAGAGGGCGTTGATGATATGCCGGTTCTCCCGGAACATACGGGGGGTGAATTTGATATTCTGTACCGAACCGGCGTGGTATTTCGGATCGAACTTGGCAACGGAATTGAGCATCGCTGTGGGTCCCGAATGATCCGCCCCGCCTTGGGGGTTGTTGGCGGGGTTCATGTACTGTCCCGCATAGCGGCCGTCCAGGGACGCGGCGGTACGCCGGCCCCATTCGGTATTGACCTGATTGTTGCTGATCACGATGAGATAATACTGCATCCCCGCTTTGATGCCCCGGTCCCGCACCCCCTGGGCCACATAGTTGTACAGATCCACCGCCATGCCGTCGGCGGTGTCGAAGTCATTACCGTACTTGTCACAGTTCCGGAGATCCCGGCGGATATGCTCATACCCTTCAAAATTTGCCAGCGCCGCCTGCTGAAGTTCCGCGAGGGTGTAACGGCCCTTGTCAAAGACCATGTCCTTGATCGCCCAAAGGGCGTCGGAGGCGTTGATGTTACCGTAGGTCTCGTTGGTTCCCCCCAGATAACGGACGCCGCCGTCCAGCAGGGCCCTGCCCCGGCCGATGCAGTCGTCCATGAGGAGGCTGGTAAAGAGGAACGAGACATGTTCGTTCATGACCCTGTAGGAATGAAGCTGGGCCCCTATGGAGATGTCCATATAGTAATCCAGAAGCTCCTTGTACTTGCCGTAGAGAGCATCGAAGGTTTTGAAGGACCCCGGCTCCGGGATAAAGACGGTCCCGTTTTTGGCCTTGCCGTCCATGGGATCGATGCCGCCGTTCAGGGTAATGATCAGCATCTTGAGGAGGTTCATGCAGACATTGGGGGTCCCCGTACTCTGTCCCTGGATGACAAATTCGGTGCAGCCGAAGGGTACATACCAGGCGGCGGTCTCTTCGTCAAGCCTCATGCCGTGCTGTACCGCGGGTACATTCACCGCGTCGTTGTACAGGGTGGGATAGGTAGTGCCGGAACCCAACACATCCATGGCGGCGTCCCAAATGTCCTCCGGCGTGTCCTCGTCAAACCGGAGGGTAAACTGAGGCTCCACATAGCGGCAGGTCCCGGCAACCTTCAGGGCCAGCCGGGTAAAGAGGTCCGCCTCCTCCGGGTACCGCCGCCCACGGCCGCCTACCACGATACGGCCGTTCACCGTGGTCCGGCGGTTTTCGATCATGGTCCACAGGGATTTGAGGATGTCGAAGGCGTCGTCTTCCGTAAGGGTCCCTGCCGCAAGGTCCCGGGCCAGATAGGGCCCCAGGCAGTCGTCCAGGCGGCCGTAGTTTATCACCCCCGCCAGCAGGGCGTAGAGCCAGAAAAGCTGCAGGGCTTCAAGGAAGGTCCGGGGTGGGCCCTCCTTAATATGAACCAGTGCGTCCCGGATGGCTTCCAGTTCTTTTACCCGCCGGGCGCCGGCATCGCCGCGTCCTATCGCTTCCTGCATTTGATCCGCCAGGTACAGGGCGCAGGTTTCAAAGAGGTCCAGGCACGCCAGGCCGGCCCGGTAAAAATCGGGGTCCGGCGCGGCCCCCGCCATCTCTTCCGCGCCGCCGGCCCCGTGTCCGGCCATAGCCGCCGCCTCCATCGGGACCGCCGCGCCGTCATTCCCGGCGGAATCCATGGCCCGCTCTATCTCCACCCGGAGTCCCCCGATGCCCAGATCCAGCAGTTTCTGATAATCCAACATCATGCCGGAAAGCCGGGCGGTGACGATCAGCGGGTATTCACAGTCCACGAAAGGACCTACTTCGGGCTCCCGGAGAACTTCCCGGCAGTAGAGAGTCTTGAGATCGTGTTCAAGCCAATAATTGTAAAGGGCGTCCACCCGGCCCCGTTCTGCTTGGGGAAGCTCTTTCTGAAAAGCGCGGAGCTTGGAGAACACGCAGTAATGCCCCACCCCTCCCACGGAGGTGACGCAGCCGAAACCGATGGGTAAAAAATCCAACCGCCCGGCAATGCGATCCTCCTCCTCGATACCGCGGAAGAGCCGGGGATACAGGATCCGCAGGCATTCGATTTCCCGCATGGAACGGGATTTCTCCGCCGCATTCCGGTGGGCGGCGGTGTATTCTTCCATGATCTCAAGCTGGGTCAAAAGGGGTTTTTCACAGGGGATCTTCCGGCTTATCTCCACATTCTGGGGAGTCTCCACGTTGAAATGCGCCATGTTTCGCTCCTTCCCGGTCCGCCTGGAGGCTCCGGCCTCTCAAGTGCCGGCTCTAATGTTTGCTGCGCTCCGATTCCCGCCAGTTGTTCCGGTATCCCGACATCAGGTCCGTAAAACGCTTGGCTGTCAGGTGGGGACGGGTAATGGCGCTCCCCACCACCACCGCGTAAGCCCCCAGGTACAGGCACTTGATCGCGTCCTCCGGGGTGTAGATGTGGCCCTCCATTATGACGCGGCTTTTGTCCCCGAAGTCCCGGCACATCCGGGCAAATTCCCGAAGATCCGGGTATTCGATGTGGGCCGTGGCTTTGGTGTACCCATAGAGGGTAGGCCCCACGATCTCCGCCCCCAGGGAGACCGCTCTGGCGGCCTCATTGTAATTGGACACGTCGGCAAAGAACAAGGCATCGGGGATTTCCTTCCGCAAAACGGGCAAAAGCTCCCAGGCCGGACGGCCCTCGTGGTTTATCTGTTCCGTACAGTCCAGGGCGATAATGTCCGCCCCCGCCTCCCAAACCTTCCTGGCCGCCTCCATCGTGGGGGTGATAAACACATCCGTATCATCATGCCAGATCTTCCAAAGTCCGATGATGGGCAGATCCACCGCCTTCCGGATTGCGGCAATCTGTTCGGGCATATTGGCCCGGATTCCTACCGCTCCGGCCCATTGGGCAGCCCGGGCCATTTTTACTACTATGTCGTCGGAGTAAATGGGATCATCCTTCTGGACCTGGCAGGAAACGATCAAGCCGTGCTTCAATTTGTCCAAAATTGTTGTATTCTTCATAAAAACGTACCGCCTTTCCTGACATATCTCAATAATAACACAGATTTTTTTATTTTCAATCAAATTTATGCAATTTTAAGCAAATTTAAACGTAATTATTCAGTCACCTGCGGGGGTTAAAGTATTAAAGAACAAGAAAAAATTCGAAATTACGCTACGGCTGAATAGTTACCTTAAACATCAGAAGAGAAATCCGGTAGCCGCAGGTTGGGGGGAACCGGCTGATTTGGGGGAAAAGAGTCGCAAAACACCGTATCGAAGAAGGATAACTCCGCAAAACCATAGAAACCGCCCCGGAACAGTTTGCTATGGTCCAGTAGCAGGTGTTTCTGCCTGGCGTTTTGCATGGCCGCCAGCTTTATCTGCATACTGTCCACCTCCAGGGTAAAGGCCCTGTTTTGTTCCAGGGAAATCCCGAAACAGCCGATGAAAGCGTGGTTAAAACTAAAACGTTCAAGAATTTCTTTGGCCAGGGGGCCGTAGGTCATGTTGTAATGGGAGTGGTACTGACCACCGATTAAAAAAACCGAAGCCATAGCGCTGCCAGGCATATTAACAAGAAAGGTATTGGTAGTGACGATATTAACGGACCGGGGAAAGAGAAATTCCGCCAGCGGCGCCAGGCTGGTCCCACAGTCGATAAATACACTGTCGCCGTCCTTTACCAGCAACGCGGCGCAACGGGCCACCTCATGCTTCTCGTTGGCGCTGATAGACTTTTTTTCCCTCATCGCAAGCTGGGCGTTTTCCGGCGCCGCATCATGCAGGGTTGCCCCACCCTGCACCCGTTTCAGCCGCCCCATCTTTTCCAGTTTTTCAAAGTCCCGGCGGACTGTGGTTTCAGAAATCCCCAGATCCCTGGCAATCTCCTTGAGGTTGATTACCCCCTTGGCGTTTATCTGCCTGAGGATGTGAAGGTTCCGTTCCGAAGCAATCATACCGGCCCCCCGGCCCCCGGCTCGGCTCCGCCGCCCGCCGCGTTTCCCTTCCCCGCCGCACCATCCGGCAAGCCCGGCGGAACCATGCCCAGCAGGGCGGCGCCGATAATGCCGGCGTCGTTCCCTAACCGGGCCTTTACCAGCGGGGGCATGGAAAGTATGTCCGCCGCGTATATCCGGTTTTCCGCCGATTTGCGGAGAGGCCCAAGGAGGTACTCCCCCTCTTCACTGATACCCCCGCCGATGATCACCATCTCGGGCCGGAAGAGGGTCACCAGGTTGGCGATTCCCGCGGCAACATATTCGATATAGACCTTTACCACCTCATTGGCGGCAACGTCCCCCTTCTTCGCCGCGTTGAAGGAGGTCCGGCCGTCCACCTTTGCCAAATCGCCACCGCATTCCCGCCACATAAGGCTGTCCCGGCGGGCTTCCATCTTTTCTCTGGTCTGCCGGATCAGGGCGCTCACCGAGGCATAAGCCTCGACGCAGCCCCGTTGACCGCAG
Organism: Treponema sp.; assembly: GCA_031278715.1. Taxonomy (GTDB): domain Bacteria; phylum Spirochaetota; class Spirochaetia; order Treponematales; family Breznakiellaceae; genus JAISFT01. The sequence goes on along the minus strand of JAITJW010000091.1, from coordinate 5,328 downwards.
GTACAGAGTTCCCCGCCGAAGACCAGCGCCGAATGGCCAGGCTCAAAACCCGAATTATCCCCCCCCTTGAAGATTTTGCCGTTCATAACAAGGCCGCCGCCGAAACCGGTACCGATGGTAATGACAAGGACATTTTTCCCCGCCGCGGGGCCCTCCATGGCCTCCGCCAGAGCCGCGCAGTCCGCGTCGTTTTCCACGTACACCGGAATGTCCCAATGCTTTTTGAATTCGCCGGTCAGGTCCAGATCCCGCCAGCCAAGATTGTTGGCGAATGCCACGCGCCCGGTCTTCGGGTCCACCGTGCTGGGAACCCCGATACCTACGCTTGCGATACGGCCGGGATCAAGGCCGGCGTCCGCCGCCACCGCTTTGACCGCGCCGGCCATTTCCTCTACTATCACATCGAAAGGACGCTCCGGACCGACGGGCATGGAACAGCGGGCCAGCAATTTCCTGTCTTCGCCGGTTATGCCGAAGGCAATTTTCGTACCGCCAATGTCGATACCGGCATAGTATTTTTTAGTGTTTTGCATAAAAGCGTCTTAAACCGCCGCCCGTTTCCTGAACGGCGGTCATTACGTGTTACTCAGTTCCATGCACCCGGATTGCGCATATCCTGTTTATAGCTGTTTATATTATCTTTATCAACCACCAGGGTACCCGAATCGATCACATCTTTTGCGGGTTTGGTTCCATTGGTAACAAATTCATAGAGATGGTTTGCGGCTTCCCATCCCATACGGTAGAAATTCTGGCTCATGGTCGCCTGAATTCTGCCGCTTTTGATACCGTCCATGGTCTCCTGAATATCATCAATGCCCATAATAAAGAGTTTATCAGGACCGATCCCCGCTTCAGTGGCAGCCTTTGCCGCTCCCGCCGCGCCGAATCCGCAGACATTGATTGACACGTTGGCATTGGGATAAGTAGCAAAAGCGTTCTGATATTCACTTGTAATGTGGAGCTGATCGCTTCTGGTTTCAAGGAGCACTACTTCTCTGGCTCCGCCGGAAGCCTTAGCCAAGGCCCTGGTATAGTTGTCATGGATTGCAATGGCCAGCGAAGCTTCCAGCGCCCAGAGGGCGGTAATATACCGCAGTTCCTGGCTGCCCATTTTTTTTACTATGTATTCGCCCGCAACCCGGCCAAGGTCTCCGCCGGTACCAACAGAGACAAGACGCCCCGATGCGGGCGCATCGGAATTGACCAGGGCAAAGGGAATCTTTGCGGCCACCAGCTTGTTAAATGCAGGGGTCATCCCCTCAGGGTTTACCGGCTGGGTTACCAAACCGTCGGTACCTTCAACAATAGCAGTCTCCATCAGGTTGTTCATCTGGTTGATGTCATTCGGCGTGGAAGGCATAACCACCACCGGTTTTACCCCAAGTTCCTTACAGCGATCTTCAAACCCTTCTTTTGCTACCACCCATATTTCATTGGGCACCATGGGAAGCACAAAGGTAAAACTCAACTGTTTTGGGCCGGAAGCCTGTTTTCCGCCCCCCGCCCACAGATTAAGAACCAGAAGCGCCATCATTACCACCACTAACACTCTTTTCATTTTCTTTCCTCCATAACAAAGTATATTTATAACAAACCGGGAAACCCGATCCTGTTACACACTTTTACAGCCCGGACGCCATGTGAAGTATCGCCGTTTCCGAAGCGTCGGATTTTGAAAGTTCGCCCGCCACATATCCATTGGCAATGATCACAAACCGGTCACACATGGCAAGCAGTTCAGGATACTCGGACGACACCATTACGATAGAAAGTCCGGACTCGGCCAATTTTTTTATGATTTTATAAATCTCTGCCTTTGCACCCACGTCAATTCCTACCGTAGGTTCGTCAAGAAACAGTATCTTCATGTTGGTAAGCAGAGATTTGGCCAATACCACCTTTTGCTGATTGCCGCCGGAAAGATTGATAATTTGGGTTTTAACCGAGGGCGCCTTGATCTTCAACATGTCGAAATAGTGACGTACCTTTTTATCCTCAACCATCTTGTCAATAAAGAAGGCCCGGGCAATATCTTTGAGGATCGAAAGCGTCATGTTTTCTTCAATATTCATCGCATCAACGAACCCGTCCTTCTTTCGGTCTTCGGTAAGAAACCCTATACCCTTCCGAATCGCCGTCCTGGTATTGGGTATGTAGTGTTCCTTGCCCTCAATAAAAATTTTTCCTGACCGGTGCGGCATAGCGCCGAATATGGCCCGCAGAAGCTCACTGCGGCCGCTGCCTACCAGTCCCGCAAGCCCAAGAACTTCTCCCTTGTGCAGGGTAAAACTTACATCCTCAATAATATTTTTTGCCGCGGAACCGGGATGCTGGACCTTGAAATTTTCAATCCGTAAAACCTCTTGGGAAATTTCCCGTCCCTCCATAGGGGGATACATCGAATCTATCCGGTGGCCTATCATGTCCTCCACCACCATCTTTGAATCGATGTTTCCCTTATAATAGGTCCGTACATAACGGGCATCCCGCATAACTACAACCCGGTCGGATGTTTCAAAAACCTCTTTTAGTTTATGGGAAATGTAAATACACGATATGCCGGATTCCCGCAGTTTGTTGAGAATATCCAGCAGATTCCGGGTTTCACCCTCCGTCAGGGCGGAACTTGGTTCATCCAAAATAAGCACCTTGGGATTGCGGACCAAGGCGCGGGCGATACAGACAAGCTGCTGCATGCTGGTATTCAGGTTCCGCATGATGTCATCGGGATCGGTATTTACTTTCAGGCGATCAAGCACTTCGCGGGCGGCAAGGCGGTTTTTTTTCCAATTAACAAAGCCCATACGTTGCGGCAATATCCCCAAAAAAATATTTTCCGCCACCGACAGATCCAATTCCACATGTATCTGCTGGTAGATCATTGCGATGCCGGCCTTTTCCGCATAACCGGGAGAACTAATACGCAGGGGTACGCCCTCCATGATAATTTCCCCGCCGTAACTGCCGTGGGAATAATCACCGGAGAGAATCTTCATGAGGGTAGTCTTTCCCGCGCCGTTTTCACCTACCAGCGAGAGGATCTCTCCTTTTTTCAAATCAATAGAAACATCATCAAGCGCCACTATCCCGGGGAAAGTCTTGGTAATACCCCGCATCTCTATAAGGTTGTCATTGTCCATTCTTGTTTTCCCGGGCTGCCGGAACAGCGGCCTTTTTACCGATCCTGGCCCCGCGCCGGGAAGAATCCCTGGCGTACTGATCCAGTACCACCGCCACTACAAGAACCGCCCCTACCACAAGGTTTTGATAGTAGATATTCACATGCATCAGGGTCATGCTGTTGGTAAGCATATTCATAAAAAACGCGCCTATGGCTGTTCCAAGGATCGTGCCTCTTCCGCCGAAGGTACTGGTTCCACCAACAATACAGGCGGCAATAACGATCATCTCCTGGCCGGTTCCCACCGATGGCTGAGCCGAGCCAAGCCGGGAACCCATCATGATACCGGTCAACGCAGCCATTACTCCGCAGATCACGTAAACCGTCAATGTAACCCGGCCTATGGATATCCCTGAAAGTTTAGCCGCTGCCGCATTGCCGCCGACAGCGTAAATCGCCCTGCCGATGGTTGTTTTGGTGAGAATAATGTGAAAGACAATACACAGAAAAATACATAACCACACGATCGTAGGAACATTAAGAGGATTGCTCTGTTCGATCATCTGAAATTCTTTCGGCATGGGATAGATAGGCAGACCTTTGGTGGTAATATACACAAGCCCCCGGGCCATGAACATCATCCCTAATGTCATAATCATAGGCGGTGTTTTGAATTTGACAATTACGCCCCCGTTTATAAGTCCGATAAGCCCTCCTATTACAAGAGCCAGGACAATAGCCGCCCATACGGGAAAATTCAGCTGGACCATGAAAATACCCACGCTGACGCAGGCCAGGGCCAGGACCGAACCTACCGAAAGATCAATGCCGGCCGCAATAAGTACCAGGGTCATGCCAATCCCGGAGATGAAAACAAACCCCGTTTGCCGAAGTAAATTATTTATGTTATTCAACGAAAAGAAGATGGGATTTACCATCTGGACAAATACCGCATATACGATAGTAGGCAGAATAATACCCCGTTCCTTCATGTTCCAGAAACTTCGTCCAAGGTGAATCAAAAAAAAGGCTTTATGCGGCATGGTATCTTCCCCTATAATGTTACTATTATAGGGGTGATTTAAGGATATGTCAACAAAAACACGCAAATATTATCAAAGATATACAAAAATGAGCTATGTGGTTGCCAGAAGCGCCTTTTGGACCAGTCCGGCAAGAAATAAAAGGGATCCCGTTTTTTACGCTCGCCTCATAATCCCATTGGGTATAACCGCGAAAACCAGTTTATATTCATGTATAATAACGCTATCGCTTCCGGCAATAAGGCGTTTTACCAAAAAACGGGACCCTTTATCCGGGCATCCCCGTATTTATAAAACCCCTTACTGCCGCACCGGGGCCGTGCGGTTGTACATGGCCAGGATGATGATAAGCACGATGCCCATCACCATGTCGGTAGTAGCCTGGGACATGTTGAAGACCGCCAGGCAGTTGGTCAGCACCGTGATGAGCAGAGCCCCCGCCAGGGTACCGATGTAGGAACCCTTGCCGCCGGTAAGCAGGGTACCCCCTATCACCACGGCGATGATGGTCCGCATGGTAAAGGTGTCGAAGGTGCTGCCCCGGACAAAGTTCATGTACCCCGCCCCGAGGAAACCGGCGATGCCCGCCAGTATCCCTGCCGCCGTGTAGGCGATGATCTTAACCCGCACGGTCCGTATGCCGTTGAGGCAGGCAGCCCGTTCGTTGTTGCCTGTCAGAAAGAGGCGCATCCCGTAACGGCTCCGGTTCAGGATGAATATGACCAGGAGAAAGATGAAAATGCCGTAGAAAACGCTGGTGGGGATGACGCCGCCTATCCGGTAAGTCATGCTCCTGGTGAACCAGGGGCTTGCGGTGCCGCTGGGCTTCCCCTCGGTAAGAACGTACTGCAGCCGGGTCACCACATTGGCCACGCACATGGTAACGATCATCGGGGGCAGGCCGATGAGGGCCACCCCGGCGCCGTTCACGAGGCCTGCCGCGGCCCCCAGGCCGATGGACATGAGGAGGGTCCCCAGGAAGTAGCCTTCGTTCCCCCGCATGATGCCCACCGTCAGGATGGCGGTCAGGGACATCACCGCTCCCACGGAAAGGTCGATGCCGCCGCCGCCGGAGATGATGATGATGGTCTGCCCCGCCGAGGCAATGGCAAGCATGACGGTGAGGGCGAAGATCGAGCCGAAGGCGTTGATGTTGAGGGA
>JAITJW010000089.1 GCA_031278715.1 Treponema sp. | reverse complement strand
CCGCTCCGTAGGCGCCGCATCCACGCCCGCGCGGCGCCCCGGCCGCGCGGCCCCCGCCGCCCCCCCCCCCCCCCCCCCCAAGTAGTAGTAGTATTTAGTGAGCAGTACACAATGAACAGCGCATAAAACCGCCGGTGGGAAATGTGTGAACGATAGCGGCCTGTGTACATGCTACTCCCTTAACTCGTTATGAGAAACAACAATACCACGTCTCGCGGGGGCTGTCAAGAAAAAAATGAAAAAATTTTGGAAAAAACCGCCTGTTCACGTGCCGCGCCGCGGCGTGGCGTATCCAGGGCCCTTTGAAAAGGGTAGGATGGATTCGTGAAACGCATCATCCTTAAACCCGGAGAAGAAGACCGGATCCTCGCCGGGCACCCCTGGGTTTACGACAACGAGGTACAGGATATCCTTGAGGCCGCCGTTCAGGGCGCCCGGGCGCGGAGCGCCGCCCTGGTTCCCGGTGAAACGGCGGATGTGGAGACGGTCTACCGGGGTAAGCCCCGTTACCTGGGCCGGGCTTTTGTCAATCCTGCCTCCAAAATTGTGGCCCGTATCTACAGTCCCTCCAAAGAGGGGGTGGACAAGGGCTTTTTTAAGCGCCGTATACGGGAGGCCATAAAACGGCGGCTCCTGTGGGGGGATGGGGGGGCTTACAACCTGGGCCGGGAGTCCGCCCGGCTTGTGTTTGCCGAGGCGGATTTTCTGCCGGGCCTTATTATTGACCGCTATGTTGGCTGGGCCCTGGCGGAGATTGAGGAGCGTGTACCGGATCGTCCTCTGGATTACGATGATACGCAGGCCCTTCTGGGGCCGCCTGGCTCCTGGATCTCCATCCAGTTCCTTACGTATGCCATGGATCAGAGGCGGGATGAGCTTATCGCCGCCCTGGAAGAAACCTTGGCCGCCCCCCTTTCCCCCGCCGCGGGGAGGGCGCTGGGGACGCCCCTGGGGATTGTTGAACGATCCGCGGCCAGGCCGCGGGAACTGGAGGGCCTTCCGCCGCGGGAGGGGCTTATCAGCGGAAACTTCCCCCCCGGCGGACTTGTGATCTTTGAAAACGGCCTTCCGTTTGTGGTTTGCCTTGATGAGGGGCAGAAAACCGGCCATTTTCTGGATCAACGGGACAACCGCCTGCGGGCGGCTTCCTGTACCGGGGGGCTTGATTCAGGCGGCCCGGAATCCCCCCTCCGGGTACTGGACGGCTGCTGTTACACCGGGGGCTTTGCGATCCACATCCTCAGGCTGGGGGATTACGGTTTTAACTCCGGGGCTTCTCCGGTTCCCATTCTGGCGGACTGTGTGGATTCCTCGGCCACCGCCCTGGAGACGCTCAGGTCCAACGCCGAGCTGAACGGGGTAGAGGGCCGGCTGCAAATTCTGGAAGCGGATATTTTTGAATTTCTGCGCCAGGCGGAGCGGAACAGGGAACGCTACGATCTGGTGATTCTGGATCCCCCTGCCTTTGCCAAGACCCGTTCCGCCCTGCCGGACGCGATTCGGGGTTACAAAGAGATCAACCTGCGGGCCCTTAAACTGCTGCGGGCCGGGGGTCTTTTGCTCAGCTGTTCCTGCAGTCAGGCCCTGGACAGACAGCGCTTCCGGCGGCTCGTGGGAGAGGCGGCACGGGATGCGGAACGCAGACTCTACCTTCTGGAATCCCGTTCCCAGGCGGCCGATCATCCTGTTCTTGTGGGCTACGATGAATCAGAGTACCTTAAATGTGATATTTATCGGGTACAGTGAACTGTTCCAAAATCTGAGATTTTGGAACAGGCTGCTAGGTTCCCCGGATCAGATGTTCCAGCAGTATTTTGGTTCCCACCCCGATAAGCACCAGCCCCCCTGCCAGGCCCGCCCATTTTTCAAAGAGGCGCCCCAGCCTGCGGCCAAATTCAAAGCCCAGAAAACAGCAGCAAAACGTAACCAGCCCGATAATAAGGGCGTTAAGCCAGATGCCCTGGTTCATAAAGCTGAATGATACCCCCACCGCCAGCGCGTCGATGCTGGTGGTTACGGAGATGCTTATCAGGGTCCACAGGTTCCGGATGTCAACGGTCCGGGTCTTTCCGGCCTTCCCTGCGGGCTTTCCCTTCGCTCCCCGCAGGGACTCCAGGGCCATTTTCCCGCCGATAAATGACAGCAGGGCGAAGACCACCCAGTGATCGAAAGATTCGATGCGGGAGGCCAGCCTGCTCCCCGCAAGCCAGCCTGCCACGGGCATAAGGAACTGGAAAAGGCCAAAAAGAAAGCTGGACCGGATGACGTGGAAGGGTTTTAATCCCGGAATCGAAATTCCCGCGCTTACCGAAATGGCAAAGGCATCCATGGAAAGGGAAAGGCCGATAATGATGATGGAAAAAAACCAGGTCGGACCGCTCACCGCGCTCCCCAGGGTTGGCCGGGGTGGGTACCGTTTACAAGTTTGATTAAGAACATCTCCAAAAGCAGGGTCTCCAGCGGAGTACCGCCCGTCCTCAACGCGGTATCGTATTCGGCGGCCAGGGACAGGAAACGATCCGCGGCGCCCCGGCCATAACGCTGGTCTGCCTGTACGTAATCCGCCCGGCTTTTAAGGGAACCCAGGCCGATTTTTTTGAATTCAAGGTCCCCGGGCTTGCCGATGCCCGGCGGCAGAACGCCGGCTTCTACAAGGGCCTGGTAGTCGCGCAGCCGCCTGAAACACCAGGTCAGCCCGCCCAGGATGGCCTGGAAGGATTCTTTTGCCCCCAGCAGGGTATGCAGCGATTCCAGGCACTTGGAAAGATCCCCCGAGGCGATCCGCGAAAAAAGGGTAAACGAAGATTCTTCCCTTGTATGGGACAGGCACTCCTCTACGTCTGCGGTGTCGATCAGCCGGTCCTGTCCGTAGAACAGCGCAAGCCGCCCACATTCCCGTTTCAGGGCATCGGTGTTGTTCTCCACCAGTTCCAGTACTGTGGTAATTCCTCCGTCGCTGATACGGCAGCCTTTCTGCCTGAAAAAATCCCGTACCCAGGGACCCTTGCGGTTTTCAAACAGTTCCCAGAAGATCCGTTTGTTATTCGGGGGAACGGCGTCTTCCAGGCTTTTCGCTATCTTTGTTTCATCGGACAGGAATATCACGGTCGTCCCGGCCTGGGGGGATCTGATATACGAACTCAGAAGTTCCGTGTCGCCTTTATCTTTGATAAGTTCCGCGTTTTTGATGAGGAAAAGCCTGGTATCCGAAAAAAGCGAGGCATTACGCAGGGCGGCGCTCATATCGCTTGCCGTGCTTTCCCCCGCGTAAAAACTCGTTTCTTCCAGCGTCCGGTTTCCGCCTGGCCCCGCTTCCAGATTCCGGCGGATCTCCGTAACCGCTTCGTTTTTTTCACCAAGTTCCGGTCCCAAAAAAAGGAAACAACGGCCATTCTCACTGTCCGGCAAATTCTTCCCCATATTTAGTAGTTACGGATTATTTGGCTCAGGCGTCCCAGAACCCGCACGTTCTGGCTGTAAACGGGAGGCTGGGTGGGGTCTTCCACCTGAAGCTTTATCCGGTGGGCCTCTTTGAAAAAGCGTTTTAAGGAGGCTATCTCGTTGACCACCACCACGGCTATTTCCCCGTTGCGGATTAGATTCGTTTTTTCGATAACCGCCACATCCCCTTCCACGATTCCCGCGCCGACCATGGAATCTCCTTCGACACGAAAGGCAAAATACTTACGGTTTTTCTTAAGCGCGGTTTCGTGGATCAGGATGGTCCCCTCCCGGTTTTCTTCCGACAGGATAAGGGTACCCGCGGCAGTGATTCCCAGCAGTGGAATTTCCACGTTGTGATCCCGCGCGTGGGCGCCTACCACCTCCATAGTACGGGAACGCCTGTTTTGAATACGCAGGCTCCCCTTTTTTTTCAGGGCATTTACATGATCATGGGCGCCTTTTACGGAAATTTCAAAATAATCCGCTATTTCCCGAATGGTAGGAGAATAGCTGTGTTCCTGTTTGAAGTGGTCAATAAAAGACAACACTTCTTTTTGCCTGGCTGTAAGTTCTTTCATTGTTTGTTTCTTCCTCCCTGCCCACTGTTCGGATTTACGGCTATATGGTACTTCCGTAATTTGGAGTGCAGATTACTGGGGTAGATTCCAATGGCCTCAGCAGTCCTGGAAATAATACCATTATTAACGGAAAGATGGAATTCTAGGTAATATTTTTCAAACGCCTCCTTCGCTTCGTTGTAGGGCTTTCCCATAATATCCGCCGGGAATCCGCCCGGACAGCCGGAAGGCGCTCCCGGTACAAGGCCGCGTCCATTTCCCCCGGCCACCGGGCCCTTCTCCCCGTTTCCGGGGGTTTTAAGCAGGGCCGCCAGGGCGTTCCCCCCAATGCCCCCTGTGGGGACCCCCGCATGGGTCCCCGAAGCGGCCCCCACAGGGGTCTCTGAAGGGGCCCCTTCAGGGGCCCCTGAAGGGGACATGACGGCGATTCGTTCCGCAAGATTCCGCAGTTCCCGGATATTTCCAGGCCAGGCGTAGCTTTTCAGAATTTCCAGCGCCTCTCCCCGGAAATCTTCTTCGGCGTTCCCCAGCGTTCTTAAAAAATGGTTCAGCAGCGGAACAATATCATCCGGCCGTTCCCGCAGGGCCGGAATATGAATGGGGATAACGTTCAGGCGGAAGTACAGGTCCCGCCTGAAGCGTCCGGCCTCACATTCGGCTTCCAGATTTTTATTTGTCGCCGCCACGATGCGCACGTCGGTTTCAATGGTTTTTTCACTTCCCAGGGGCTCGATCTTCTGATCCTGAATGGCCCGCAGTACTTTGGCCTGGGCGGAAAGGGACATGTCCCCAATCTCATCCAAAAACAGGGTACCCCCGTGGGCCAGTTCAAAGCGGCCCTTGCGGCTGGATACCGCGTCGGTAAAGGCCCCCTTTTCGTGGCCGAACAACTCACTTTCGATAAGCGATTCAGGAATGGCAGCGCAGTTCACCTCTACAAAAGATCGCTGTGCACGTGGGGAAAGATTGTGAATGGCCCGGGCCACCAGTCCCTTACCTGTACCGTTTTCGCCGGTAATGAGGATTCTGGCATCACTGGAAGCGGCCTGGCGAATTAAACGCCGCACGGTTTCTATTGCCGCGCTGGCGCCGATGATCCCGTCTTCCGGGGAGGCGCTGTTTGAACGCAGGGTTTTATTTTCTTTCCGCAGTTTTTGCAGGGCCAGGGCATTGCGGCACTGGGTAAGTACCTTGTCCAGCGACAGGGGTTTTTCCAGAAAATCAAAGGCCCCCAGTTTTACCGCCCTGACCGCCATGTCTACGTTGGCATGGCCGGAAATAACCACCACTTCAATATCCGGCCAGTCCCGGCGGATCAGTTCCAGCGCCTGCATGCCCCCCATCCGGGGGAGCAGTACGTCCAGGAAAATAAGATCAACCGCCCCCCGGCCAAGCAGTTCCATGCCCTGAATGGCGTCTTCCGCGGTTTCCACCTTGTAATGTTCATCTTCCAGAATGGAGGCAAGGGTATGCCGAATCCCCGGTTCATCGTCGATAATAAGGATTGTAGCCATATCACACACCGGCAGAACCGGAGGGTTCTTCCGCCATTACGTTACCCTCAAGCGGCAGATCAATAAAAAATGTTGTTCCCATTCCTTCCGCCGAATTAAACCATATTGAACCGTCGTGGTCGTTTACGATCCGCTCTACAATAGGAAGCCCCAGCCCTGTCCCGGTTTCTTTCGTGGTAAAATAGGGGGTAAAGACGAAGGGAGCTTCCTTTTTTGATATGCCCTTTCCGGTATCCTGTATACTTAGCCTACAATAGCGGCTTTCCCTTTTTTTTACAAGGTCCGCCCGAATTTCAATACGTCCCTGGCCGTTCATGGCGTCAATGGCATTGATAAAAAGATTACTAAGTATCTGACTCATCTTGTGTTTGTCGATTTTTACGGTAATCCTCCCCGCCACACCGCTTGTTTCAAACTGCACGTGCGGGTGGGAATTCCTGTAGAGCCCCACGCTTTCCTCGACGGCTTCCCGCAGTTCCGTGTAGGACTGGGAGTTTTCCATAGGCCGGGAGAGGGTACGGAATTCGGTAAGCAGTGTGGACAGCCCTTCTACCTCCTGGATAATGGACAGCATGGAACTCTCCAGTATCTCCCCAAGGCGGTCCGGTTCGGTCCGCCAGCGGCGCAGGACCCGCTCGGCAGAAAGCTTGATGGGGGTGAGGGGGTTTTTAATCTCGTGGGCAAGCTGCTGGGCCATGGTCTGCCAGATGGAGATCTTCTCCGCATTGACCAGGGCTTCCCGGGATTTTTCAAGGTCCCTGACCATAGAGTTGAAGGAACTGATCAAAAGTCCCAGTTCATCTTCCCGGCGGGCCAGAATCTGGATGGAAAAATCCCCCTCCGCCACCGCCCGCGTGGCTTCCGCCAGGTCAGCCAGGGGCTGGGTAACCCGCCGGGTAAAGCTGACGGCTATAATGGCGGTCATAAGCAGGGTGGGAAAGAAAAAAACTCCATAGTAAAAAATCAAAAGGGGCTGCAAATTTGTCCGCAGCGAGTCGATAATCCCGAATTGCTGAACCTGGTTTTCGATAGCCCCGGCCCCGGAATCAAAATCTTCCCCCAGGTGGTAACTGAGAACCCGCAGGACCTGCCCCCTGCCGGTCCCGGCAGGATAAAACGCATAGCGGATAAGGTCCCGGTCACGGGGCATTTCCCGGTTGACAAAACCTGCCCGCTCAAGGGGCGGCAGGGCCAGCCGGCAGCTTTCCTCCCCGGCAAAGCCCTGGTCTTTCCAGCTTCCATCCGGCTCCGGGACAAAATCCTGAACAGCCAGGATACGTTCCGGCAATTCGTTCCGCTCCCCGTTTTCCGGGAAAATCCAGGGGTCAAAATCGACCGTTTTCGCCAGGTTTTCCAGTTTTTCTATATGCAGGGAGTAGGATTCCAGTACGAAACCCCGTGCCGCACGGGAAGCTTTTTCCGCGTCGACGGCCCGCCAAAAGCTGAGGATCTCGTTCATCGCCAGGGCCGTTACGATGGTAACGGGGACCGCGGCAAAAACTACGGTGATCATAAAGTAGACCAGGAGACGGGCCTTGAATTTACTTCCCGCGCGGCCTGCAGCCAGGTCCCGGATAATCCCCAACATGGAGTAGACCAGGAAGCCCAACAGAACTATGGGGATGGTATAAAAGATGATCTGGTTAAGCTGTCCGGGAACGGAACCGTCCCTGAGGGTCTCGGAAAAGAAAGTCCGCGAAAAGAGAACCGTAAGGACGCACAGAAGCACGTAGATAAGAACCATGCCCCGGACATTGATAACCGGGCGCTTCGAGTGCCGTCCGTCGTACTTCAATCTTCTTCAAATTTTGATTCAAAAAGATGGACCAGAGTCTTAACCGCCTGGACCTCGTCTTCACCTTCGGCCCTGATCGTCAGCTCCGTTCCGTAACCGGCCCCCAGGGTAATAACTCCCATGATCGACTTGGCATTGATCTTGTCCTGCCCCTTTTCCAGATAGATAGTACATTTGAACTCGTTAATTTTTTGAACCAGCAGCGCCGCCGGACGTGCATGAACACCGGCCCGGTTAGTTACGGTTACTTTTTGTTCTATCATACTTTGTACTCCAATCCTTTTATCCAGAACCACGGCAAAGACCACGGAAAATCAGATGATGTCTTCGCTGCCAAAATACACCGAACGGGCATTATCGCTTTCAATCCACTTTAGTATGTTTTGGTTGAATTCTTTCGCCGTGTGGTACCCCATTTTTTTAAGCCGCTCGTTCATCGCGGCGGTCTCAATAAGAATAGGGACGTTACGGCCCGGTTTGACGGGAATCTCCAGTTTGGTAACCCCTACCCCCAGAATATCCATAGTCTTGTCTTCAACGCCCAGACGGTCATAGGACTTGGCGGATTCCCATTCTTGCAGTTCCACAACCAGTTCTATCTGGGACCGTTCTTTGATTGCGCCGACGCCGAACAGGTGGGTGATATTTATGATCCCTATTCCCCGGAGTTCCATGTGGTGCCCGATGATCTTGTTAGCCCCCGTACCCATAAGCGTATTACCGTTGGCGCAGTGAATATCCACCACATCGTCTGCAATAAGCAGGTGTCCCCGTTTGACAAGGTCCAGGGCGGTTTCGCTTTTACCTACCGCCGATTCCCCCAGAATCAGAATTCCCAGACCGTACACTTCTACCAGTACCCCGTGGAGGCTTTTCCGGGGGGCAAAGACCTCCGCCAGTACCCGCAGGATCCGGGCGGTAAATTCCGATGAGGAAAGATCGGTTTGCAGAATGGGGCATTGGGCTTTTTCGGCCTCTTCAAAGAAAACGGCCGTCGGTTCCTGACCTGTGGTAAAAATACAGCAGGGGATGGGATAACTGAACAGACGCCTGATATGTTCCGCGTTGTCTTCCCTGGTGAATTTCCGCAGGCACGCCGATTCCCCTGTCCCGAAGATCTGAATACGCTGGTGGGCAAAAACATCGTAAAAGCCCATGATTGCCCCCATAGGCCGGTTCAGATCCGGGCTGCTTATCTCTCTGGTAAGCCCTTTCCGGCCACCAATACAACGCAAATTGAGCGAATTGTGCTCTTTCAGGTCGAGATCGATAAGATCCAGGACGGTAAATGCCTCATCAGTCATACAAGTATTGTAGAGAAAGACTTTACTTCCGACAAGTGTTTGATGCCCGGTACCAGCAATTCTCAGCTGAGACCGGACCGCTATGGTTAGATTTAGCCTGGCGCAATGCGCTGACTTGATCATCTGTCCGGGTTTTGGTAAAGTCCTTGTGAATTATTTCACAGAAAGGCTGCCGGTAAAACGAGCTGCCAGTGAAAAGGACAAAATGTGGAACAGATACCTGCGGTGACAAAAGAGCGGCTTCTCCACCTGATGCGGATTCTGGAGAACGCCGGTAACGAGTTTTTTACTTCCGCCCGGATCGAGGGGCTTACCGGCTGGTCCAGCCATACGATACGCCGGGATATTTCCCATTTGGAAGCATTTGCAGCCTGCGGGGAAGGGACCGCGGAAGGGGCCCAGAGCAGGCTTGGTTCCGCCAACGGTTACGCCCCGGCCTGCCTTGTTCCCCTTATCCGCAGGGCCCTGGGTCTTGACAGGAGCCGGAAGTACTGCGTGGTGGGCCTGGGCCGCCTTGGTTCCGCCTACCTGAACACGCTCTCTTCCCCCGGCGGCGGGTTTGAACTGGCAGCGGGTTTTGATGTCAGTGTAAACCGCGTAGAGATACTGAAGTCCCCGGTGCCGCTTTATCCTGTCTACAAGATGGGAGAGGTGGTTAGCCGTTTCGGCATCGAGATTGCCCTGCTTTGTGTGCCGGCCGGGGCCGCCCAGGACGCGGCGGAACGCCTGGCTGCCGCGGGTATCCGGGGGATCATCAACTTTGCCCCCGTGGTTCTCACTCTGGCGCCGGAATTGGCCGTCCGTAACGTGTATCTGGACGAGGAACTCCGGGCCCTGGCGGTACGGATGTAAACCGGGTCGCTGAGGCCCTGCAGCTAATGCTTTTAATCTATTTTTTAATCCATTTAGGAGGATTTGATGCGTGTGTACAATTTTTCCCCCGGGCCTTCGGTCCTGCCCCTGCCGGTGCTGGAACGGGCCGCCGCCGAAATGACCGACGCCAACGGTTCAGGCCAATCGGTAATGGAGATGAGTCACCGGTCCGGGGACTTTAAGTCCATTATTGAAAAGACCGGGGCCCTGTTGAGGGAACTCATGAACATTCCCCCCGCCTACCGGATCCTGTTTTTGCAGGGGGGGGCTTCCCTTCAATTTTCGATGGTACCCCTTAACCTGGCCGCGGGCGAAGCGGGAACTCCCAAACGGAGGGCTACGTACATTGAAACGGGGATATGGGCCCGGAAGGCCGCAGATGAGGCCGCCAAGTACCTGGAGCCGGTGATCCGGGCCGGTTCCGCGGACAGGAACTACACGTATATCCCCGCCGCCCCCCTGCCGGAAGCCTCCGATGCCTACTACCACATCACGCTGAACAACACGATTGTGGGGACTAAGTGGGCTGTACTCCCTGAAACCGGCGCCGTACCCCTGGTAGCGGATATTTCAAGCAGTATCCTTTCGGAGCCTCTGGACGTATCCAAATTCGGCATCCTCTACGCCGGGGCACAGAAGAATCTGGGCCCCGCGGGAACCACCGTGGTCATCATCCGGGAAGACCTTATCGGACACGCCCCCTCCTGGGTACCGGCGATGCTCCGCTACGATGTTCACGCGGAGGAATGTTCCATGTATAACACGCCCCCGTGTTACGGGATCTACATCACCGGCATGGTCCTGGAGTGGCTCAAGGCCCTGGGGGGTGTGGAGGCGATAACCGCCCTCAACCGGGAAAAGGCGGAATTCTTCTACGACTACCTGGACAATTCCCGGCATTTTCATGCTCCGGTGGAACGGCTGTCCCGCAGTATCATGAATATCCCCTTTGTATCCAAAGAGCCGGACAGGGAAAAGCGGAAGGGTATTGAGGCCCGCTTTGTGAAAGAGGCCGCGGCCGCCGGCCTTGTGAACCTGGCCGGTCATCGCCTGGTGGGGGGGATGCGGGCCAGCATCTACAACGCCATGCCGCTGGAGGGGGTAAAGGCCCTGACCGCCTTTATGAAAAAATTCGAAGGGACCCTGTAGCATCTTAAGGAGTGCCGTAATGTTTAGAATTCAAACGTTTAACAAAATTTCGCCCCTGGGCCTGGAGCTTTTTCCCCGGGACAGGTACGAAGTCGCCAGTGAAATTCTCCATCCCGACGCCATTCTGGTGCGGAGCGCTGATCTTCATAGCGTGGTTATTCCCGATTCGGTAAAGGCCATAGCCCGCGCCGGCGCGGGGTACAACAATGTCCCCGTTGGCCCCTGCAGCGACCGGGGGGTTGTGGTGTTTAATACCCCCGGCGCGAACGCCAACGCGGTCAAGGAGCTGGTTCTGGCCGCCCTGCTCCTGTCTTCCCGGAATATTCTGGGGGGTATAACGTGGAGCGCCGGTATTGCCGGCCGGGCGGATGAAGTGCCGGATCTGGTGGAAAAGGAAAAATCCAGGTTTGAAGGGCCGGAACTCCGGGGCAAGACCCTGGGAGTTGTGGGGCTTGGGGCCATCGGCGCTATGACGGCCAATGACGCAATTGCGCTGGGCATGGAGGTGATCGGTTACGATCCCTACATCTCCGTTGACGCGGCATGGAGCCTTTCCCGCCAGGTGGTCCGGGCCGATACGCTGGAGGGACTGCTGGGAAAATCCGACTACCTTACAATCCACGTTCCCCTTACCGATATGACACGGGGACTCTTGAACACAGAAAAACTACGCTTCATGAAACGGGGCGCACGGGTTATCAACCTGGCCCGCGGGGGCCTTGTTAACGAGGCCGATATTATCGCCGCCCTGTCGTCAGGCCATATCGCCTCGTATGTTACGGATTTTCCTTCGGCGGAACTTTTGGCCTGTCCCGGAGCTATCTGTATTCCCCACCTGGGGGCCAGTACCCCGGAGGCGGAGGATAACTGCGCGATCATGGCGGTACGGCAGCTTATGGATTTTCTTGAATCCGGGGCGATAAGGAATTCGGTGAATTTTCCCCGCTGCCGTTTGGATCAGCGGGCGCCTTACCGGCTCCTGGTGATGAACCGGAATATCCCCAATATGGTGGGACAGATTACCACGATACTGGCGGGGCAGAACATCAACATTACGGACCTGATAAATCACCACAAGGATGATTACGCGTATAACATCATTGATACCGAGCAGCAGATCCCCGGCGCCCTTCTTGACCAGTTGCAAAGTGTGGAAGGGGTTATCAGAGTCCGGGTTATAACGCGTGGGGGGTCGTTTTGAGCGGCCGGTATTTGTTTCCTTTTTTTCCGGCCATGCTCGTGGCGATGTACATCGGGGCCCTGGCGGCGTCAAAATTTCTGTTCCTTCCGCAAACTCCTCCCGAAATTCTTCCCCCTCCCGAAGAATCCTTAAAAGAGAGCTCCCCTTTGCAGGAAATTTCTTCCGCCTTTCTCCAGGAACCGGAGATCGTGACGGACGAGGTAATGGATTGCTATGTAAACCCCGAATCCCGGGAATGGGTGATTGGTTTTTTTGCCCAGCTCTGCGGTTCGGCGGAACTGGCCGGGAGTATCCTGGAAGAATCGGAGCGGCGCGGAATCTCCCCCAGCCTGGCCTTCGCCCTTTGCTGGGAGGAGAGCCGCTATAATAAACTGGCGGTGAACCACCGGAACCAGGACGGCAGCGTAGACCGGGGGCTTTTCCAGTTAAACAGCCGCTCTTTCCCCAAGTTAAGCGAGGCGGATTTTTTCAACCCCCGGATCAACGTGTACCACGGTATCGCTCATCTGCGCCTGTGTCTTGACACGGGAGGTTCGGAAATCGCCGCCCTGGCGATGTACAACGCCGGTTCCGTCCGGGTCCGCACGGGCGGTACCCCCAGCCAAACCCTGGATTACACCGCCCGGATACTTTCTTCCCGCCGCAAAATCGACGCGGTGTTCCGGGAAGAATGGTCCCGGACCGCCGCTGAACTGGCGGCCATGCCGGAAGAACCCCTGGAAAGCAGCGAGCCGGCCGGACCGGAGGAGGCCGCCATGACTCTCCTGCCCATTATGCTGCTGCCGCTGTCAAGGTAGCCTGGGCTGACAGGCGTGTTGACCCGATGCTGACAGCCCGGTATGCTGATGTTAGCTTAGTGTAACATGGAGTTTTATGCGCCGTGCGCATAAAAGAGGAGGTTTTATGTACTGTTTCAATACAAGGCGGCTTCCCTCCGGGGTTGTTTGTGCTGTTCTTTGCTGTTTGGTTTGTCTGGGGGCCTGTTCCAAATCCAGGGACACGGCCACGGGAACCGGGACGGCGGAATTGGTTTCCGCGGAGGCCGGGGCCGTGTACCCCCTGCGGCTTGAAAACTTTGACGCCGCGGGAAACCCCTATGTCCAGGTGTTCACAAAACCGCCGGAACGGGTGGTGGCGACTACCCAGGGGAGTATAGAGGCCCTGCTCAAACTTGGACTTGGCAGCAGGATCGTTGGGGTTGCCAATATTATCAGCGATTTTCCCGAGGACATCCGGGCCGAAGGGGAAAAGCTGCCGCTTATCTCAAACCAGTGGCCGCCTATGGAACTGGTTCTGGGGGCTTCCCCGGACCTGGTCATGGGCAGGGCGATGGACTTTAACGAGGGGGAATACGGGCTTGGTACGGTTGAAACCTATACCGGCATGGGGATCAATGCCTATATTTGGGCATCCAGCAGCCTTACCGGAAACCCGGTCCTGGAAGACATTATCGACGATATCCGCAATATCGGACTGATCTTCGATATACAGCCTGCCGCGGATGCCTTTGCCGCCGAGCTGCAGGAAGACCTCGACAGGCTCAAGGCGGTCCTTGCGGGGAGGCCCGGCGGGAAGAAGGCCCTGATGATCACCGATTTTGACGGCAGTACCTACGGCCAGTTCGGCGCCAAGGCAAAACTGCAAAACGATTTTCTTGCCAAACTGGGCTTTGTAAACGCCACCGAGCAGGCGGGCACGTCGTTGGGCCTTGAGACGATGATAGCCCTCAACCCCGATATGATCGTCTACATCGACTACGCGGACAGTCCCCTGAATGCTCAAGCTGCCGTTGCCGATTTGCTGGCACAGAAATCCCTGCAAAACGTACCCGCCATAGCGGACCGGCAGGTTTTTCTTGTTCCCTTTAACGACATTATGGGTCATGGCTATTGTACCATTGAAGGACTGGCCAGGCTTGCCGAGCAGGTATACCCCGGTCTGATGTAGGACGGGGAAGGGGGCCGCCGTGCTGCTGCTGAATAAAATTCTGCTGAAAATGGCGAAGGGGCTGTGGCCGTGGATTATCGCCATTCTGGGTCTCAAGCTTTTGGCCCTGGCCGGAATCGCCCTTTTTTCCCAGACACTTTCCGGTTTTTTGGGCGGCATGGCGGAACAGCCCCTGTCCCCGGCCGTGGGCCAGGCCCTGCTGGGCGCCTGCATGGTTCTTGCCGGGGAGCTTCTGATTGGGGAAGCCGAATACCGCTGTACCGCCAGGGCCCGGATTGGTTTACGAAAGCGGATTTTTTCAACGATACTCCTTTTGGACGTGGGTAGCATCGAAAAAATCGGCATGTCGCAGGCGGTGGCTTCCGCGGTGGACGGTATTGAATCCATGCAGGTTTACTACAGCAGGTACCTTCCGGGACTTTTTTACTGCCTCATCTCGCCGGTGTATCTGTTTTTCAGATTAAAAGATTCATCTTTCGGCGCGGCGGTTTTTTTGCTTGTCGTCTCCATCCTCCTGTTTCCCGCCAACAACATTTTCAAAAAAATCGTGAAAGGTTCGGCAACATCGCTGGTATGGGAAAGTTTCCGGGAATTAACCGGGTATTACCTTGAGAGCCTCCGGGGGCTTTCGACGCTGAAACTCTTTAACCAGGACGGAGAGCGGGAAAAGAACCTGAGAGGCCGGGCAGAAAATTTTAACCGCCGCCTTATGGAAATGATCCACAGTAATTTTGTATCGTTTCTGTTTTCCGACGGAATTATCTACCTTTCGGTGTTTGCTTCGGTAGTTTTTGTGTGTACCCAGCTTTCCCGCGGCAGGGCCGCCCTGGGGGACGCCATTATGGTGTTAATGCTGGGCTACGGTTTTTTTGCCTCTGTCCGGCAGCTGATGTTCAGTACCCATCAGGCCCTGACGGGGATTGCGGCCGCGCAGGCTGTGTCCGGTATTTTGGATATTGATACAAGCCGGCCGCGGATCACCTTTAACCGCGAATCGGTCAAGGCGGATGCGTTTCCGGGGATCCGCCTTGAGGGAGTCTCCTATACCTACCCCGGAAGGGATTCGGGTGTTCAAAACCTTACGATGGATATTCAAAGGGGTATGGTAACCGCCCTGGCCGGTCCTTCGGGAAGCGGGAAAACCACCCTTTCATCCCTCTTGCTCCGGTTTTTCGATCCCTCTAAGGGGCGGATTACTATAGAGGGCATCCCCTATGCCGCCCAAAGCCCGGAGGAGCTGCGGGAGAAGATCGTGCTGGTGCCCCAGCAGGTGGGGATTTTCAGCGGGACCGTTGCGGAAAACCTCCGGATAGCCTGCCCCGCAGCGACCGACAGGGAACTGCAGGAAGTCCTGGGAATGGTACGACTGGGGGACTGGCTGGCAGCGTCTCCAGAGGGCCTGGAAACCGATGTGGGGGACGCCGGAGACAAGCTTTCAGGCGGGCAAAAACAAAAACTGGGTATTGCCAGGGTACTGCTCTGCAAGGCCCCCTATATCGTGTTTGACGAAGCCACCTCCGGGGTTGACGCGGACAGTGAACGGGACATTTGGGCCTGTATTGCCGAACTTGCCCTCAGCCGGACCCTCATCATCATTTCCCACCGGCTCTCCACCATCCGTGAAGCGGATACCATCTGGGTTCTTGCCGGGGGGAGAATCGTCGAATCGGGGAATCACCGGGAACTGCTTAAAAACAAAAACGTCTATTACCGGCTGGTACAGGAGCAGGCCGTACTGGAATCTCAGGGCCCGGCAGGTCCGGTGAAAGCGGGGGTCCTGTGATGCCCCCCCAGAGGAACCCCGGTATTCTTTCCCTGTCCCGCCGCCTTTTCCGTATTGCAGCGCCGCAGAAACGGTCCCTTGTTGTTTCCACCCTGGCCAGTATTCTTGGCAACTTCGCCCATCTGGGGCTTATGGCATCGGGGGCCCTGCTGATCCTGTCCGCAGCGGGACTTAACCGCGGCGCGCCTGTGGTATGGGGGGGCCTGATGCTGCTCTGTTCGGCGGGTATCGGGATATGCCGGTACTTTGAGGGGCTGGTTTCACACGTGGCGGCCTATAAACTGCTGGCGGATATGCGGGGCAACCTGTTTGAAATGCTGCGCTGCCTTGCCCCGGCCCGGCTTCTTGACCGGCAGAAGGGAGATATTCTTTCGGTCGCGGTGGCGGATATTGAAACTATCGAATTCTTTTTTGCCCATACCATCGGTCCCCTGTTCACGATAATCCTTCTGCCCCTGGTCAGCCTCTGTATTGCCGGCAGCGTTCACATCCTGTTTTTGCCGGTCCTGCTCCCGGTCTACCTGCTTATCTGTTTGGCGCTGCCCCTCTTGGCGATTAAGACCGGCCGGGCTATGGGACAGGATTACCGGAAGCGGGTAGGGGACTTAAAATCCTTCATGGTAGAAAGCGTAAGTTCCCTTAAAGAAGTACAGATCTTCAATTACGGCGAAAAACGGATGGCGGAGGCCCTGGAAAAAACCGCGGGGATCAACCGGGCTGCCCATGCGCTGACACTTCACCGGCAAATCGTAACATCGGCGCCGGTGTTTTTTATCTACCTTGCCCGCATCCTGGTAATCGCCACGGCATCGTATCTGGCCCTGAGAGGCTACGAGAACCCCGCCGGGATCATCGTCCTTTCCTTCGTAGTTTCCGCTTCGTTTTCCTCAACACAGTCCCTTACCACCGTTATCTCAAATCTGCTGGAAACCTACGCCGCGGCGGAACGGTACTTTGCCATTATGGACGACCGGCCGGAAATTATAGAGGATCCTTCCCCGGTAGAGCTTGGCAGTATAGAAACTGTGGAATTTGACCGGGTTTCCTTTGGATACCGGCGCGACCGGGAAGCGGTTATACAGGACCTGAGCTTCACCATAAAAAAAGGGGAGAAGATCGGCGTCATCGGGGAAAGCGGCATCGGCAAATCAACGATTATCCGGCTGCTCCTGCGTTTCTGGGAACCCCTTGCAGGGGAGATACGGATCAACGGTATTCCCCTTCAAAAAATATCCCTTAAAAGTCTCCGTTCCCGGATCGTTATGCTTGAACAGGAAACGTTTATCTTTAACGATACTATCGCCGCCAACATAGCCCTGGGCAAGACCGGGGCGTCTGAGGAGGAGATCGTCCTTTCGGCGCAACGCGCCCACATACACGGCTTTATCAGCGCCCTTCCGGAAGCCTACCAAACCCCTATGGGTGAACTTAACGGCCGGATCTCCGGCGGCGAACGACAGCGCATCGGCATTGCCCGGGCCATGCTCTCCAACCCCGATATGCTGGTTATGGACGAGCCTACCAGCAACCTGGATGTGCTAAACGAAAAAAGCTTATTAAAAACCCTGAAAGACGAATACGGCGATACCACGATCCTTATCGTTTCCCACCGGCGTTCCACGCTTACCGGCTGCGATCATATCCTGCGTCTGGACAAAAAATCACCACAACACAAGGATACTGCCTGAATGTCCAAAACTTCCCCCGGCTGTCCCGGCAGCGGCGGCCTTTCCCTGTCAAGAAAATGGCCTCTTAAAACTTTCGCCGTTCTGTTGCCGGCCGTTCTCCTGGTGTCGGCGGCCCTTTCCCTGTCGCTGGGGCAGGTACGGATCCCCCTTTCCCTGACGTACCGGCTTGTCTGGCATAAAATTACCGGCATGGTTATCGGGGATAGGGCTGAGCTTACTGCAGGTTCTTTTATGAACATCATCTGGCAGATACGGTTTCCGCGGGTGCTGACCGCCATGCTGGCCGGAGCGGGGCTTTCCCTGTGCGGGACCGTTATGCAGGCATCGGTGAAAAATCCCCTGGCTGACCCGTATATTCTGGGTATATCCTCCGGCGCTTCCCTGGGCGCGACATTTGCCATCCTTATCGGCTTCGGCGCCGCGGGTATTTTCTCCCAGCTGGGCACTGCCGCCGGCGCCTTTGCCGGCGCTTTCGGCGCGTCTATGGCAGTACTCACCCTGGCGGGAGTAGGGGGTAAACTCAGTTCAGTAAAACTGGTTCTTTCCGGCATGGTCATCAACGCGCTGTGCAACGCCTTCTCCAATTTTATCATTTACTTTGCCAACAACGCGGAGGGGATTAAGACCGTAACGTTCTGGACTATGGGCAGCCTTGCCTCCGCCAAGTGGGAAAAGCTGCCCCTGCTTTCGGTTCTGATTGGCGCAGCGATCCTCTTTGGCCTCTCCCAGTTCCGGATCCTGAACGCCATGCTTCTGGGGGATGAGGCGGCGGTTACCCTGGGGATAAACATTACCGCCTACCGCCGGATCTACATGGTAAGTTCTTCCCTGATTACCGGCGTCATGGTAGCCTACTGCGGGATGATCGGTTTTGTGGGGCTGATTGTCCCCCACATCGTGCGGGGTATCGTTGGCTCGGATCACCGGAGACTTCTGCCCGGCGCTGTTTTGGCCGGCGCCCTTTTTTTGCTCTGGGCGGATCTTATTGCCCGGATCATCCTTCCAGGAACTGAAATTCCCATCGGCATTATTACCGCCATGATCGGCGCGCCGGTCTTTGTAACCATGCTGGTCAAAAAAGGCTATGGCTTTGGCAGGAGTTAATCATGAACCTGGAAGTGAACCACGTCTCGATAAGCATTTCACGCAGGGATATTGTCAGCGATATTTCCCTTAAAGTTGAGGAGGGCCTGTTTGTCGGCCTTATCGGACCCAACGGCTCGGGAAAGTCTACCCTGCTCAAGGCCATTTATAAAGTTTTAAGCCCCCGTGAAGGCGCCATTTTTTTAGACGGTGAAGACCTCATAAAGGCGCGTCCCCGGCTTGTCGCCCGGTCCATGGCGGTGGTAGGGCAGTTTAACGAACTGGATTTTGATTTTTCCGTCCGCGAAATGGTGATGATGGGCCGTACCCCCCATAAAGCCCTGCTTGAACAGGATACAAAACAGGATTTTGAAATTGTCGAACGGGCCCTGAGCATGGTAGACTTGGGGGCCTATGCCGGCAGGAGTTACCAGTCCCTGTCAGGGGGCGAAAAACAGCGGGTGGTCTTGGCCAGGGCAATTGCCCAGGAGCCGCAGCTCCTGGTGCTGGACGAACCCACCAACCATCTGGATATAAAATACCAGCTTCAAATACTGTCAATCGTAAAAAAACTCGGCGTCAGTGTGTTGGCGGCCCTGCACGATCTGTCCCTGGCAGCAGAATACTGCGATTACCTTTATGTACTGCGCAGCGGTTCTCTTGCCGCCAAAGGCCCCCCTGAATCGGTGCTGACCCGTGAACTAATCGAAGATGTGTACGATGTGGGCTGTGAAACCTATACCAATCCGGTAACAGGAAAACTGGGCATCAGCTATTTTCCCCGGCACTGACCGCAGCTTGATGTACCGCTTACGGAAGGGAGGAGAACCCGCTTAGATTTAGAGGAAAAAGCGGACTTTTGGCCGCTTTCGCTTGACACCATACCGGACAGGTAGTATATTCTCATTAGTTAGTTACTTAACCGATTAACTGGTTTACTTAAGATCGGGAGGACGGTGAACGTGCACGATGAAAAACCAATGTTCGTCCAGATCATCGAGATGATCGAGGACGATATTCTGGCCGGAGTCTACGACACGGACGACCTGATTATCTCCACACCGCA
>JAITJW010000044.1 GCA_031278715.1 Treponema sp. | reverse complement strand
AAAATTTAATTTTCCTCAAAAAAAAAAAATATTATCTTTATAAAATGTGCCCCCCCCCCCCCCCCCCCACCCCCCACACACACACACATACACACATACCCCATGTAAAAAACACCGGTGCTGTACCGGTGCCAATAATTATACACTATTACTGTGCCGAAAACCTCACGTTCAATATTCCTGTTATGACAGCACATGGGTGAAAGGAGTACACTGTGAAAAAATCACAAGGTGAATTTTCGCACAAGCCTCTTGGCGCACGTATCTGGAAACACAGGTTAATATACCTGTTCATGGTACCCTGTGTTGTATCTCTTCTTGTTTTTAGTTACTACCCCATGTACGGGGCTACTTTGGCTTTTAGGGATTATAAATATAGCCTGGGCATCATGGGCAGCCCCTGGGTGGGGCTTAAACATTTTAAGGCCTTTGTTTCTTCTATGGAATTTTGGGAAATTCTCCGCAACACGGTTGTTATTAGCGGTATGAAAATCCTTTTCTGTTTCCCCGCACCTATTCTGCTGGCGCTTTTGCTCAACGAACTCCGTTTTCCCAGATTCAAACGCCTCGTCCAAACTATGAGTTACCTGCCCAACTTTGTTTCCTGGGTCGTAGTGGTAAGCCTTATGACCACGATGTTCAGCCCCTATGGTGGTATTATAAACAACCTTAGAAACCGGCTGGGTTTGGAAAGTATTTTCTTCCTGGGGGAACGGCAATTCTTCTATCCTTTTGTTATTCTTTCGGAAATTTGGAAAGGGGCGGGTTGGGGTTCCATCATCTACCTTTCCGCGCTGTCCGGTATCAACCCGGAACTGTACGAATCGGCCTACCTTGACGGAGCGGGCAGGCTCCAATGTACCTGGCACATAACACTGCCCAGTATCAAGGGCACCATCGGTATTATGTTTATTTTCGCCGTCGGCGGAATTCTGAATGCCGGTTTTGATCAGATTCTGCTCCTGCAGCAGCCTGCCAATACGATCATATCGGAGATTCTGGACACATTCACGCTGAAAACCGGGCTTAGTCAGGGTAAGTTCGAGTACGCATCGGCCATTGGTCTGTTCAAGTCGGTGTTCGCGTTCCTGTTGGTCGTCGTTACAAACTGGGTCGCCAAAAAGTTTTTTGAAGTCGGCATCTGGTAGCCGGTAATTAGGAGGAGTAGATACGATGAAATTCATTTCACGGTCCCAGCGGGTCTTTGAAGTGTTCAACGTGGTTTTTTTGGCTCTTTTCGGTTTCATTACCCTGTTCCCCTTTTGGTATGTACTGGTAGCGTCCTTCAACGAGGGGAATGATTTTGTACGGGGGGGTGTGTACTTTTGGCCCAGGGCTTTTACACTGGAAAATTACCTCCAGGCTTTTAAGAACGCGCCTATTTTCGATTCTCTGATGATATCCATAGGCCGTACAGTTCTAGGGGTTCTGCTGGGCCTGTTTTTTACCGCCCTTGTTTCCTACGCCGTGATCACGGACGTTCCCGGTCGTACCTTTTTTACGTTTTTCTGGTACTTCACCACACTCTTTGGGGGTGGCATGATCCCCTACTACATGCTGCTGCGGGACCTGGGACTTACCAGGAGTTTTTGGCTTTACGTCATTCCCGGCATTTACAGTTTTTTTAATTTTCTGATGATGCGTACCTATTTCCAGACCATCCCCAAAGAGCTCTCTGAGTCCGCGGAAATAGACGGGGCGGGGCACGGCCAGGTACTGTTCCAGATTTATATTCCCCTGGCCGCTCCCATCATAGCTACCCTGGCGCTGTTTATCGGCGTAGGACACTGGAACGACTGGTTTACCGGCGCGTATTACCAGAGCCGTACGAACCTGTTCCCTGCGGCCACGCTGCTGCAGAAAATTTTGAAGGAATCCACCCCTGCCGTTATGAAGGCAGGTCAGCTAAGCGTAGTACAGGCTACGATGCGCACCTTTACGCCTATGTCGCTCCAAATGGCCTTTGTGATGATCCTCACCATGCCCATTGTGGTGGTGTACCCGTTTTTGCAGAAGTACTACGTAAAGGGCGTCATGATTGGCGCCATTAAAGGTTAACCGTTTACCGCGTATGCGGTTTATGGATGCCGTTCCGTAGGAGCGGAGCGCCATGAGGCGCAATAATTTCTTTGGAGGAAGGAATATGAAGAAATTCACTCTCCTTGTAGCAGCGATAGCTGTTTTATCGCTGCCGTTGTTTGCGGCGGGTACCAGGCAGAGGGCCGCGTCCAGTAACGATGTCCGGCTCCGTATGGTCGCTGTCTGGAACGGAGGGTACCAAACCCCGCCGGACCAGTACAATAACCCCGTGGCCAAGGCGATCCGCGAAAAAATCGGCGTAACTGTCGAGATCGAAGGCATCATGATGAACGAAGTTGAAAAACTGAATCTCATGTTTGCGTCAGGCGATCTGCCGGATATTGTGAACGCCGCGTTCTGGGGCGGTTCTACCGGTGAATCGGGCATCATTAAAAAGGCGGCTTCCGAAGGGATGCTGCTGCCCATCGACGACATGCTGGAAAAGTACCCCAACGTAAAACGTGCCTATGACATCGGTGTTATTTCCCAAAAGTACCTGGAAACCGACCTTTCCGATCCCATGTTTGGCGGGAAGAAGTACCTGATACCCCAGGAAACCGCGGGAAATACGCGGCATACCACCAACTGGATGGCCGGGGTGTTTGTGCGGGGCGATGTGCCCAAGGCCCTGGGTATTGACGAAACATCCATCAAAACCCCGGAACAGCTCTACGACTTTATGAAAAAGGCCCAGGCCTACGGGTTTAAGGATGTGAACGGAAACCCCACTATTGTGGCCACAACCCGCCACAACGGCTGGGACTATGCTGAGTATGTTTTGGGATTCAAAAAGCAGCAGCTGACCGACTATTACAACATCAACGGGACTGTTACCCATTACGCCCTGACGGATGATTGGATCAACCGGAACCTGTACCTGTGGCGGATGGTGAGTGAGGGCCTCCTGGACAAGGAATGTTTTACCACCGACGATTCCCGTGCCGATGAAAAACTGGGGAACGGCACGGCCCTGATGGTCGGCTGCCATTTCCACAATCCTATTGACGCCACCAAGCGGACGGGGCTGTTCGACTCCCATCCGGAGATGCGCTTTATCCCCATAGGGCCCATGAACGATGTGGACGGTAAGCCCCTGGTGCAGGTAGAGGCCGAAGGCAGGAGCGGCACCCCGGTCATCTTCTTCCCCAAGAACTGCAAGGATCTTGACGCGGCTTTCAGGTTTATCGACTTTGTCAACACGCCGGAAGGCAGGGCTCTTTGCGATTACGGCATTGAAGGGGAAACCATGGTGCGGAACGCCCAGGGCCAGCCCCGGTACCGCGCCGACCTGGACCGCCGGGCGAAAGCCGGCGATGCTTCTGTGTATGTTGAAATGCGGGACACCTACGGCATAGGTTACATTCCCAGCCGCCTGTGGTACGGCGATTTGACTAAGGACTGGTTCGGTGAGGACCCCATTACCGACCCCCAGGGCATCATGCAGGAAGCGTACAAGAAAGCGCGGCCTATCGTCCAGTTCTCCGGCTGGCCGATCAACGCGTATGAACTCGAATTCCCTGAAATTCAAAAAGTGATGGAAATTTCAGACAGCGAGCGGGAAAAGACCTACCGTGAACGGGCCTACTTTGCCGCCACTGAAGCGGAAGCGCGCAGGATCCTTACGGAATGGCAGACCCATTTAAGGACCGCCGAAAACGGGCTTTATATGAGGTTCCTCGACTTCCTGACCCAGAAGGCCAAGACCCGCAGCGACATTGTGTTCTAAGCTGGTTTTGTAACGCACAATGAAGGGACGGGGCTTGTCCCCGTCCCTTTGTCTATCACAGGAGGAGGAGTACAGTATGGCATTTATACGGAAACGGACGGAAGAACGGACCAGTTATCAGGTGTCTGCGCCCTTAAGCGGTACCTATGATTTTGGACAGGATATCGCGATTGTGTACGGTACGGATCCCGGCATGCCCCGCCGGGTGGAACAGTACCGGCAGAGGGGCTACGTGGTTCACATCATGACGGGGATCGCCTGGGGCGGTTATCAGGATTATCTGAACGGCAAATGGGATGGCCGGGACCATTGGGACGAGGCCCAGCGCGACAGGGACGGCGGTATGACCGGTATCTGGGTTCATGCGCCGGATGTGCCCTACATGGTGCCCGCCATATCCTACACGGATTACCTGACGGAAAAACTTAAGCCCGCCATAGACGCGGGTGTGGAAGCCGTTTATACGGAAGAACCAGAATTCCTGGAATCCGGCGCTTACAGTGAAGCCTTCAAACGGGAGTATCAGATTTACTACCATGAGCCCTGGCAGCCGCCCCATGAGAACGTAGACGCCCACTACCGCAGCGCAAGACTTATGGCCTATTTGTACCGCCGCGCCATTGACCGGGTAAGCGCCGCACTCTGCGAATATTCGATGGTGAAGTATGGCCGCCCCCTCCGGTTTTATGTGCCAACTCACAGTTTGTTGAATTATACCCAGTGGAAAGTCCCAAGCCCCGAAGGAACCCTGACGGACATTCCGACGCTGTCCGGCTACCAGGCCCAAATCTGGATGGGCACAAGCCGGACGCCGAATGTGTACCGCGGAGCATGCAGGGAACGGATATTTGAAACCGCCTTTTTGGAATACGGCGTGATGCAGGAACTGGTCCGCGGTACGGGCCGGACCATCTGGTTTAACATTGACCCGATTGAGGATATGCCCAAGTACCATTGGGAAGAATACAAGGTGGATTATTTCAAAACCCTCATCGCCCAGTTATTCCAGCCCCACATCAACCGTTACGAAATATGCCCCTGGCCAAGCCGTATATTCGGTATCGACGGGGAAAAACCGCCGGAATATCCCCGTGGGGCAGCGGACGCCAAGCCTATTCCGCCGGACTACCTTACCCTCTGCGCGAATATCTTTCAAACAATGGGGACATTTGAAACGGACGATTTTGCCTGGGAACAGGAACTGCCGGATACGGGAGTGTTCCTTTCGGATACCGCTATGTTCCAGCGGAGTGTGCCCGATGACGCCAGGGCGGAACAGGAGGCGTTTTGCAGGGCCGCGGATCCTTCAAGCCTTCAAAAATACCCCTGGAAGCTGTGGCTTGCAGGCGGAGAATACGCGGAAGTCCGGGAAGATGTGCAAATTGCCGCTGGCCACAGCTTTGACTTTGCCGCCTCCACCGCGTTCCCGCAGTTCTTTGGGCTTGCGATGCCCTTGCTGAAAGGGGGCCTGCCGATTCGGCCTGTCCAGCTTGAAAACATTGTCCGGTACCCTGCTTACCTTGATAACTACAAATTGTTGATATTAAGCTACGAATTCCAAAAGCCCCTTTCGGCGGATGTCAATATTACGCTGGCAGGCTACGTACAAAACGGCGGGATCCTGTACTATTGCGGCGATGGCAGGGACCCGTTCCACAGGATCAGGTCCTGGTGGAACACCGGAAAGAATACCGATCCTACACCCCTTGAATCCCTGTTCCGGCTTCTGGGATTGCCGGAGGACTCACCCGAAGGTACATACCGGTGCGGCAAAGGTCGTTTCGTGTTGAAACGGCAAAGTCCTGCAGAGCTCTGCCTGAACACGGCGCTATCGGATGCTTATCGCGGGGACATAGCGGCGTTGTTGGGCGTAACCCTGGACCGGAACAGTTTTGTACTGCGCCGGGGGCCATACCTGGTACTGGCGCTTATGAACGAATCGGCGTCTGATACTCCAATGGTGCGGAAAGGTCTTTTTGCCGATATGCTGAGTACCAAATTTGACATCATCCTTGAAAAGATCCTTAACCCGGATGAGCAGGCCCTGCTGTTTGACTTTGATACTATCACGGCGGAAGATCTGTACATCATCGGGACATCCATTCGCATTACCGGGTTAAATACAACGGAGACCGGTTTCACGCTGACCGGCTGCGGGGCCTCAAGGCTGCGCGCTCATATCCGGCTGCGGCTTCCGCACAGGCCCGCATCCGTTTCCGGGCAGCTTAGGCCCCTGTGTATCCCACCCTTGGCATCTCCTGAACTGCCAAAGACAGGGACATCGCCGCAGACGTTGCCGGTTGAATTCGACTGGGACGAAAAAACCAGGACTACGCTGTTGAGTTTTGACAATACAGCCGGTGATTTGGAGATTAAAGGGAGCTACTAACAGGAGTTAACGCACTTCCACACTATAATGGGCATCTGTGAACACGGATGCAAGGGCCGTCATCTCACTTTTATCAGGTGGCTTGAGGTCCTTGTGTCCGTAGTTCATGCCAAGACCTTCGTATTTTGACGCTCCCAACTGATGATAGGGAAGCAGATCAAGCCGGCGCACCAGTATCAGTTTTTTAAGAAAAGCCGCTGTTTCCTGCATATTTTCACGGGTGTTGTTGAAGCCGGGAATTACGGGGATACGTATCCAAACGGGAACACGAAAGTCATCCTCACTCCTGGCAAGTCGTTCAAGGTTGGCAAGGATGCGCTCGTTACGGGAACCTGTCCCCTGTTCATGCAGGCCCGGATCGGCGGCTTTGAAGTCAAAAAGTACCAGGTCCGTCCAGGGCAGCGTCTTTTCAAAAGCTGAAAAATCAACATTCCCGGCGGTATCCAGGGCGGTATGTATGCCGTTTTCTTTGGCGGCGATGAACAGGGCCGAGATAAAATCGCTCTGCGTAAGAGGCTCGCCTCCTGAACAGGTCATTCCACCGCCGGAATTTTTATAAAATACGGCATCCATCAGGACCTGTTTCATCACCTCATCCACATGGTACTTTTTCCCGCTCATGTTAAGGGCGCCGGCATAGCATGTCTTCACACAGGTACCGCAGGCGGTACACTTGCTCTGGTCCAGGGCAAAGGGCCCCGCAGCTTCTCCAAAGCACTTGTTCGGACAAACCGCGGCACATTTTCCGCAGCCGATACATTTATGGGGGTATGTGATAAGCTGCGGACTGGGACTTAAAGATTCAGGATTATGGCACCAAAAACAGCGCAGACTACAGCCTTTCATAAAAACCGTAGTACGGATGCCCGGACCGTCATGTACGCAGTAACGCTGGATGTCAAAGACAGTCCCCTCTATCGTTGATTTTGCCATTTTAGTTTTGAATAATCCGGTCCACAACCAGTTTGCGGAATTCCGGCGTAAGGGTGGAGAAGTACACCGAGAATCCTGTGATGCGCACTACCAGATCCGGATGACGTTCGGGGTGTTCATAGGCATCCAGAATTCTGTCCCTGTCCACTATGTTGATATTCACCAGAGAACCCTTAAGATCGTTGCAGTAAGTCATGAGGAACGAAGTAATATTCTCAACTCCCTCATCTCCTTTGGCCAGCACAGGATCAATTTCCAGCTGGATGGGTGCGGTGTTGCCGTATCCCGGTTGAACTCCCGCTACTGCGATACCCATAGCCGTAAGGGCGCCGCTTTCCCGGAAACCCGGTTCCGGGTTGGCTCCGTGGGTGATAGGTTCGTGGGCAAACCGGCCGTTGGGGGTAGCCTTTACCGCTTTACCCATACCGATGGTATTTGCCCAGGAGAAAAGACCGGGTATGCAGTTAAACCCCTTGGGTGTTGGGCATTTTTTGACGTGATGGTTCAGACATTCAACGATTCGTTTTGCGTAGTCGTCAGCTTTAGTACCGCCGAAACCATAGCGGGGGGTGTTTTTCATGTATAACCGTTTGTCTTCAAACCCTTTCCAGTTGGCTTTAAGAGCAGCGTCTACTTCATCCCAGGTCATGACGCCCTCTTCTTCTACCGCCCTTTCCAGAGACGCAAAACTGTCCGCTACGGTTCCCAGAGCCGCACCGTCTATGCCGAAGTTATAATACTCCACCCCTCCGTGTGAAATATCGAGTCCTTTTTCGATGGGACCGTGGCACATAAAGTCCAAAGCCAGTTCGGGCCTGTAGAACCAGCTGCGTTCCGTGTGGAGATCCACCGAATCCTTAATTACCTCCACAGCTTTGCCCAGATGTTTGTCGAAGAGTTTCCAAAGGTTGTCCGTTGAACGCTCGCTGTCCGAGAGCATCTGTTCATAGGCAACCTCGAAGACTTTGGCCATGTTAATTTTTACCGTGTCGTTTAACGTGTACTCAATGCCCGGAAGGGCACACCAGTTACAGCCTGTCTTGTACCTTCGGCGGGCAAGCTCCTCGGTGTATCCGTTTTTCATAAAACCTTCGACCATACACTTGTCGCCGATGTACGAAGGGTTGCTGGTCTTGTCCTGGAACATGTACTCCACACTTTTTTTCACAAAGTCCCGATTGATGTTTTCGTGGATTCTGAGGCAGAGCGCCGTGGGAATTCGCAGCCAGTGGCTTGCCTCAATGGTCAGCCAGGAGATCTTTCCTGTCCTGTCCCTGCCGTCGGGGTAGGTTCCGCCAATCTCGAAATATTGCGTATCTTTAAGAAGGAGACAGGCCAGGTGGTAGATCGCCTCATCCTCGCTCAGGCGCCCTTCGGCCATGTCTTTCTCAAAGAAAGGATTGAGTAGCAGTTCCAGGGCGCCGCCGGCCCCTGAACCGTTGTACATAGACGACTGAAGCAGGAACCAGGTAAGCCACTGACAAGCCTCTATAAAGGTTTCGGGCGGTTCATTGATGAGGCGGTAATTCATTGCGGCCATGCGCTTCAGGTTTGCCTTGAAATCAGGATCCCTTTCCGTTTCAGCCATGTCTCTGGCAAGGTCAGCGTTATGCCGTATCCATTCCTGGATGCCAAGAACTACGGTTTCTTCCGCCTCAAGGAAAGCCAGCTTGTCAGGATCGTCTTTGTGGACCTGCTTATGATGGCGTATCTTTTCCAGTATTCCTTTCCAGCCCAGCTTGAAGCCGATTTCACCCACATCGTGGTGGAAATGGTGGGCCCCGTGTACACCGGATACAAGATCGTAGAGCTGATGAAACACCCGTAA
The DNA here is from genome assembly GCA_031278715.1 of Treponema sp. Lineage (GTDB taxonomy): Bacteria > Spirochaetota > Spirochaetia > Treponematales > Breznakiellaceae > JAISFT01. Next base: position 1,712 of record JAITJW010000044.1, on the reverse strand, counting down.
TTCAGGATAGTCATCCCGGGGAAACCAGCCGCCCGAATTGTGCCATTCCAGCTTATCCATATAGGCGCCGGCCAGTGATGAATAGGGGTCCACATAGGGCGGATGAAGATCAAGAAACCGGTAAAAATTTTTTGCCCACTGTTTTGCGCCATAAACCCGGTGGTCCGGGTCCTTGGGCTCATTCGGTTCAAGTTCGAAGGAGTATCCTTCGGGAGGCACGATATAGCCCTTGTCATCGGTATCGAAGTGCCCTGGCCGGGTCCAATGTTTCATTTTCTTTTGGGTCATCTCTTCTTTCTGCCGGCGAAGGATATCTACTTTTTCCCGGTATGTTAAAGGTTTGGATGTTACGGTAATACTCATAAACTTCTCCTTAAAAATGCATAAAATGGATCACGGCGCCAGATACTCCATCCATGATATATTCTTATTCTTTAATGCCTACTGATGCAATGCCCTGAATAATGAATTTCTGGAAGAACAGACGGAGCAGGAACGGGGCAGGTCCCGGATAGACTGCATCCTGGGGAAGGTTCATCGGTAGAGCGTACCGAGCTAGCCTTTACGCTGGGGCTTGGGGAACAGGCTGCGGCGGAAGTGGGCTGCATCGACCCGGACCGGGACATTCTGATAGAGGCCCGCTTGTCTCTTGCCGGGGCCCGGCCTTCCAGGGCGCGGTGAAACCAGCTAGCAGTTTGTTGCGTTATTTAGTTATACTGGCGTTGTTTAATCATTATTTACTTTAGAGGTGGAATCATGGACGGTATTTATTCGGCATCAATCACGCCCTTTGACGGGGAGGGGAAATTTCAGGCGGACGCCCTGGTCCGCTTGATGGAACGGAACCTGGCTGAAGGGGCTTCGGGGTTTTTTACCGGCGGTTCCGCAGGCGAATGTTTTCTGCTGGCCGAAAAGGAACGGATCGCGGTTTTTGAAGCTGCTTCAGCGTTTCGGGACAGGACTACCCTCATAGCCCATGTAGGCGCAATATCCACCGGCGAAGCTATACGGTACGGCCTGGCAGCCAAACGGCTGGGTTTTCAGCATATTGCGGCGACCCCTCCGTTTTACTATGGGTTTTCCGCAGAACTTATCGCGGGGTATTATTACGATATTGCCGGGGCCGTTGGCATGCCGGTGATGGTCTACAATTTTCCCGGCAATACCAATAAGCCCTTCAACCTGGAGCACCCGGCCACGGCGGAACTGCTGCGTTCTGACGCCGTATTCGGCGTTAAGCATACGAACCACGATCTTTCCCAGTTGGAACGGATCAAGGCTTTGGCCCCCAGGCTGGCGGTGATGAACGGTTTTGAAGAGGGCATGCTGGGGAGCCTCGCCTTGGGCGCGGACGGTTCCATCGGCAGTACCTTCAATTTTATGCTTCCCCATTATAAGAAAGTCAGCAGTCTGTACAAGGCCGGGAAGGTTCAGGAAGCCCTGGCCTTGCAGGTTAAGGCTAATAACATCATGGCCGCCCTAAACCGCGTGGGCCTGATCCCGGCTATTAAGTACATTCTGGAGACCCAGGGGATCGCCGCCGGGGCTCCCAGGAAGCCTTTTGCGCCCCTGTCCCCTGAGCAGCGGCGTTATCTGGACGGGATAGTGCTGGATAACCTTTGTAATTAGTATCATGATCGGGGCCATTAAGGGGTAAACCCTTATAAGGATAATCAGGAGGAGAACGAACATGGCAAACCAGACAAAGCAAC
>JAITJW010000174.1 GCA_031278715.1 Treponema sp. | reverse complement strand
AGCGGTTTTCGTAGCGCAGCTTTTGTAGAGTTCGAGGTACTTCGTTGCGGATTTTTCCCAGGAAAAATCTTTGTTCATCCCGGCAACCCGCATGGCTTCAATCTGGGGCCGCCTGTTGTACCAGGCCCAGATCGCCCAGCCTACGGTGTTGTAGATCGCCTGGGGGGTAAGGTCGTCGAACATAAAGCCCGTGCCTTCCCCGGTTTCCTGGTTGAAATTTTCCACCGTGTCCGCCAGGCCGCCGGTGTTCCGTACAATGGGCAGGGTACCGTAGGCCAGGGAGTACATCTGGTTAAGGCCGCAGGGCTCATAGCGGCTGGGCATCAGGAAAAAATCGCTCCCCGCCTCTATCAGATGGCTCAGGTCTTCCCGGTAGCCGGTACAGCATTTGAAATTCGGCAGCCGGGCAGCCAGGTTTTGAATTTCCCCCTGGCACCAGGATTCCCCGGAACCAAGCACGATCATCTGGACATCCATTTCCCGGCAGATGGACCAGGCAGAACCGTAACCGGGACCAAAAAGCTCGCCCACCCCTTTTTGAGCGGTCAGACGGGTAACCATGCCGATAAGCGGTAGATCCGCATTGACCGGTAGGCCGAATTCCCTTTGCAGGGCTTCCTTGGCCCTGGCCTTGCCCCCGGCAAGGGTTGAAACGGTGTAGGACTGGGGAATACAGGGGTCTCCGGCCGGATTCCAGACCGCCGTATCAATACCGTTGAGGATTCCCGAATAGTCCGCGGAACGGTAACGCAGGACCCCGTCAAGGTGGAAACCGTGGGCCTGGGTTTTGGTTTCCTCAGCGTAATGGGGGGAGACGGTATTCAGCTTATCCGCGCTGTAAAGTCCCGCCTTGAGGATGTTCATCATGTTCCAGTCCTCAAAGCCCGCGTTGTAAAACACATCCCAGCCCAGTCCCGTACAGCCGTAGTTGTTTTTGTCGTAGATACCCTGGTAGCCCAAATTGTGGATGGTCAACACCGAAGCTGTTGCAGAGAATTCCCCGCGCTCCCCCAGGGGCCGTTCCCAAAATTTAAGGTACACGTTCACCAGGGCGGCGGGCCAGTCGTGGCTGTGGAGAATATCGGGAAACCAGCCGGTTTTGCGGCAAAGCTGGAACACCGAGCGGCTAAAAAAGCTAAAGCGCCGGGGGTTGTCCAGAAAATCAGGTTCCCAGGGGGTTCCGTAGATCCCCTCCCGTCCAAAGAAGCCTTCATGGTCGATAAAGTAGACCTGGACGGGATTTTTAGGGGAGGAACCCGGCAAAACGGTGGTGTAAACGGCGCACCACTCTTCCCCGCCGCCCACGGGGACACCCATAGCCCCCTCTAAGCGCTCAAGGCCGGACCGGTCAATACTGTAGTAACGGGGCAGGACTACTCGCAGCTCGTGTCCAAGCTTTGCCAGGGTAAGGGAAAGGGCGGAAACCATGTCCGCCAGCCCTCCGGTCTTCGCATAGGGGTGAAGCTCGCTGGAGGCCATGAGTATCTTCATACCATCACCATTTCAGTTAGAATTGTTCCACCATGGAAAACCCGTTGTCTTTGATGATGTTAAGCCCCTTGTCATGATCCGCCAGCTTGAAAATAACCACCGCCTTTCCCACCGTTCCTTCCAGCGATGCATACAGGTACTCGATGTTTACCCTGGATTGCTGGAACAGCTCCATAACCCGGGCAAGGCTTCCGGGGCTGTCGTCAATTTCCACCACCGCCACATCGGAAACCCTGGTGGTAAAGCCGCCGGTGTTCAAAGCCTGCAAAGCGTCATCACACCTGTCCACAATAAGGCGCAGAATACCGAAATCTGCGGTGTCGGCAATGCTGATGGCCCGGATATTGATCCCCGCGCAGGCCAAGGTCCGGGTTACTTCCCCCAGGCGGCCGGCGTTATTTTCGAGAAATACCGATATCTGCTTAATACCCATGCTATCCTCCTAAATTTTTCGGTTATCAATAACCCGCTTGGCTTTGCCGATAGACCGCTCAATGGTCTTGGGTTCTACCAGTTTCACCTTAACTCCAATCTGGAGCTTGCTTTTCATAACATTCTCGATTCGGTTCCGCAATTCTTCAAGGCCCCTGGTTTCATCGCTGAAGAGTTCCCGCTTTACCTCGACCTGAAGCTCCACATCGTCCAGATGGCTTTCCCCCCGGTTCACCACAATAAGGTACTGGGGTTCGGTCCCCTCAATCTCGATAAGGGCCTGCTCGATCTGGCTGGGGAACACGTTGACCCCCCGGATAATAAGCATGTCGTCGGTACGGCCAAAAAGCCGGTGCATCCGCACGGTGGTTCTGCCGCAGGAGCAGGACCGGGGCATCAGGTAGGTAATATCCCTGGTCCGGTAGCGGAGCAGGGGAGTCCCCTCTTTGGTCAGGGTGGTAAAGACCAGTTCACCTTTTTCACCGCAGGGCAGGGTCGTTCCGGTCTGGGGATCGATGATCTCCGGGTAGAAAAAGTCCTCGTTGATGTGGAGCCCGTCCTGGGCCTCACATTCAAAGGAAACGCCCGGACCAATGATCTCCGTAAGGCCGTAGATGTCGTAGGCCTTCATACCGTAGCGGCTTTCGATCTCTTTCCGCATGTTTTCGCTCCAGGGTTCCGCCCCAAAACAGCCCTTGCAGAGGGGGAGCTGGTGAAGGTCGATACCGGCATCCACCGCTTCTTCCGCCATGTAGAGCGCGTACGAGGGGGTACAGGTAAGCATGGTGGAGCCAAAATCCTGCAGTACCATGAGCTGCCGGGCGGTGTTACCGCTGGACATGGGCAGAACTTCCGCTCCGATGGTCAAGGCCCCGTAGTGGGCCCCCGGTCCGCCGGTAAAGAGGCCGTACCCATAACAGTTCTGTACAATGTCGTTCCTGGTACAGCCGGCAGCCGACATGGTCCGGGCCATGGATTCCCGCCAAATGTCGATGTCTTTCATCGTGTACTCGTCCACCACGGGTTTGCCGGTTGTACCGGAACTCATGTGAACCTCCACAATCCGGTCCTTGGGACAGGCCAAAAGGCCGTGGGGGTAGTTGAGCCGCAGATCGTCCTTGGTGGTAAAGGGCAGCTTTTCGATGTCGTTAAGGCTGTGAATGTCCGCAGGCTTTACCCCCAGGGCATCCATCTTTTCCCGGTAAAAGCCTACATTGGCGTAGAGCGTTTCCACGAGATTTTTCAGACTGGCAAGCTGGAGTTTTTGCCGGACCACCGTGTCCATACATTCATGTTCAGGATTGAAAATCATGGCGCCTTCCTTATTGTGATGTGATCGTGTTCCAAAATCCGGTTGGTTTTGGAATACGATCATATTTTTAGCAGTTTTAGTATAACAAAAAACAGGGCTGTTGAGAAGGGAACAAACTGGTTATACTTCCTATGAAACCATGGGAAAACTATCAATCCCGGCTTTTGCGGAGACAGAACAGCCGGATAAGCCTGACCCCTCCCTTAAAGTCTCCTACGTCGTGTTGGGTATTCTGGCGGCAGTTCTGGCGGGGATCGTGTTTTTGGTTCTGCTGCGTCCCCAGACCCTGAAACCGGGGCCTATAAGGATAAACCTGCGGGATTACCCGCTTTACGTAAAAAAAGGTTTTGACCGGGGGACTATAAACCGGAACCCCGCCCTGTCCTCCTGGGATGCGGTGCTGAACGCCGGGGAGGGGAAGCCTGCCCTGGTAAGGGACCTTATAGCCCAGGAACGGCGGCGGCCTTTTCTTTCCCCGGACGGTGGCCGGGCAGAGGAATTTACGTTTCTCATTGCCTTCAACATGGATGCGGCCCGGCTTGATCTGATCAATGGAAACCCGCCTATTTTTCCGGGTCTTTTTCTTGCCGCTATCGGGGATAACTGGGAGATCTACCTGAACGGGCAGCCCGCTGCTTCCCAGGTGTTTCTGGATGACGCCGGGCGGATTGTGAAGCACCGGGCGCAGCGCAGCGTCGTTCTTCACCTCAACAGTGAAGTGTTCAGGGAGGGGGAAAATTACCTGGGAATACGGATCATCGGTTCCCCGTCCTACAGTTCTACCGGTTTTTTTTATGTGTCCCCTTACTATATTGACGATTACCGGATCGCATCGGTTCAGTCGTTTGATCAGGGTACGCTTATCTGTTCCACGGTGTATGTTTTTGTAGGACTCTACTACCTTTTGCTTTTTTACATGCGGCGAAAAGTGCGGTACAACCTCTACTACAGCCTTTTTTCCATCATGGTAGGTATTTACTTCCTCTGCAGAAACCCCATTATCTACGGAATTATCGACAATTCAGACGCTACATCCCGCCTGGAATTTATCGCCCTGTACGGGCTGTCGTTTCTTCTGGGGGCCTTCCTGGAGGAACTGAGTAATAACCGGCTGCCCCTGGCGCTCAAGGGTTACGGCCTTTTCTGTGCGGTCCTTTCACTTGTCTCCTGCATTTTTTCCATAGAGTTTGCCGAAGACGCCCTGGCCGTATGGCAGATCGGCGGCATGACCTTTTTCTTCTGTCTTGTTGTCCATGCCGTAATTATTTCGTTTATCCGTCAGGTACTGGCCTTAAAAAGAGTGATGTTCCGGGACCAAAAAAACCCCGTTCTAAGGGCCACGGTTTACAATCTTTTACAGACTCCCCAGGGTAACATCGTTATTATTCTTTTTATTCTTACCGTAACTTCCGTATATGATTCCATATCTTCCGTGTTGTTCCATACCGGACTTGTCTATACCCGGTACAGCTTTTTTATCTTCAACGTCTTTTCCGCCCTCGTGCTTGCCAGGCACCTTGCCAGTTCGTACAACCAGGCCAAGGAGCTTAACACGGTTCTGGAAGCAACGGTGGCGGAGCGGACAAAGGCCCTGGCGGAGCAGGTAACAATAGCGGAATCCGCCTCCCGTGCCAAAAGTGAATTTATGGCAACCATGAGCCATGAGATTCGTACCCCCCTTAACGCCATCATCGGTCTGTCGGACATAGAGCTGCAAAAAAATTTGGAAGCGGATACCTTCCAGGCCATCAAAAAAATACGTGGTTCCGGGTCGATCCTGTTGGGGATAGTCAACGATATTCTGGATATTTCCAAGATCGAAGCGGGGAGCTTTGAGATTATCCCCGTGGAGTACCATACGGCGGTCCTGCTGAGTGAGGCGGTCAGACTTAATGTGATACGCATCGGTAATAAACCTATCACTTTTGAACTTGAGGTTGATAAAGGACTGCCCAGAAAATTTATTGGTGATGAGCTGCGGATAAAACAAATACTGAACAACCTGCTCTCCAATGCCATTAAATACACACGGGAGGGGAAGGTACGGCTTGAGGTTTACCGGGAGGAGGAAAATGTCCTGGTTCTCCGGGTAAGTGATACGGGCATAGGGATACGGCAAAAAGACCTGGACCGGCTTTTTACCGAATACAGCCAGCTTGACACCAGGGCCAACCGGAAAATAGAGGGTACGGGGCTTGGCCTTGCCATTACCAGAATGCTTTTGGAACTGATGGACGGGACGATTGCCGTGGAAAGTGAGTACGGTAAAGGTTCTGTTTTTACCGCCCGTGTACCCCAGCAGGTGGCCGATCCCACCCCGCTTGGCAGGGACTGGTCTGAAAAACTCAAAGCCCATGAGTATTTTGACGCCGGGGAAGAAACCCGGATTGTTCCCGTCTCCATAGCCGGTGGTATCCGGGTGCTGGTGGTGGACGATGTGGAGATTAACCTGGATGTGGCCAGAGGACTTCTGGAACCCTACGGCCTTATCGTGGATACCGTTTTAAGCGGCAAAGAGGCGATAGAGAACATACGCCGCGGGGAACCCCGTTACGGTCTGATCCTTATGGACCACATGATGCCCGGCATGGACGGCATAGAGGCAGTACGGATTATCCGCCACGAGATCGATTCGGACTATGCCCGGAACGTCCCCATTGTGGCCCTTACCGCCAATGCCCTGGCGGGAAACGAGGAAATGTTTTTGAAAAACGGCTTTACCGATTACATCTCCAAGCCCATCGACATCAGACTGCTGGATGAGATACTCAAGAAGTGGGTGGGAAACCGGGGGCTTTTTGAATAATCAGGACTTTAGCGGCCGGCATACATGAGGCGCCGCTTCATGCGTGAAACAGAGTTACCCATTATGAGCGCTATTGACAAAACTACTACAGGTCCCGGGGCCGGTTGTCGATAACCCGCTTGGCCTTGCCCTCCGATACGGGAAGGCTCCCCCCCTCGTGAAGCTCCACCCTGGGGTTGATCGTTATGGAAGCCTGGATAGTCGAGCGTATCTTGTCCCGCAGGGCATTGAGGGGCCGGGTATCGTCCATGAAGATGTTTTTTCCTACTTCCACCTTGACGGTAAGCCGGTCCAGGACCCCTTCTTTTTCTATGACGATAAGGTAGTTGTTCCCCACCTCCTTCATGGACATAACCACTTCCTCTATCTGGCTGGGGAAGACGTTTACCCCGTTGATAATAAGCATGTCATCGGTACGGCCGGTAATCCGGCGGAGCCGCCGGTGGGTGCGGCCGCAGGGGCAGGTATCGGTATAGAAGCTTGACAGATCCCTGGTACGGTAGCGCAAGAGCGGTGTAGCCTCCCGGCACAGACAGCTAAGGACCAGTTCCCCGGTCTCCCCCTCCGGCACAGGTTCCAGCGTATCAGGATTGACAATCTCGCCAATGTAACGGTCCTCCCACAGGTGAAGACCGTTTTTCGCCTGACACTCAAAGGCAACACCGGGGCCGTTCATCTCCGAAAGACCGTAGGAATTGTACACATCTATCTGCAGCAGCTCTTCGATACGCCGGCGGGTATCCTCCGAGTACGGTTCCGCCCCGGCAAAGGCCCTGCGGAGTTTTATGCTTTCCCGGCTTATCCCTTCCTCTTTCATCCGGGACTCCACATGGAGCAGAAAACTTGGTGTAGCGTGAACCACAGTGGTACCAAAATCCTGCATCAGCCGGAACTGCCGTGTTGTATTGCCCGATCCGGAGGGAATCACCAGCATCCCCACCTCCTCCCCCCCGGCGTGAAAGCCAAGACCCCCGGTAAAAAGGCCGTACGTTATCATGTTCTGGAACACATCGGCCCTGTTACAGCCCGTACCGTAGATACAACGGGCCACATTGTCGGTCCAGCGCCGTATATCGTCCCGGTTAAAGTAGATCGTTGTGGGAATCCCGGTAGTCCCGCTGGAGGCGTGAAGCCGCACCACATCGTCCCGTGGAACGCTCAAGAAACCGTAGGGAAAACCCTCCCGCAGATCCTGCTTGGTGGTGTAGGGAATACGCCGCAGATCCGCCAGGCTGGCAATATCGCCGGGCTCCCGTATCCCCGCCCCGGCCAGCCGGTCCCGGTAAAAAGTAGTCCGCAGGGCCCAGCCCACGGCCTCCCGCAGCCTGGCAAGCTGCAGGGCCTCAATATCGGAACGGGACATCGTCTCAAGTTCAGGACTCCAGTATTGGTAGTTCATGCCGGTCTCTCCGTTGGTACGGCTTTCCCCTCGCGGCGGAATTGCCCGTTGGTTAAAGACATGGATACAGTACGCGCCGCGTTTACCGGACAGCGTCCCTTACAAATCCTGGGGCAGCTTTATCTCGATCTCCCGGCCAAGCTCTGCTGATTTGACAATACCGTCGAGGATCGCCTGGTTGTAGAGAATCTGCCGCGATGGTATGGGAGCCTCGCCGTCTGTTTTAATGGCATCGGCGAAAGAACGGATCTTTTTCAGGAACAGGCCTCCAAAACTGTCCATAGAAGGGAAAAGGGGGACCGTGAAATCAACCTGTGCTCCGGCGACTTCCCGGTAGATTTTCATGGGACCGGAAAACGATCCGTTCCAGCAGTCGGTCGAGGGGATGCGCAGCCCCGCTTCCGTTCCCAAAATGATGGTATCGCCGGGGGTGTCGATGTTCATCGCCCAGGCAATGCGGAAATCTACGATGATGTCTCCCTCCAGCCGGATAAAAGCCGCGGCAAAGTCGTCTACGTTAAAGCGGGCTGCGTCTACAGGGTTATTGTACTTGGGGTTTGGACCGAAATACGCCGATTTGTAACCTGATACGGTAAGCGGTTTTGGGTACCCTATGGCGTTTAATACCAGATCAAGGGAATAACATCCAATGTCGCCTAAAGCGCCGATGCCGGCAGTCTTTTTCTCGATAAAGGTACTGTTCGGTATGCCGCGCCGCCTGCCGCCACCGGTCTGGATATAGTAAATTTTTCCCAGTTCACCCGAATCAACAATTTTTTTGATCATCTTCATGTTCTCGTCCATGCGCGGCTGAAAACCGATGGAGAGAATCTTGCCGGATTTTTTCTCCGCCCGTACCACATCGGCGGCTTCGTCCAGGGTAACGGTCATCGGCTTTTCCAGAATGACGTTGATGCCTTTGTTCAAGGCATCAATGGCGCATACGGCATGCTGGGTGTTGTAGGTACAGACACAGACCGCATCCAGATCCTTTTCAGCTTCAAGCAGGGCTTTGTGGTTCGGATAAAGCCTGACGCCTTCTATGCCGTAACGCTTAAAAAACGTTTCCGCTTTACCGGGAATAAGATCCGCTGCCGCCGCGATTCTGATATCGGGCAATTGCTTAATACACTCGGCGTAGGACTCCGCTATCCATCCTGTACCGATGATGGCAAAATTAAGTATACGACTGGTATCAACGGCTTCCTCACGTTTAGGTGGGGTAAATTGGGAAAGTACATCGTCAGACACAATTTTCTCCTTGTCCTGGTTAGTACACCTGGTAATTCCTGGTGTAAGAGGAAGAATGCCTTATAAGATGCTCTAAAGTCAAGACCGCGCATTGCCTCATCGAAAAAGTAACCCTAAAGTGCCCATGCCTCGTTTTGAAAAAGCAACCCAATTCAAGGCAGACTATCTGGTAGCGGCAGCTATTGGAGGTCAACATGGGGTTAGCTATCAAATGAGGCATCCGGGTCTAAAGTTACTTTTTAAGGAGATTACGCTTTTTTCACCGGGACAGCGGTATCAGCCTGAATAGCCGCGATCCATCCGGCAACTGTTTCTTCCGGCGGGAATCCGCGGCCCGGAAGCCCCCAGGTTTTTCCCAGGTTACGGCTTTTGCTTTCACCCAGCGGATGGTAGGGTTCCACATGGACCTCCCGGATGTTGTTCAGTTTTTCGGCGATACCGGCGATTCCCTTAAAGTGATCCGGCCGGTCGTTGATTCCGGGGATTATGGGACAGCGCAGGATGATTTTTGCGTCCAGTTCATCAAGGGCCCGAAGATTTCTGAGGATGAGATCCTTATCCACCCCGGTATACGCTTTGTGCCGCACGGGGTCCTGTTCCTTAAAATCAAAGAGGAATATATCGGTCAGGGGAACAAGGGTCTCCAAAAACCCGGCGCCGGCAAACCCGGAGGTTTCCACGCAGGTATGGATAGTGCGGGCCTTTGCGAGGCCCAGGATGCCGGCGGCAAATTCCGCCTGAAACAGCGGTTCGCCCCCCGAAAGGGTCAGGCCCCCTCCTGATGCTTCATAAAAAACCCGGTCCTTCAGAACCTCGGCA
>JAITJW010000169.1 GCA_031278715.1 Treponema sp. | reverse complement strand
AGCCCCTGGCCTATGGCTTTGCCGATAACATCAGGGGCGTCCACTTCCTTGCTGAAACCCAGGAGTATGCCGTCAGCGTCTTCGGTAATTTTCATGGGATACGAAAAACAGAACCCTATGCCCTCGATAACGGACGAGGCCTGCCCGATAAGAGGCGCCGTAACTTCGGCGATTCTGTCGAAAAAAGCGGCGGCATCCAGACGGCCTGAGACACCGGGCATAGGGGCCTTCAGGGTTTCACCTGCAAGGGCCCTGCCGTTTTCATCAAACCTGACCAGCGCCACCCTGAGGTTGGTTCCCCCGGCATCAAGGGCGATAACGGTCTTACCGGGAATCGTCCGGCTTACAGGGCTGATATACGCAGGGATCATCGCGAGGCTTGAACTCTGGTTTCTCAAGCCTTTTTCCATGTCAATAAGCACGTCCTCAACCAGGCCGACAGGATCGATGTGATCGTAATGAAACCCGTAATACCGGGCAAACTCAGACAATCCCAAAGGATCAAATTTGCTCATATATACTCCTCATGTTGATTATGATCCGAATGGATAGCGTCTGTCCATCAATGCAGGCGAGCCATAGCTCGCCAGGCGAACTGCGGCTCGCCAGGCGAACTGCGGCTCGCCAAGCGAACTACAAAAAAATTGAGGTACTACGCGTTTCCCCGCAATTCGTGCAGTTCCTTGAGGCCCCGCAGTTTGAAGGTCGCCTTTTCCTGTATCTGGCGGACCCGTTCACGGGTAATCCCCAGGAGCTTCCCGGTCTCTTCCAGCGTAAGGGGCTCTTCCCCGGTAAGGCCGTAACGCATCTGGATGATCTTCATCTCCCGCTCGGAAAGCTGGGAAAGAATATCGCCCATAGTTTCCTGGATCGTCATAGAAAAGACTTTTTCAAACGGTTCAGTCAGGTTATCGTCTTTGATAAGGTCCGCCAGGCGGGTCAGGTTGGCGTCATCGACGATAATGTCAAGGCTGGTGGTTTCCTGCGATAGCTTTACGATTTCCTTTACCTTGGAAACCGGAATTCCCAAATAATCGGAGAGTTCTTCGTTACTCGGATCCCGGCCAAGGTCCTGGGTAAGCTGCTTGGCGACAAAATAACATTTTTTTATGGTATTGAGCATGTAGTTAGGTATCCGGATAACCCGTCCCTTGTCGGCGATGCTCTTGATAATCGCCTGCCGTATCCACCAGGTACCGTAGGTAGAGAATCTGCAGCCCCTGGTATAGTCAAAGCGTTCCACCGCCTCGATCAGGCCGATGTTACCTTCGTCGATCAGATCCAGCAGCGAAAGCCCACGGTGTTGGTAATTCTTTGCGATGGAAACCACCAGCCGCAGGTTGGCGTTGATCATCCTGTTTTTGTAGTTAAGAAGAAGGGCCTCAAGGCCCGCTTTTTCCTCACGGGTTTTATCAGGGTCCCCCTCCTTTTCCAACAGGGCAATTTTTCCCCTCAATTCGTCCAGTTTTTGACCGATATACCGTTCATCATCTATCGAAAGCAGGGAATAACGGGAGATTTGCTTAAAATACAGGGCCAGAGGATCCGTTTCCTTGAACGGACGTGCCCGTTTTACCTTTTTCGATACCCGTACCGGTGCAAAATAATCGCCGGTTTTTTTCTGCAGCACTGCTTTTGACATAACAACCTCCAATGTTTTAAATGGGCTCTATGCCCGGGGAGCTTTGGACGGATCGATGGGATTGTCTTTCAAAAAAACCAGAAAAAACAACTGGGGCATATCGGAAACTGCATCAATTCCCAACTTCCCTATCTCCATCCCCGGACTTACCCGGTCCCCCTCTTTTACCGACAGGCTTTCACAGCCCCCATAAACATACAGATATCCCCCCGCTACCTGTACTATCGCCACTCTTCCAAAACCGCGGTAGGGTCCTGCGGATATGACCGTTCCCTGGGTAAGGCTCCGTACCGGCTCGGCACGCTCCCCGGTTACCATAACTCCCGGCAGTTTCCCGTCCATATAGACAATCCCCTTGGGCGTAACCGGCCAGCGAAGGGAACTGTCAACTTCCCTCACGGTCGTCTGCCGTACCCCATTATGAGACCCGGCAGAACCCGGAGAGGTTACATATCCTGTGCCGGAACTTTCCGTTACCGCCCCGGCGTCAAGCGGAATACGGATCAGGTCCCCTTCTTTAAGCACATAACTCTCGGAAAACCCGTTGGCCTCCCGCAGGGCCTGAACCGTCGTATTGTTGGTCCGGGCAATATTATACAGCGTATCGTTCCGTAATACCCGGTACTCCCGGTAAACCGGCTGCTGTTCCCCCGTATTCCCGGCAATGCCGATGGGATTTATTGGAATTGTAAGGCGTCTTCCCGCCTGGAGCCGGGACGCATCGGTAATGTTATTCAACAGCATAAGGTCTCCAGGGTCGATATTGAAAACACGGGCGATTGAATAGATCGTCTCCCCGCGCTCTACAACATGAAACACATCTTCCGCCGGTAACAAGGTGGATATGGGGAAGAGAATTGCAAACAACAGGATCACACTTCGATGGTCCATAACATTTCATTGTCGGCTGTTTCCCCCTTTTTCCCGCAAGGAAGCCATGAAAATTCTGCTTTATGAGCGAGGCGCATAAAGCTCCTGGCAGGCTGTTGCAACAGGCTGCAGTTTCATACGCAGGGCCCTCTGGTTACCTATGGAACAATATGACCTCAATTCTCCGGCTTTACAACACTTTTCGGCGAAAGATCGCGGGTTATCGTAATAATGTCCAAAATCACAGGGATTACTACAATGAAAGCATCGGAACTAGCAGTTTGTTGTACTTGTGAAAAACCGAAAAACTTTCCATAATGCCCGTACAACAGCCGGGAACATGCGTTTTTGGGGGGATATATGGGTGATTACAAGCGGCCCAGTTGGGACGAGTACTTTATGGAGGTCTGCGACGCCATTGCCAAACGGGCCACCTGCAGCCGGGGCCGATCGGGCTGTGTTATCGCCAAGGACAACCAGATTCTGGTTACCGGCTATGTGGGCGCCCCCGCGGGGCTTCCCCACTGCGACGAAGTGGGGCACCAGTTCAAAAAAATGCTCCACGAAGACGGCAGCACGACTACCCACTGCGTGCGTACCGTCCACGCGGAACAGAACGCCATCTGCCAGGCCGCCAAAAGGGGCATCGCCATTGAAGGGGGCACCCTGTACTGCCGGATGACCCCCTGCCGGACCTGCGCCATGCTGATCATCAACTGCGGCCTGGTCAGGGTAGTCTGCCAGCGCCGGTACCACGACGGGGAGGACTCGGAAGCCATGTTCGCAAAGGCGGGCATAAAACTGGAATACATCCACGACGAGATTCAAAAATATGAAGAACAGTAAGGACGCATCGATCCTGCCGAAAATCATCTTTGCCCCGGCAGCCGCTACCGTAGCCATTCTTGCCCTGGGGGTACAGGTATCCCTTGCCCGCGGCGCCACAGGGGACGGGGCCTTCTTTTCCCTGCTTGTATGGGGGGGGATCGTCAACATAACCATCCTTGTTTCAGGCTGTGTTGCGCTGTGTCTGGTCATCAGGGGCCTTTTCCGCCGGCTCCGCGGGCTTGAAAATCTGCTCAGGCCCCTGTCGGAAGGGGACTATGCCGCCCTTGCGGCGCTTTCCGGAACTCCGGCTTCCG
>JAITJW010000145.1 GCA_031278715.1 Treponema sp. | reverse complement strand
TGGCCCCCCCCCCCCCCCCCCCCCCCTACACACACAGGTAACTGCCGGTTATTTTTATCAGTATATCGTTTTTTCCTCTTCGCTGTTTTTGCCTTCTGCCCTCTGTACGGGAATAGTCCGGTTAGATCCCGTCTGTCTCCATGCCCTGGAGGGAGTGTAAGAAGATGGGAGGCGGGTATATGACGTCGAAAATGACGGCAATAAAGCAAGGGCGTCTTTTCAAGAAAGAAGACGGCGCCCTCTACGTGATGGCCCTTCCGGGGGTGTTGTTCCTTATCATTTTCTGTTACTTCCCTATGGCCGGGCTGGTGATGGCCTTTCAGGATTACAACAATTCCGCGGGCATCATGGGGAGTCCCTTTATCGGCCTTAGTAATTTTAAATTTCTTTTTTCGACAAGCGACGCCTTTGTTATTACCCGGAACACGGTACTCTACAATCTGGTATTCATTGTAGTTAACATGGTTCTGGCGGTGATCATGGCCTTGATGTTGAGTGCCTTGAGAACTCGCAGAACCGCTAAAGTAATACAAACTCTGTACATGCTGCCCTATTTTCTTTCTTACGCGGTTATTAACATTGTGGTCTACGCGTTCCTCTACCGGGATCACGGTCTGGTGAACGAGATACTTGGATATTTCGGCCTGCCGGATAAAACCAACTGGTACCAGCAGGCATGGCTCTGGCCGCCCCTCCTGGTGTTCGTCAACGCGTGGAAAAACGCAGGCTACCAGACAGTACTGTACCTTGCGGTAATTTCCGGCATTTCCAATGATTACTACGAGGCCGCCATGCTGGACGGTGCTTCCAAACTTCAACAGGCCCGCCACATAACCCTGCCCCACCTCCGCTTCATTGTGGGGATTTCCATTATTATGTCCATGGGTTCCATTTTCCGGGGCGATTTCGGCCTTTTCTACACCGTACCCCGGAATACCGGCATGATCTACCGGGTTACGGATGTTATCGACACCTACATTTACCGGGGCCTCACGTACCTGAACAACGTAGGTATGTCCACGGCAGCGGGGCTGTACCAGTCGGTGGTGGGTTTTGTCCTGGTTCTTATTGTCAACGCCGTTGTCAATAAGATAGATCCCGACAGCGCGATGTTTTAGGGAACGGCTATGGAGAAAGCAGGACAGCCGGCAAAAAGAAGACAAAACGCCGGCGGGAACGGCAATCTTACCCAGATCTCCTGGAAGTGGAACAGTATTTTTCTTGTCATACTTTTTTTCGGTACTCTTATCATTATTCTACCCCTCCTCCTGGTGGTTATCGTCTCCTTTACCAGCCAGCTTTCCATTGCCAATAAGGGTTACACGTTTTTCCCCGACGAGTGGACTCTTGAAGCTTATGTCTACCTGGTAAAAACCGGGGACGCCCTGTTCGATTCTTATGCTATCACTATTTTCTACACCGTTGCCGGTACTCTGATGAGCCTTTCGGTCATGACCCTGTACGCTTACGTTATCGCCCAGCGTTTTTTTGTGTTCCGCAAGTTTTTAACATGGCTGCTGTTCTTTACGATGCTCTTCGGCGGCGGCCTTGTTCCTTCGTATATATTGAACGTACGCTACCTCCGCATCAACGATTCGGTGTGGATATTCCTCCTGCCGTCCCTTATGAGCGGCTTCAACGTGATCATCCTGCGGACCTTTATCAAAACTACCATACCCGAAGCGTTTATCGAGTCCGCCAGGATTGACGGCGCCGGGCATTTTATGATCTTCTTCAAGATCGTACTGCCCCTGTTTAAGGCGGGCATAGCCACGGTAGGGCTTTTTAACGTGGTAAGCCGCTGGAACGACTGGTTTACGGGGATGCTCTACATCGACAAGCCTAAACTGGTACCCCTTCAGACCGTGCTGATAAAGCTCCAGAACACCATAGACTTTATCAAGCAGAACGCGGCGGTGGCCGGTACGCCTGACGGCATTGCCCTGCTGCGGACTCTGCCGTCTGAAAACATGCGTATGGCCTGTACCCTCATTGTCATACTGCCCATCCTTTTTGCCTATCCTTTTTTTCAACGGTACTTTGTGAGTGGCCTCACGGTAGGGGGCATCAAGGAATAGTTTTTGTTTTTTGTCCCCCGTTGGGGGATACAATAAATTCAATTTTTTCAGGAGAAGAAGATGAAGAAAACGTTTTTTATCGCTCTTGGCCTTTCGGCGGTTTTTTCAGCCGCCGTATTCGCCGGTGGCCGCTCCCAGGCGGGAGGGGGCACTAATGTACCCGGTTATACCGGCAGTCTGCCCTATGTGGAATTTGACTGGTATCTGGGTACCGGTCCCATGCCGGACAACCAGATGGTCAACGACGCGCTTAACGCGTATATCGGGCCCAAGATCAACGCCAAGGTAAACGTACACTACTGGCCCAGCGCGGATTGGGAAACCAGGATGACTGTCATGGTGTCCTCCGGTCAGGATCTGGGGATCATCGGTTTCGGCAGCCAGTCCAAGCTGGACTACCTTATCCAGTCCCAGCGGGGTTCCTACTACCCCATCGAGAACCTTCTGGACCAGTACGGAACCAAGACCAAGGCCCTGTTCAACAAAGCCGTGTGGGACGCTATGACTATCAACAGCCACATCTACGGCATCCCCTCCCTCAAGGATAACTGTTACATCATCTCCTTTATCTACAACGAGGAGTTAGCGCAAAAAATCGGTGTGGATGCTGCAAAAGTTCCCTATACCGGGGGCTGGTACAAGCTGGAAAGCTGGCTTAACGACGTGAAGGCAAAGCGGGATCAGGTCCTGGGCGCCAATATCGAGGAACCCCTTATCTGGGGTACTGAACTTGAGATGCCCTACAATTTCGCGCTGAATTCCCTGCTCAACGACAGCTTCCTGGCGGTTACCAACATCGACGGGATCATGGACATTGCGGGTTACGATTCCAAGACCGTATTCAACCTCTACGCTACCCAGGAATACCGGGATTTCGCCCGTGCCCAGTGGCGCATGGTCCAGAAGAACATCCTGGCCTACGATTACATCGATAAAGAGCAGTGGCAGTATACCGGCAATGTTTTTGGTTTTGTGGGCTGGGGGTATACCTACCTACCCGAACACCTCTATGGCGACACTTTTACCACCAGGATGGTGGAGCCTGCCCGTGTATGGACGGATACCGGGAATTATCATTCCGCGGGGACCGCCATTTCCGCGGCATCCAAAAACCCCGAGCGGGCCATGATGTTCCTGGAACTGGTCAACAACGATCCCTTCGTAGCTACGATGATGCGTTTCGGTGTTGAAGGCCAGCACTATAAAAAAGACGCACAGGGAAGGATGACCTTTGAAGGCACGCGGAATGCGAACGCCGCTGAACGGGGCTACCATTACTGGTACAACGCGCCGGTGGGGAACCTTACTATCGTTCAGGCTCCGGAGGATTACGCCGGGCCGGGTGGTATCATGTTCACCAAGATGAACCAGTTCAACAGGGACGCAAAACAGCCCGTATACATGGGCTTTTCCTTTAACATCCAGCCGGTAAGCAACGAGATTGCCGCCTGTACCAACGTAGTCATGGAATACCGCGATACCCTGCGCCGGGGACAGGCCGGTTCCGAAGCGGAAGTCGACAGGCTTATCGACGAATTCAACGCCAAGCTCAAGGCCAACGGCATTGACAAGATCCTCGCCGAAGCCCAGAAGCAGGCGGATGCCTTCCTGTCTTCACGCTAGGCCCCTCTAGTGATATACTCAAAAGACCCGCCCAAACAGCGGGCCTTTTGGGTAAACCGATGCGCAGCATACTTTCAGTGGACGGCGGCGGCAGCAAGCTCCGCATGATCCTCTTTAACGAAAACTTTGATATTCTCGGGCAGGGCTTGGCAGGAGGGGTGAACACCACTTCCACTACGCCGGAGAATTCCCTGGAAAACGTAAACGACTGCCTGGATCAGGTGTTCGGCGGAAAGCCGCCGGCGCTTATCGACAAACTCTACGTGGTTTTTGTCGGCCCTGTGGGGAATCTTCTGGAGGCGCTTAAAAAGCGGACCGGGGTAAAAGAAACGGCCCTGATGTCGGAGCCCGAAGCCGGTATCATGGCGGGGGCCTTCTGGGAAGACGGTTTTCTGGCCCTTTCGGGTACAGGTTCGGATATATTCCTGGTGGATAAGGGGCGCCCCCTGAAAAGCCGGGACGGAACCCTGCGCAAAACTGTCGGCGGCTGGGGCCCCATCCTGGGGGATCAGGGAAGCGGGGTCTGGATAGGCCAGGAGGCGATCAGGGCGGTAGTATCCGGCATTGAGGGCTGGACGGAAAAGACCCTTGTTCACGATCTTATCCGGCGGGACTGGAAACTCAAGGAGGATTGGGACATGGTAACCCAGGTACACCGGGAGCCCTCCCCCTTCAGGAAAGTCGCGTCATTGACCCGCCAGGTCGAGGAGGCCGCCGTAGCGGGAGACGCCGTGGCGCTCCGTATCGTAAAGGCGGCCGGTGAACTTATGGCGGTTCAGGGGCTCTCCTTTTTCGCTCGTTTTGATATTCCCCCTCCCATGCGCAGACTTGTCTGCTGCGGCGGCGCGTGGAAAACCCATCCGCTGATGTTTGAAACATTTAAGGGGAAAATTCTCGCGGCATATCCTGATTTTGATATACGGAAGCCCCTTTTTGAACACCTCATGGCCGGGCCTGCTTTTGAAATTCTCCGGCAGGGGGTGGAAGCGTCCCGGGCCGCAGGGATCCTGGCGGAGAAATTCCCTGATCTTGTTATTAAGTGGTAAATAAAGTATTATTTATCAAGGCTGTTCCAAAACTTCAGTTTTTGGAACAAGCTCAATCTACCCGCAATTATATATGGTAAAAGGAGATTATATGCTTGTTGATGGTTTTTATGATCACTGCAGAAAACTTTTAGACGCGATTGAGAAGGACGAGGCGGCCAATCTGGAAAAGGCCGCCGAAATGATCGCCACTGCCGTTGCCGGAGGGCACAACTTCTTTATTCACGACCGGGGCCACTGCATCGGCGGTGAACTTCTTGCCCGGGCCGGGGGCGCTGTTTTTGTGCGCCGTCTTGATATCGTCGTTCCTGATCCGACCCTTCAGGCGCCCCACACCGGTTCCCGCAAAGCCTCACGGGACAAGCTTTCAGGCGATGCGCTGGTGCAGCGGAAACGGAAGTTCGAGACCGAGTATGTCGATTACCTTCTCGATATCAACGGCCTTGCCAAAGATGATGTTCTCTTTCTCAATTCCAATTCGGGTTTCGGCTTTGCCGCCACTAACGTGGCCGCCGCCGCAAAACGGAAGGGTCTTAAACTCATCGTCATGTCCTCCAAGCAGACTTCCGCTTCCGTTACACCCGAAGGAGGCGACAAAAAACTTGCCGAATACGCGGACATCCTTTTTGACAACCACGCGCCTTACGGGGACGCGGTGTTTGAGATCAAGGGCCTTGATGAAAAGATATGGCCCGCCTCCGGCATGGGCGCCGCCTTTATTGCCTGGCCCCTCATCCTCAGAACCGTTGAAAAGCTGCAGGAGAAGGGCGTGAATCCCTCGATTTTCCGCAGCGCCAATATTCCCGGCGGCCCGGATCAGAACGCGGCGGTAACAAAACACTACGAGGACTTTGGGTATTAGGAACGTGGGTGTCAGGTCATGAGTGAAATCGAAACCTATTTGGAGCGTGTGCGGGCCATCCTCCGTGATGCGGAAACAAGTCAGGCCGCCGTCATGGAAAAGGCTGCCGGAGTCCTGGCCGCGGCGATAGCGGAAAAACATTCGATCTGGACCTTTGGTACAGGGCACGCGGGGATCCTCGCTATGGAACTGTACTACCGGACAGGGGGGCTGGCGCTGATCAACTACCTGCCCGCCCCCGGCCTTGTCATGGACGTGATGCCGCCGACACTCACTACCGACATGGAGCGCCTTGCCGGTTATGGAAAGGCGCTTATTGCCGCCCACCCCGTCAAAGCAGGGGATGTAATGATACTACACAGCGTGTCGGGGAGGAACGCGGTGCCGGTGGATGCAGCGCTTTACGCGAAAGAAGCCGGCGCCTGTACCATCTGCCTCACAAACCTTAAAACCAGCGCTTCCGTTCCGTCGCGGCACGAAAGCGGCAAACGGCTTTACCAGGTGTGCGATCTTGTCATCGACAACTGCGGCGCTTACGGCGATGCCGAACTTGAGATTCAGGGGTTCTCCGGAAGGGTAGCCCCGACTTCCACGGCGGTGGGCGCCGCCCTGCTCAACGCCGTTGTGGCCCGGACTGTGGCGTTGCTTGTGGAAAAGAATATTGTGCCGCCGGTCTTTGTTTCGTCAAACGTGCCCGGCGGGGACGAGCATAACGCGAAGATCATGCGGGAACACGGCGGCCAGATTCACTATATGTAAGAACAGGAGATTGAAGGGAAGGCAGGCCAGGAAGGTAGATGAACAAAATCACCATGAAGGATATTGCCGGGGCGGCGAATGTGTCGGTTAACGCGGTTTCCCTGGCCCTGAACGACCGCAAGGGGGTAAGCGAAGAGACCCGTATCAGGATCATGGAGACGGCCCAGAAATTGGGGTATCTGGACAGAAAACTCCGCTATATAAAAACCTTTGGTCAGCACCATATCTGTGTTTTGATTCTTGACATATACGAAAAGGAACTCAAGAATTTAGACTTTTACAACCAGATTCTTTACCACGTTATCAGGGAAGCAAAGTACTGCGGATACGACATCATTGTCCATTATTTTAACGAACAAAGCATGAGCATACCGGACTGTATCACCAAACGCCATGTTGCGGGGATCATTGTCCTGGGGAAAATATCCACCCTTAATATCCAAAGGCTTATGGCCGTGAATACCCGCATGGTGATTGCCGATCACAATCCCAGGCTGCCGAATATCAACTGTATTGTAACAGACAATATTTCGGGCGGCTACATGGCGGCACAATACCTTATTGGGAAGGGCTTTGCCAAAATCGGCTATATCGGTGATTTTTCCTATTCAAAGTCCGTAAAAGAGCGTTACTACGGCTTTCTGGAAGCCCTGGTCCAGGAGGGCCTTATAACGTTTGAGGAAACCGGCGAATATATCCGTAAATATTCACTCATGGCGGAAATTGAGCCCTTCATAATGAATAATAATATAGACGCTATTAAGCGAATACTCCCTCCAAAGGCCCGTCTGCCCCAGGCTTATTTCTGTAATAATGACGCCGCGGCAATTATGGTGATGGAGGCGTTGAAGGAGAAGGGAATAAAGATCCCGGAGGAAATTTCGGTTATTGGCTTTGACAATAACGACCGCGCCGGGAATTTCAGCCCCGCTCTTACGACTATAAACGTTAACCGGGAACTCATGGGACAAAAGGCCGTCCGGCAGCTTATCCGGCTTATTGATAACGAAAATTCAGAAGCCGAACACACGGTTCTTGGGGTGGAACTTGTAGAACGCGATTCGGTACGGCCCGCGCAAGGGTGGCCCGGGGGTGCAACACAAAAACTTACGGGGAAAGCCGCAAGCTGTCCCACACCGCGGTATTCTCCTGGCCCAGACGCCAAAAGCCCACGGCCCTGACATCCATACTGCGGTACAGGGTCAGCCGGGCCGCCAGAGAGGCGGCGTCTTCGTAGTACCCCCTGACCACAACGGGGGTCTCGTATTCAAAATTGGGAATGTCCCCGTCCCTGTGGATTTCCCGAATACTGTTTTCATGTAACAGGGTTTCTATTTGCGGGTAGGTGTAGGCCTTGGCAGGGCTGGGGTCGATCCAGGCCCGGCCATAAAAGGGAAGTCCCATAATCAGCTTTTCCCGGCCAATAACCGAGTGGGCATAGGAGGCTACGTCCCGGCACCAGTCCATGCTGGCGATGGGTCCGGGGGCGCTGGTGGCCCAGTGCTCATCGTAGGCCATGACCAGAATCCGGTCCACCAGGGGGCCTATCCGCTCATAGTCGTGGACGTCGTTGGCCAGGGTTCTGGTCCGGGCTTTCAGGGCCACGCTGAAAAATTTGTCTTTCAAGCCGGCCCGCAGTTCCCCAAGGAACGAAAAGAACTGTTCCCGGTCACGGCCCGGTATATACTCAAAATCAATCTGCAGACCGTCAAAATTCCGCGTTTCCCACAGAAGGGCGGCAATCAGTTCACGCCGCTCTGTCGTATCGTACTTCAGCACAAAATGGGTAAGGGGGTAACTGTTGCATGTAACAACCAGATGGACCCGTCCGCCAAAGGGGGGAAGGACACGAGGGTTTGGAACGCCGATGAGTCTGCCGTAGGAGTCTACTTCCGCCCCAAAGTAGCCCAGATCCGAGATGGGAAGCCCCTCTTTAAGGGCGTCTTCCCGGTCTTGCAGGATGTAGGCCCATACCTCTTCAAATTCGGATACGGGAAGCTCTTCCGGTGGCACGGATGTTTCGAATTCTTCCGGGTTTTCCGGGCTCAAAACACCGGCTTCGGGCCGGGCGGGAGGCGTTTCCGGACCCTCGTCCGGGGGAATTTCATCCCGGACGGCGGGGATTTGCTCCGGTTCCGGGGGTAAATTCCCGCCGCTGGAGGAGGTACAGGCGGCGAAAACAAGAAGAAGGGGCGCCAGCAGGGTAAGGGTAATCGTTGAACGTTTCATTGTTTTCACCTCGTAACCATGAAATTTGTTCTTCTGGTAGTATAATCCAAGACAGCTGCCCGGTACAGGGCCCGGCGCAAACTTTACTTTTACAGATGAACCGTTTATAGTTACTGTCTGTTATGGAAAAACTCTACAAACATCCCCGGTTGGTTCTTGCAGTACTTGGGGTTATAACATTGTTTTTCGCCTTACAGCTTCCCCGTGTGAAGCTTGACAACAATAACATCCGCTTTGTTCCCGCCGATGATCCTGCCCGGATCACCTCGTCTTACATTGACGATGTCTTTGGCAGCTCAATATTTATCCTGGTGGGACTTGAGCGGAAATACGGGACTGTGTTTGACGGGCCGTTCTTGAACCATGTCAGGGATTATGTGGAGCAGATTGAGCAGATCGGCATGGTGGGCAAAATCTACTCTATTGTCAACGCGGACTACCTGTACGGGGACGGGGAATCGGTCTTTGCCGAACCTCTGATCCCCGCCGATTTTACCGGGACCGGGGAGGAGATTGCGGAACTGCGAAAGCGGCTTCTGTCCTGGGACATTTACGAAGACGCCCTTGTTTCCGACGATCTTACCGCCACCCAGATACTGGTCCCGTTGAACCTTACGGAAGAAAATTACGGTTCCTCCGAACTGGCGCGGGAATACATGAAGGTACGGAACATTGCCCATTCCTCCTTTGAGGGGCTGGCGGATGTGTATGTTACGGGGATCCCCGTTATTGCATCCACGATCAACGAGGCGGTAGTCCAGGACATGGGCCTGATGATCCCCCTGGTTATTCTGGTGGTAATCGTCATCGTCTTTATCCCGTTTAGGCGTATGGGGGCCACCATCCTGTCCCTGGTATCCGTTCTGGTAGCCGTCATTTGGTCCATAGGGGCCATGCCCCTTTTCGACATTAAGCTGTCGGTTATTTCCACGGTCCTGCCGGTCATTTTGATTGCTATGGGCAGTTCCTATGGTCTCCACATCGTGATCCACTACATTGAAGACCGGGGACTGAAAGGGACAAGCATGACGGAACAGGAATATTACGACATGGTAATGGCTATGGTGCGCCGGACGGGGAAGCCTATTTTTCTTGCCGCCCTTACCACCTTTGCAAGCTTTGTGTCATTTTGCTTTACCCGCGTAGTACCTGTTCGGGAATTCGGGTTTTTCGCCAGTTTCGGAGTCATGGTCTCGTTTCTCATTACCGTAACCCTGGTTCCGGCGATTCTGCTGATCCGGGGACCCAAGCCTCTGAAGGAATTTCACCCCGCCCACGGGGGGGCTACGCTGATCCCCGGAAAAAACGACACCGCAAGAAACAGGATGGCGGGTTTCTTCTGCGCGTTGGCTTCCCGCAAGGTTGCGGTACTGTGCGGGATCATTGTTGTGGCTGTTTTTTCGCTATACGGCGCCTCGAAAATAGTCATTGACAACGTGCTGGTGGAATATTTTAAGACCAGTACCGATATATACCAATCGGATAAATTTATCCGGGAAAAATTCGGGGGTTCCAAGATTCTAAGTGTCGTTGTGGAAGCGGAGAGTCCTGAAATTCTGCTTCACCCGGACAGCCTGGCGGCCCTGGACCGTTTGGGGACCTATCTGGAACACCGGGTTCCGGAAGTGGGAAACGTGATGGGTTTTACCGATCTGATAAAACGCGTCAACCAGGTGCAAAATACCGGAGCGAGCCCCGAAGGTATAGCGGCGGGCCCGTCTTCCCCGGATCCGGGAAATCTGATTTTTTGGGATTTTGATTCCGATGAACAGAACTACACGGAAGCCGAAGAAATTCCGGATTTTCCGGCGCCGGTTTTTGGGCCTGCGGTTTCGGAGCCCATTGGGGAGCGGGTGTACAGTATTGATGAAATTGCGGGGCTTCTGGACCGGGCTTCCATGTCCGGGCTGAGCCGTTCTGTAAGCGCCAATGAACTGGTACGGGAATTTGAACGGCTGGTCAATTACGAGGGGTACTCGTACTACGAGATACCCCAGGACCCGGCCCGCTACGGGAAAGCCGGCAAAGAAGAACTGACCGATCTTATTTTCAGCTACCTCCTGCTTCTTTCCGGTGATATTTCCAGTTATGCCAACGATCCCCTTGAACCGACCAGTATCAAGATTACGGTTCAGATGAAAACCACCGGCCAGGAGGATACGAACAGGGGGGTTCAGGAGATACGGCGTTTTGTCGAGGCCAATTTTCCGAAGAATCTAAACGTCATTGTGGGGGGCAGCGCTATTGTGGAGGGTACCACCAATGTCCTGGTGGTCCAGTCCCAGTTAATATCGGTGATCATTTCGATTATCGCCATGTTTGTGATCATGTCGGTCTCGTACCGGTCCCTTGCCGCGGGGGGTATTGCCATCATCCCCCTTTCCATACTTATTTTGGCTAACTTCGCGGCTATGGGATTTTTGAAGATCAAGCTGAACCTTGCCACCGCCATGATCTCCAGTGTTTCTATCGGGGTGGGTATTGATTACACCATCCATTTTATCGAGGCTTACAAACAGGAATACAAACTGTCCGGCGGGACGGGGGATTTTTTACGGCGGGCCTACTACGTTTCGGGAACGGCGATTCTGGTAGATACCCTTTCGGTCGGCCTTGGTTTTGCGGTTCTTTGGTTCTCCAATTTTATCGTACTGAGGGATTTCGGACTTTTGGTTTGCCTGGCCATGATGATAAGCGCCCTTTCAGGGCTTATCATCGTTCCTGCGCTGCTGGGGGTCATAAAACCCAAATTTATACGACAATAATAGCTGCCCCCCGCCGTAAGGCGGACAGGGTGGGAGGTAACGGTGACGAGAAAAAAAATAACTGCCGTCATGGTATTTTTCCTGGCGGCCCTTTCCCTAAGCGCCCAGAACGCGGAAGAAATTGTCCGCGCTTCCCGGAACAGAATAGAGGCGGATACCACATATACCAGATCTACGATGGTACTGAAAGCACGGAACGGTTCGGAAACCCGGCGGGTTATCGAACAGTTCAGCTCAAGCGGAGCCGGTGGGGACCGGGTTATGATTGTGTTCCACGAACCGCGAACGGTGGCGGGGACCAGGTTTTTAAGCATCGAAAACCCCGGCGCGGAGGATGATCGTTGGATATTCCAGCCTGCCCGCGGCAGGGAACAGCGGATTGCCCAGGGGGACGGATCGAGGAGTTTTGTGGGGACGGATTTTTCCAATGACGATATTTCCAGCGCCAACCGTGATGCGGACATGGACACCCACACCCTGCTCCGGGAGGAGGAACTGGGGGGAAATCCCTGTTATGTGATCCAATCGGTGCCAAAAGACAGTTCCTACCAGTACTCCAAAATGATCCAGTGGATCGACAAGAACACCAGGGTATGCCACAGGATCGATCTTTACGACAAAAGAAACGCCCTGGTAAAAACCTTGGAGACCCTCATGCTGGAACTTATCGACGGCCGTCTTACCGCCACACAGACCCGGATGACCAGTCACGCGGCAGGTACTTCCACACTGATCATCGTGGACAGTATCCGTTATAACGCCGCTATTCCCGACGGGATTTTTACCCGGCAATTCCTTGCCACCGGGAGAGTCCCCCAATGAAACGGTTTTCAAACAGCGGCTTACGCCGCTTCTGCGGTAGTGCGGTCGTTTTTTTTATTTTCGGGTTTTCCGCTTTAGGGGCACAGGATTTCTGGTTTGACGATGCCGGAAGCGATGTCGGAGGCGGCGCCTCCGACATCGCTTCGTCCGGAAGGCCGGGGCTTAGGGCAAGCGGGGACTTGTCCGCGGAGCTTCTGGTGTTTCCCCATGAGCTGCGCGACAAGGGGGGGGCTACGGATTGGGGTAACCTTGTAAGCGCCACACTTAACATCGGGGCCTCCGGCCCCGGGGCCGAGGCGGTGCTGAACTTTAACCTGTCCCCGTCCACGCTTAAGAGTTCGGCTTCCAGCGACCTGTCTCAGACTCCCCCGGTTATTGACGAGCTGTACCTCAGGGTGTTCCTGGGGTCTTTGACCCTGGAAACGGGTCTGCGGAAGCTGGCCTGGGGCCGCGCGGACATTCAGGGTCCCCTTGACGTAACCAACCCCCTGGACTACACGGACCTGACCAGGGTGGGCGACACGATGGGCCGTAAAATTGCCCGGCCCATGATCCACGCCTCCCTGCCCCTGGGCAGCGCCTCCACACTGGAGGGGGTTTTTATCCCCTCGTTCCAGGGCCACCGCTATTCCCTGGACCCGGAGGATCACTGGTACCCCACCGCCATAACCAGCGGCCGCCGGGATCGTATAATCGACGATTTGATTAAAGAATTGGGCCAGTTTCTCCCCCCCGCATTGTTGCCAGCGACTGAAAGCGCCATAAAAGGCAAAGCGGCGGGCATAAGCCTAACTCAATCGAGCATCCCGGATACCAGCGGCCTTGAGTACGCGCAGGGCGGCCTTCGATTTACTACCACACTGGGGCCTGCGGATATCGGGGCACAGTACTACTCCGGCCACCTGTTCCGGCCCGCTTTTACGCTCACGGGTGTGGATGAGTTATTGGTAGTTGCCGCTACAACACCAGCCGCTATCAGTCTCGTTCTGCCAAATCTGGAACCGGAACCCCGGATCAGCTACAACCGCTATCACCAGTTGGGGTTTGACTATACCCAGGTTATTTTTGATCTTAGTTTCCGGGCGGAACTGGCGGCCCATATCACCGAAGACCTTAGCGGGGACGACGGGAACCTTTACAACCCCTTCCTGGCCTGGTCCGCGGGTTTTGACCGGGATATTTTTGGCTTTACGTTTTTTATCGAGATTGACGAGAGCATACGGCTCCTCAACGACAAGGTGGGGAGCAACGCCGCCCTGGACACGGAGGCGGGCTCCCCCCTTACCACAACGGCCCTTACGACCCAGCTTTCCCGGGCCTTTTTTCAGGACAGGCTGGAGGCAAAATTCGGCCTCCTGTGGAATGTTGAGGCCGGCGATGTCTACCTGATGCCTTCCCTGAGCTACCGTGTGGACGATGTTGAGGCCGTCCTTGCCGGCGGTATTTTTGCCGGCAAGGACGGAGGGGAGCTTTCCCAGTACCGGAACAAGGCTTACATTAAGGCAGCGATAAGCTACTCGTTCTAAAAACTGAGCTTCCGCAGGTAGTCCTCGTAGGCGGCCTGGGCTTCCAGGGCCCCGGTCCGCTGCCGTTCCAGGTCCCCGTTCAGGCGGTCAATCTCCGTGTCCAGCGCCGTAAGGCGGCGCAGGTACTCCTGGCCCTGCGGGGTTTCGTTCCCGGTGGCCTCAAGGTTCCTGCGGATCCGGTCCTGTTCGGCAGTCTGGGCGTTTTTGCGGGCCTCGGTTTCCGCCCGTGCCTTTTCCGCGTCCTCCGCGCCCCGCTTAAGTTCCACCGCCCGTGTCAGGCCTCCCCTGACGGCGGCGGGGATTTCCTGGTTTGTGGAGTAGCTTAAAAGGGCGGCTGGCGTCAGGTTTGCCAGGCTGATCTGCTGGGAAAGGGGGATTTCTTCCCGGACACGCAGTTCCGATTCGCCAGCGGCGCCTGTTCCCGGAGGAATCTCCCGGATAAACCGGTAGGCGGACGCAGTGGCCTCGTCGCAGGTTTGAGGCTCCGCCAGGCTGGCGCCTGAGGTAATGGGATGTTCGATAATAAGCGTTTTGGCTTCCGGCCCCGTGTTTTTGAAGCGATAGGTTTTCTCGATACTCTGCCGGCGGTTCAGGGTCATAACCCCGTCGCTTATAGTTACCGCGGTTACGGTCCGCGCGGAAGAAACGCTCGAAGTCCCGGTAACCGAAAGGTCCTCTCCCCAGGAGATAAGCCGCTTTTCATCCCGGTTAAGGAATTCCAGAAGGGCGTCCCCGGCATAGGCCCCCCCGTCGTAGACTGTAATGGGGCCGGCGGGGAGGCGAAGATCCGTGATGTTGTTCAGTTCCGCCCCAAGGCTGGGGTGAACGGTCTGGCCGGCCTGGACCCCGGAAAAGATCAGAAATTTACGGACGGCGATCTCGGTGTCCGCCAAGGGGAACATGGCGCTGCTTCTGCGGTCCAGGTTCACCGGGGTATTCAACGTAAAACTGAACTGATCCGCCAGGTCTGCCCCGGTAACCGGGAGCGGTGCGGGCGCATAAGCGGGCATGGAACCGGCGGCGGAATCGGCGGCCAGGGCCGCCGGGCTTTCAACGGAAGGTTCCATCTCCATAGCCGCGGATTTTTCCGCCAGGCTGTTGAGCGCCGTCCGCTGTCTGAGGGCGGACGCGTAGGTTACGGGGGCGGCGCTTCCGGCTATGGCCAGGGGTAGGGTAGGGCGGCTCTGGTAGTAGGGGGGGTAGAGGTTCTGGATAAACGATACGGGCCGCCCCGCCGCCAGGGACAGTTCCACATCCCGCCAGTCTTCGTCGCTGTCGTTATCCACAATGGCCCAGCCCTGGAAACGGGCCTGGCCGGAGGCCCCGTCCCCCAGATCAAGACGGTAGGAAACCTTCCAAACCGGCGAGGGGATCACGTAACTTATCGAGACAGGACGGCTTCCGCTACCGGAAAGGGTAATCGTAAGTTCCCTGGTTTGGGAATTCCGGGAGGCCATGATAAGGTCCAGGGCCCGTTCCAGATCCGCGTTCAGATCGGCGTTGGTAAAACGCAGGGAATCGATCTCCGCCAGGTTCAACAGCCTGATACCCTGGGAACTAAGCAGGGAAAGCCAGGGTTCCGCCGGGCCCCCGTCCCCGGCCCGCCGGTACTCAAGGGCCATGATCCTCCCCCTTATAGGACCGGGGGCATAGACTTCCAGTTCCTCCCCCCGCAGCTTTTCCAGTATCTCCGCCATGCTGGGACTGCCGGACAGGTCAACGCCCAGGCTCCGCAGAGTCTCCGGAAGGCCCTGCTCCGGGGAATAGCTGATCAGGGGAAAGGCCGACGCGGAATCGCTGAGCAGGAGGGATTTGAGTGCGTCGTTCAGGGCTGTCGCCTTAAATGGCAGTCTGAGTACTGCCGGACCGTTGAGCACCTGTGAATGTTCAAAAAACGAGACTCCCGAAGAGTAGACAGTGATCTTCCTCAGGGGCATCGCCCCTTCTGCAGCCTCTGCGGGAAGGGCCGGCTTTTCCCCGTCCCTGACAGCCTGCGCCCCAAGCCGGGGGCCGGTGAAAACAGTGAAAAAAACCGCGCCGGTGATCAGCGCAGAGATCGTGTAACATCGTGTCATGATGTCTCCTTTCGCATGGATTTGGCGATATAAAGTGCCATACCGGATAGAATAAGTACCGCAAGAATCAAAATTCCCCACAGGATAAACGAACCCCGGTCCGCGAAAACCGGCGTTTTGACTGGAACTCTGGGCCGGTAGCCGGGCAATCCCAGGGGATGGGCCTGTCCCGGTTCAACACGTTCCACGTTTAGTTCCGGCGGGAAGCCCCCCTGGGGACCGTAATCCCTATTCCCCCAGACCAGGGTCCAGGGGCCCTGCCCCCGGCCCAGGAACACCAGTTCATGAACGGCCCAGCGGATGGTACAGGCGGGAAGGGAGGACAAGACGGTGTCTCCGGCGGCTTCCAGTTCCCATAGGGGGGCGGAAACCTCGATAGCCAGGGCCTCACTGCTCAAAATCCCCTCCGGGCCGCCGTTAATACGGAACAGACTGATCCGGCCCGCAAAACGCCATTCCTCTTCAGCGCCAAACCGGTATTTTACCAGCGCCTCGATGGAATCCGGGCGGGGGAGGGGAAAATCAATTTCCCGTATGGGGTAAAAACCGCCTGAGTCATAGCGGACGCTCCGCCGGTCCTCCCCCCAGGTCCCGGTGATCGTCTTCTCCCTCAGCCCGTCCGCTGCGGGACGGATCATGAAGGGGACGGGGAGTCCCTCATTGTCAAAGATCCGGATGTCGGCCATATCGGGGCGTTCCAGCCCCAGGTACACCTGTTCGGGGATCTCCAGACGGAGGAGGCTGTCCCCGGTCCCGCCAAGAAGCAGGGAACCTGCAAAATCGTCAATCCCGCCAGCCTCCCGGTCCTGCTGCCGGGGGAACAGGGATCGCGCCGGGCACAGCAGCATGATGAGGCAGAGAAAAACTGCACCGCCTGTTTCACGTGGTTCACGTGGTTCCGGCACGGGTTTACCCGTCACGGTTTTCCCTTTTCCCGGACGAGGGCGGCAGGGGCGCGGCCCAGCCGATAACGAGGAACAGGAGACCCGCCAGAAAGAACGAAACGATCCTCACAGCCGCCCCGGCGCTGGCCTGATCGAGGAGGAGGAACTTGGCGGTATCCACAAGCATCAGGACGGCTCCGGCGATCCACAGCCACCGCCGGGACAGCCTGGTTCCCCCGATGATATGCCCCATGCCGTACAGCGCCAGGAGGATGAAAAGGCACAGGTGAAACACATCGGAATACACTATACCCCGGTAGGCTATGCCGCCGTAGAAATGTACGCCCCGCGCGACCGCTGCAATGGCGTAAAGAAGCGCCGTACTATCAACGATGGTAAAGAGGCCCCGCTTTTTCAGTACCGGAAGATCATTCCGTTTCATCAGGGCAGATTGCCAGAGGAGGAAAATGACGATACAAAAAAGTTCTTCCAGATCAAGTGGATTGAGGATGGGGATATAGAAGGGCAGGGGGGCGGGATCCCCGGAGAAGAACAGGGTAACGAGGAACCAGAAGCCTAAAACACAGCTTAGAATAAGGGGGAGGACGAAAAAGACAAGCCGGGAGCGGGTAAGGGGGGACCCCCCGCCCTGGTTCACGTTCCCCGGAAGACGCCGCGCCAAAAAACTTATTCCGGTCATTGCGGCAAAAACGGGGAGGAGCCCCGCAAAGCTTGTCCAGGCCGGGGCGAGATTCCAAAAAATGGTAAGGGAACGGCCCGATGAACTTACAAGCCCCAGGCTTATGCACACGACGATCAGGATCCATATACCGTGAATATCCTCACGCAGTTCCCTTTGCGATAAAAAAATCAAAACGCCCTGAACGGCAAGAAAGGCAACCCAGGCCCAGCCGTAGGCGCCGGCGAAATAATTGTGAGACAAGATCACCCAGGACCGGCGTGTAAAAAAGGCGGAGCTATGGACAATAAAAAACCCAAACCAGACAAGGAATGCCGCGGCAAGGGAGGGGATCAGCCCCAGGCGGAACAGGGGAACCTGAAATCGTCGTGAAGCCCCGTAAGAGGCCAGGGCGGAAAGGGAACACACCAGGAACAGTATAGCTGCCGGATTGTCAAGGCCGCGGTAGATCCCGTAACACCAGCCGCCGAACCACCAGAGGAAACCCCAGACGGCAAGAACAAGGGAAAGGGCAGGGCGGGGCCGATGCGAAAAATGTTCAGCGCAGTACACCATAGCCAGGGCCGAAAGGGCAATAACAAGGGAACCGGTAAATCCGGCGCTCAGGAAACCGGCGTCAACGCGGGAACCCGCCTCAAAGAAAAAGGCGATTGCCCCGGCGGCGTGAAGGACAAGCGCGGCGGCCGTGATCCTGTTTTTTTTCAGGCGGAGCCCCGGCAAGAAAACCACAAGCCCCTCGGCGGCCCACACGGCGCTGGTAATCCCGGGGCTAAGCTCCAGGGGTATGGCAACATTCGCCAGCAGAACCCCAAAGCCCAGGCAGGCTTCGTAAAGAATCCGTTCCCCGGTACCCCTCCGCCGCTTCCACATAACAAAGGCCGACACTATATAAAACGCGGAAAAAACCAGGCAGACCAGGGCGTGTCCGTGCTCTACCGGCTCAAAGACCTTCCACTGAAGCGGAGCCGCCAGGACGGGGGTTCCCAGGATCAGCGCCATATCAAAATTCGGGGCAATTTTTATCCCGGATCCCCGGAAGCCCAGAACCGTAAAGATCACGATGTAGGCCAGAAAAAAAGGCTCTGCGGACCAGAAGAGTTCCGCTTTGTAATACCTCATGGTCCAGACATTGGCAAGGAAAAAGCTGCACAAAAGGGCTAAAAGATTGAGAGGCTTCCAGCGGCGGAAAAAACCGATGCACAAAACCCCCAGATCAAGGATCAGGTAGTAGGCAAACAGGAAGACCTGGTTTCCCCTTGCCCAGGCCATAAGCAGGGGAGCGGCAAAACCGCCAAGAAAACCCGCCAGGGCCAGGACCTGGGAATTCTGAAAAAGGGCAAGGACAAGGGCCGGAGGGATAAGCAGACTCATAAAAACCAGGCCAAGCTGTGCGGGAAAATAGGGGGTAAGCTTATGGGCGGCAAAAACGGAAAAATAGAGAATACCGATGCCGCCCCCCTGAAGCAGGAGAAAGTAGACAGGCCGTTTTTTTCTGAAACGCCAGCCCAGGACCAGCATGACAAGACCGCACAGGGCCGCGGCGGCAATCCCCATCCCTGCGGTAAAAAAACCCCGGCTTGCCAGGTAGGTAACCAGGGTGGCGAAACCGGCCAGGAGGAGGAGAATCCCCCCCGCGGCCCAGAGGTTCACCCTGCGGATAAACCCCGGCAGGAAATTCCGCGGCGGGGCACGGGTAAGGGGCGTTTCCACTACCGTCCAGGTTTCTCCGGGCGCCGGGGTATTTTCCGGCGCCGGTTCCGTATCCGGGGTATAAGGCGGTAGTTCCACCTCCATTACGGTTGCCTGCTGCGGCGAAGGCCGCAGGACAGAAGGCCGCAGGGCCCCCTCCACACGGTCAAGGCGTTCCCCGTATTCCCGGAGAAGTTCCTCCTGGCGGGAAACCTTTACCAGGAGGGCTATGACGCCGACCACGGAAAAGAGAAACGCCGCAACAACCAGAAATATTATTCCCGCCATCGGGGAAAGGATAACCGAAAAATCCCGTTATGAAAACGTGAAATTACACTGCCG
This sequence comes from Treponema sp., assembly GCA_031278715.1. Classification (GTDB taxonomy): domain Bacteria; phylum Spirochaetota; class Spirochaetia; order Treponematales; family Breznakiellaceae; genus JAISFT01. The sequence goes on along the minus strand of JAITJW010000145.1, from coordinate 18,807 downwards.
GGCCATTCCCAAAACCAAGCGAGTTTTGGGAATGGCCCGGTCATTTCACGTCGTAATTTCCTGCATCGTGAAGCATCGCAACCTGAGAAAAACACGATGTGCGGCGTTAACGATGTTCCAGCCGCAGAGTCGCCGTGGTAATGTCCGCAATCTCCGGGGGGCCAAAGTACTGGATTGCGCCGGGGTACCGGTAGCCGGTTGTGAGCGCCCAGGCGTCCCGGTTTTGGGCAAAAACCTTAAAGGGTTCCCCCTCCAGGTCCACCAGGGCTTTGCGTATCACCGGCTTCTGTGAACCGTGGCGGTGTTCCATGTTCATCATCATGGTCAGCGGCACTCCCCCGGCGATCCACTGTTCCGCCGGCGCGCTGAGGTTCCGCACGCTGGAAAGATAGCCCGTAAGCCCCGCCGCTGTCAGCACAAAGGCACTGAACCCCAGGCTGTAGCAATAGTCCGCGTCAAAGTTGGAGGGGAAGGCGCACCTGCCCTCGTAACCGAAAAAATGCCCCAGCGCGCTGAATTTACCCCGGTAGCTTCCCGCGGCCGCCCGTTTTTCAAGCTCTTTTTCCACCATGCCGATAAGCAGTTTTTCCGTTTCGATCCGGGAGACCTGCACATTTCCGTGGGGATCCCGGTCCGCCAGAAGCTGTTTGGCAATTTCTTCCGGGAGGCTTAAGAAAAGCGATTCGGAAGGGCCGGAAAGTTTACGGGCAAGCCACGCGACAATCTCCCGGAAGGATTCTTTTTCCACTTTGGCGAATTCCCCCTCGTTGGCGGCCATAATGTCGTTCAGCTCCTCGATAAGGGTCTTCATTTCGGGGATAAATTCCACCAGCCCTTCGGGAATCAGCACCACCCCAAAGTTCTCTTTATTGGCCGCGCGCCGGGCAATGGAATCGCAAAGACTGTCCACAATCTGTTTCAACGAAAGTTTCTTCGCCTCCACCTCTTCGGAGATAAGACAGATATTGGGCCGGGTCTGGAGGGCACATTCCAGGGCGATGTGGCTTGCCGAACGGCCCATAAGCTTAATGAAATGCCAGTACTTCTTTGCGGAATTGGCGTCCCGCTCGATATTCCCGATAAGTTCACTGTAAGTTTTTACCGCCGTGTCGAAACCAAAGGAAATTTCGATAAGTTCATTTTTCAGGTCCCCGTCGATGGTTTTTGGACAGCCGATCACCTGTATCGGCGATCCCCGGTCCAGAAAATATTCCGCCAAGAGGGCCGCGTTGGTGTTGGAGTCGTCCCCGCCGATGATCACAACGGCGGAAAGGCCGAGCTTCGTCGCCGTCTCCAGGGAAGAGGCAAACTGTTCGGGGGTCTCAATTTTGGTACGCCCGGAACCGATCATGTCAAAACCGCCGGTGTTGCGGTATCCGTCCATCATGGAGGCGGTAATTTCCACAGCCTTGTTACCGATAAGGCCCGAAGGACCGCCTAAAAAGCCGTAGAGTACAGATTCAGGATTTCCCTTTTTCAGGCCGTCAAAAAGACCGGCAATAACGTTGTGACCTCCGGGCGCCTGGCCGCCGGAAAGAATAACGCCCGCCTTCAGCTTGTGGCCAATGCCGGGGTTCCGGCCCCGGTTAAACGTAACAATGGGCTTACCGTACGTATGCTTAAAAAGCCCCCGCAGGGCCTCATGATCCGAAATCGATTCGGTTGGTTCACCGTATTCCACCCCGATACCGGCGATGTCCTGTGAAAGACTGGCGGGAAGTTTGGGACGGTAGGCGTAACGCAGTTCCTGTAATACGGAAATTTCCATAGTTCCTTCTCCTCGTGCATGATGTTTCCGGGCGGCCATAACGGATAAGCGGATTACACCGACAACCCGGATTCTTAACGGCGATAGTAATGAAATATACGGGCTTTGAGAAGCCGGATTTGGGCCTTAGCCGATAAGGGTACCCAGAAAGTCCCCGCCCCTGATGATCTTTTCCAGGTTGTCGAGGTTCCTCCCCGCCGCGAACAGTACCTTCATGCCGATACCGGCGGCATGGCGGCTTGCCACCGGGTCAAAGGGGACATTTTTCCCCGGCGCCCATTCGTCCCCCACCATACGGATATAATCCGCCCAGCTTATGGATCCAATGGGCTTTGCGTCAGGATTCTCGCGGGGATCGCCGGTGTAGACCTGTTCAATGTTGGAAAGGTTGATCACGCTGGACGCGTTGAACCGTTCCGCCAGAATCACCGCGTCGTAATCCGAGGAAAAACCGGGCTTCCAGCCCGCTGCCACCAGTACCCGGCCGTTAAACGAACTTATCCGGGACGGATCGGTTACAACGTCTTCAGGGCACCAGTCGCCCATCAGGGCTTTGACAAGCCGGGCGTTAAGCCTGGTCGCCATAATACCGATCCAGTCCGCCTCATCGTCGGAGGGAAGACGCGCCAGATTCCGGTAGGCCCTCTGCCAGGAACGGGCCGGACCGCCGCCGCCCACCACAATAATAAACTTCCTCTCATCGTCTTCCAGCAGCAAACGGTCCGCCAGAGACAGGAATTGTCTTAGGTAATCCTCATCCACCCCGTTGGGGGCTACAATGGAGCCCCCCAGGGACATAACGGTTATCATGCTTCCTCCGGTTTCCATAAGGTGAATAGCCCTAACGGGCGTATATGCCGGTAATTGTTACGTCTCCCCACAAAGACGAATAAGATTTTAGCCCTCCAACCGCCTCCTCCCAGAGGTTCTGCAGGGCGTATTCCCGGTTCCGGGTTACGGTTCTTCCGCGGGGGTCCATTTGGGACAGCAAATTTTGCCCCCTGGAAAAGGCAATCCGCTGGTTATCAAGATTACCGAAATACCAGGATTCCGCGTCCTCCCTCAAGGTAAAACCCGCCGGCGCCGCTCCGGCCCCCAAAAGGGGGTCCAACGGAACCCAGCCAAAGCCGTCAATCCAGAATTCCGCCCAGCAATGTCTGAGGGTTTCTCCCTGGTTCACCAAAACACCGGAAACCGGGACGGCGGGAAGCCCCGCCGAACGGGCCAGGGAGCAGAAAAGTAACGATGCGGTACGGGAATCAAAACGCAGATGTTCCAGCGTGTCCAGAACCCCATCAGTCCCGTTGCCGGACAGACTTATGTCCGTCTCTTTCACAAGCCATTCGTAGATCCGCCGGGCCTTAAGATAGGGATTCCGTTCCCGCCCGCATATCCTGTCCGCCAGGGCACGGATCCGCTGGTCGTCAGCGGGGATCAGATCGTCGGCACGGGTATAGGTGGCGTAGATCGGGGAAGAGGTATCCTGCGAAATCTGCTGGTACCGCAAATTCGTCTCCTGGGTGTAGACTTCCACAAGCCAGGTCTGATCAACCGTTACCGTAGAATTGGCCCCAAGGTCTACAAGCCGGAAAAGATTTGTTCCCCGGTAATTTTCCACGAAACTTTCCATGCCACGGGAGAGAAGTTCAGGATTCCGCTGGGAAGCGGAAAGTACTGGCCGGGGTATCCAGAGGTACAGCGTATTGGGGACAGCGGCTTCCCGTACCTGTACCTGTACCGAATAGCTGAACGTATAACTGCGCTTGTTTTTGAAGGTCTTGGTTCCGGGCTTGCCCGATACTTCAAAAAAGACGGGCCGGGACGCGCCCCGCAAGGTTCTAATCTCCAGGTTCCCGCTTACCGCCCCGTCGGGAACCCGGACCCGGATCTCACGGTCGGTCCACAGATCGTACCCCAGATCGCCTTCAAAAACTTCAATGGAACCGGGGCTCCGGTTCTCCGCCGGGGTTCCCGGAGCGCTTTCAGCGTCCCAGGAAAAGAAAACCCCGCTTTGCTCCCGGAAATTGCCGAAGCCGCTCCCGATAATGGATACCAGGGATCCTACCTGGGCGCTGGCAGGTTCAATGGAACTGATCCGCGGACCAATGCCGAAATCCTCCCCTTCAACCAGGGCCGGAATGGTTGCCCTATTGGAAAAAAGCAACGCGTTGCTCTTCTTACCCCCCACATGAACCCGGACCAGGCCGGAATCGCCGAATTCGGGAAGGCGCAGCATAATAATGTCATCCTCCCACTGGACGTAGGAAGATGCGGTGGGGGCAATTCCGGCGATACTGACGTAGGATTCCCCCTGTTCTCCGCCAAAATACTCCCCCCGGATGGTAAGCAGCTCCCCCAGCATACCGATGGAAGGATCCAGGCTGTTGATAACAGGCAGTTTTTTTTCACATGAAGACAAAGCCGCCAGAAACAGCGCCACCAGGGAAAAAATCAAAACGGAAAATATTCGCTTAAAAGGCTGCTTGTGTAACAGGTACGTTTCCTCCGGCTGAAGACTCACCGGGCTTCGGTTTCTCCCGCTTCCTGATCCGCCGCTTCCGGGAAGGGCATGGTTCCGGTAGGATCCCACCGGCCGCGCTGCGGCTCGGACATACGGTCGTACTCTTCATAGGGCCAGATCGCCAGTTGCAATTCGATCCATGTTTCTTCCGGGGAATTTGGAGAACCCAGGGGGAAAAAGAATATGGACTCCCCGACTTCTATTGGTATGGTCTGCAGGGTAGGCTGATACCAGATACCCTTATCCGGCACCTCCACCCAGATCTGCCCCTGGGCCACAAGGACGCTTCCAGGGTTTCCAAGCCTGAAGAACAGGGTAAACTGGAGGGTCATCGCCACGTTGGTCCCCACCATGTTGATCCGTACCGGCCTTCCGGGGAACATCACCTTGGACTTGACCGAATTCCAGACGATCTGCTGGTTCCAGTCCACCACCCGGGACGTAATCTCCAAAACAACCGCCCGTTCCCTGAGCCCCGGCAACAGGTCTTCCAGCGAAGGTTCCTGACCGAACCCGGCGCCCAGGGTCGTGATAAATACAATACTGCTTAAAAAGCTGTGACAGGGACGCAGGGAACGGATCATTCCTGGGACCTTCCCGGATAATAATCTGCGGCTTTGATGAGCTTGGGTTCCCCGGCGCTGCGGAAACTCCGGTTTTCCGGCAGACGGATAGTCATAATATCAGTTGAATCCGCGTTTTCCAAATATTGAAACAGGTCTGTGCTGTCTATAACGGAGGGAATATCCTTGAATTCCATGTCGATCCCCCCGGACTCCATCGAAATAAACGGCGAATTTGAGGAAAGATTCTGCACGGAGGGGGGATTCAACCACCTTGAACCGAGAACGAACACAAAAGCCGCCGCCGCCATGCCCAGCACCGCTGCGGCGGGGAGGGGAAGACTTACCCTGCGGCGCCAAAGTTCCGGCGGGCTAAAGTTCCGCAACCCGGCCGGCGGGACAGTTTTAACGGCATCGACACGCTCGGCAATACGTTCCCACACCCGTTCTTTCCTGCCGGGATCATCTTCAACGCGCAGTTCCCGGGAAATCCGCTCCCAGGATCCGGCAACAGCCCGGCAACCGGGACAGGAGACCAGATGGGCCTCCAGTTTTTCCTTCCATGGTGAGGGTAACTCCCCATCCAGATACAGTGAAAGAATTTGACGATCAGGACACATCTGAACCATCCTTCCCTGGATGCTTTCCAGCACTTTGACGCTGCTCTACCGCTTCCAGAATAGCGGAAAGCCGTTCCCGGGCCCTAAAAACCCTGACTTTGACATTTCCTTCGCTTATTCCCAAAGTACGGCCAATATCCTTATAATTCATCTCACCATACTCTTTTAATATCAATACCATCCGGAGGTTCTCCGGCAGTTTCTTCATTGCTTCCTGAACTTCCTGCCGGACTTCTTTTTTTATAAGAAGCCCCTCTCCGTTTTCAATTTCACGGGTATCCTCCCGAAAGGCCCGCTGATAGGCCTTCCGTTCCCGCTCTTTACGTTTTGCGTAATTTAACGACGCATTTTTAACTACCCGGATAAGCCAATATTTTGCCTCCTCCGGGTTGGGAAACACCATATTTTTTTCATAAAGACGAAAAAAAGCCTCCTGACACAGATCCTCCGCCGCTTCTTCACTGGCGGCAATCCGGTAGGCGACACGGAACAGGATAGGAAACACCGTATCGTAGAGATTACGGAATTCCGACCCTGGAGTTTTCTTATCCATACTAAAAACAACCTATTTCCCTGATTTGTTACAGACCGGGACGGTTCAGTCTTCCGGGGGGGCCGTCCACCCCTGGATTTTATGCCATAGCGTAACTGCCGGACCGTCCTCCAACAGAATACCCTGTTCTTTAAGAATTGTCCGTATGCTATCCGCTTTTGCATAGTCCTTTACCTTTTTTGCCGCCGTCCTCTCGGCTATGAGCCTTTCTATTTCCTTCTCCCATTCGGAATCGTCCCCGTCCCGCATCGCTGCACGGGCAACACCGTCCAGTTTAAGCCCCAGCACCCGGTCCATGTCAAAGGCACAGGCCAGGGCTTCTCCCGCCTCAATATCCGGATTCCGGATAAGCCCCCACAGTTCCGCCAGGGCACGGGGAGTGGAAAGATCATCCTCCAGGGCCCTGTTAAAAGCCGACAGATAGCCATTCGCCTGTTCCGAAAGCCCGGAGGCGCAGGAACCCTGATCAAGCCTTTCAGGACCCGCCCTGGCTGCCAGGACCCGGATACGTTCCACAAGGGAACGCCGGGCGTTTTTGGCGGTCTCAAGGCTTTCCCAGGAGAACTGAAGCTGGCTGCGGTAATGGCCACCCAGAAGAAAATATCGGTAATCCAGCGGATCGTAACCGGCATCCGCAAGACTCTGCAGGGTAAGAAAGCCGCCGGAAGACTTGGACATTTTGCCCTTGTCCTGAACTAAAAACTCGTTATGAACCCAGAATCTGACCCAGGGACGCTTCCCCGTGGCGGCTTCGCTCTGGGCAATTTCATTCGTGTGGTGAATGGGCACATGATCAATGCCCCCCGCGTGGATGTCGAACTGCTCCCCCAGGTACTTTATGCTCATGGCGGAACACTCGATATGCCAGCCCGGATAGCCCCGGCCCCAGGGACTGTCCCACACCAGCGCGTGATCTTCGAATTTACTTTTGGTAAACCACAGTACAAAGTCCTGGGGGTTTCGCTTATTCGGATCTTCTTGTACCCGCGCACGGGTCTTGCGTTCATTCCGCCGGGACAGTTCCCCATAGGTGGGGAATTTACCCACATCAAAGTAAAGGTTCCCCCCGCTCAGGTAGGTATAACCGTTGGCCTCTATCCGCCCAATCAGGTCGATCATCTCCCCCACATGGTCGGTGGCCTTGCAGACCACCGAGGGCCTTTCGATGTTCATCCGCTCCGTATCGTTAAAAAAAGCCTTCGTGTAAAAATCGGCGATTTCCAGAACGCCCTTGCCCCGTTCCTCGGCGCTTTTGAGCATCTTGTCATCCCCTTCGTCATTATCACCGGAAAGGTGCCCCACATCGGTGATATTCATCACATAGGTAACCTCATAGCCCATGCGCCGAAGGGTACGGGTAAGAATGTCGTGGGTTACATAGGCCCGCAGATTCCCGATATGGGCGTAGTTGTACACCGTAGGGCCACAGCCGTAAACACCGACCCGGCCTTGTACCAGGGGCTCAAAAGTCTGCATCTCCCGTCCCAGGGTGTTGTATAGGATAAGTTTCCCGGCGTGCTGGGCCATAAATGCTTATAATATGCAAAATGGAGAGATTGTCAACCTTTCGGTAACATTTCGAAATGGGGCATTACGCCTTTCACTAACGTTTCAAAACGAAGCACTTCGCCTTCCGTATTGCCGATAATTAAACAAGTATGATTCTACGGCCCTTTCTGGATGCCTTGATTAGCGAAACCCAACAGTCGTTTCCCCCCGGTCCCGGCGGACCTGCGCCGTTGATACTGGATTACCGTTTCGATGAACCTATGGCCGCCCATACTACCTTCAAGGTAGGTGGGCCGGCGGATCTTTGGCTGCGGCCGGGTGGGGAACTGTTCTCCCTTTTCACGGGACTCCTCCTCAGCCGGGCAGGGGAGGCAGGATTCCCGGTTTTCATCCTGGGGGGCGGCGCAAATCTTGTGGTAAGCGACCGGGGAATCCGCGGTATTGTTCTTGATACGGGAGACTGGACCGGGATCGAACAGGAAGCCGGAGGGCTCTACGTAAAATCCGGTACGTCCATTGACGAAATAACCGAATACGCCGCCCGGCAGGGACTCTCCGGCCTTGAATTTCTGGCGGGCCTGCCGGGAACCTTGGGGGGGGCAGTCTGGATGAACGCCCGCTGTTACGAAAAATCCGTCTCGGACATACTGGGGGAAACAGAGATTCTGGTTGTCAACGGCAAAACCGCGGAACGGCGGCGTGTATCCCGTTACCCTGGTGATTTCAGCTATAAACGGAGCCCGTTTCAGGGACAGGACAAGCTTATCCTTGGGGCCCGTCTCTCCGTAAGCAGGGGAGACCCGGAAAAAATCCGCCGGGAAATGACCGAATACCGGGAAGACCGGGAACGCAAAGGCCATTACCGTTACCCATCCGCCGGTTCGGTCTTCAAGAACAACCGGGATTTCGGCAGCAGTACGGGACAGATTATCGAAGAACTGGGACTCCGGGGCCTGCATCTGGGGGGGGCCCGGATAGCGCCCTGGCACGGAAACATCATCATCAACACCGGAAATGCCGGCGCGGCGGATATCCGTTCCCTTGCGGACCTGGTCGCCGCCCGGGCCAAGGCGGAACGAGGCCTGGAACTGGAGCGGGAAATACTGTTTGTCGGGGACTGGGAAGAAACCGGCGCAGAAAGTCCCGCGGAGAAGCGTAACATTGACAACGAAACACGGGGCAACTTATAGTTCATTATGGTCGGTCAGTTGCAGCTTAAATTTGTGAATTTTTCAAAAGGCGCCTATATTATCGTCGAAGGAAAGCACGATGCGGATCGGTTTTTTATAATTCGCAACGGAAAAGTGAGAATCACCAAAGAAATAGAGGTTGTCGAAGAAGAACAAGGTAATCTGCTGGGCCCCGGTGACTTTTTTGGCGTTATTTCCACAATGTCGTCCCACAGCCACATCGAAACCGCACGGGCCTTAACCGGCGTTTCCCTTATTTCCGTACAAAAAAATCAATACCCCCGGCTTATCCAGCAGAACGCCCCCGTGGCAATGAAAATCATCCTCCAGTTTTCAAGACGGATGCGCTATCTGGACGAAGCCCTGACCAAACTGACCCTCAGAAACAACAGCGAACCTGACGCTACCCGGTTCTTCACCATAGGGGAATACTACGTTAAAAAAAATCAGTACCTTCAGGCATTCTACGCCTACAACCAGTACATAAAGTACAACCCCGGCGGGCCCAATGTGGCTACCGTCCGGATGCGGATGATGAAAATAGCTCCTTACGCCAAAGGGGTCAGGCTCAGTTTTGATGAGCGTGAGACCTTACGCACTTACGTGAAAGACAGCATGATTTTTTCCGAAGGTGAATGGGGGGATGAACTTTTTATCATTACAAAGGGTTCGGTAAAGATCACAAAAATCGTAGACAACAACGAAGTGCTTCTGGCGGTACTCAAGACCGGCGACATCTTCGGGGAAATGGCCCTGCTGGAATCCAAACCCCGCGCCGCCAGCGCGGTAGCCTATGAAGACTGTACGGTAACAACGGTGAACCGGGCAAACTTTGAACAGATGATCGTCAAAGAACCCCAGATAATCGCCCGGCTTACCACGCTGCTTGCCGAGCGGATATGGTCCATCTACAAACAGCTTACCAATACCCTTATCGACAATCCCCTGGGGCGGATGTACGATGTCCTGCTCATACAACTGGAAAAAAACAGAATACCCCCCCAATACAGCGGCTCTTTTTACTTCGACATCGGTCCGGAAGAACTGGCAAACATGGTGGGTATTTCCCAGACCGACAGCAAACCCCTGTTAAAAAAACTGCTGGAAAACCGTATTTTCAAAGTCGTAAACAATAGAATATACGTGAACAACACTTCGGAAATTTTCCGCCAGGGTGAATACTATAAAAAAATTATGCGCCGGGATCGTACCATCAGGCACAAGGCCGGTTATTAAACGTCCCGGCTCCGGACCCGGAGGGCTGTCCCTGTTTGTTGCGCTTCGCGCTTAAAATCGGCTAGGAGGCTGCCCATTATTTGGCCAGTACAACAGGCTGCCGGGGGCTTTACGGCGGCTGCCGGGGAAGCTATACTATAAGCCTCCATGGAAACAACCGAAACAACCCCCAAAGCCCCGGCCCATAATTTTAAGCTTGACGAATTTGAAGGCCCTCTGGATCTGCTCCTCTTCCTTGTCAAGAAAAACGAAGTCAATATCTACGACATCCCCATCGCCCAGATAACCGAGCAGTACCTGGAGTACATCAGCTACGTGGAAAAACTGGACCTGGAAGATGTAACCGAATTTCAAGCTATGGCGGCAACCCTGCTCTGCATCAAGTCCCGTACCCTGCTTCCCGTAGAGGCGAGTATGGACGATGGGGAAACCGATCTCCGGCAGGAACTGGTAGACCGGCTTATTGAGTATCAAAAATTCAAAAAGTTATCCGGCCTTATGGAGGAAAAAGAACGGGAGGCCGAGTGGATCATCGAGCGGAAACGGCTTCAGCGTGAGCTGCCCTTTAACGACGAGGGTCTTTGGGAGCAATTGGACATTTGGGATCTCCTCAAGACCTTCTCGGCGCTTATGGCGAACCGGCTTCCGGGGGAACGGATCATCGATCTTTACGAAGAAGTAACGGTGAACGAGAAAATCGCACTTATGGCAGAACTGCTGGAAAAAAAAGGGGAGTGTGGTTTTATGGAACTGGTGGTCCGTAAAAGTTCGCTTATGGACATAATCTGCGCCTTCCTGGCAATTCTGGAGGCGGTTAAGGTTAGAATGATCCTGGTTTTTCAAAACCGCATGTTCGGGGACATTATGATTCGCCCCAAGGAGGAAGGACTTGGATAAAGAAGCCGCGCTGATCGAGGCTATTCTTTATTTGGAATCCGAAGCCCTGGACCAGTCCGCCCTGGCCCGTATTTCCGGTCTTTCCAGGGAAAAGACAGAGGCCGCCCTGGCCCGCCTGGAGGAAGATCTTGCCCGTCCCGGCTCAGGCATAGAGATTTCCCGGATTGGCGGGGGAATAAGCCTCTCGCCCAAACGGGACTATTGGGAGATTCTGCGGGAACGCTACGGAAAGCGCAGCGAATCCCGGCTTTCCCGTGCCGCTATGGAGACCCTTTCGATTATTGCCTATTCCCAGCCCATTACCCGGGGCGAAATTGAAGAAATCCGGGGGGTTCAGGCGGACACGATGATCCGTCTTCTCGTAGAAAAACAGTTCGTCAAAGAAATGGGGAAAAAAGATGTCCCCGGAAAACCGATCCAATACGGTACCACCGCCGATTTCTTGCGGTTTTTCCGGTTGAACAGTATTGCCGATCTTCCCAAACTGGACGAGCGGGAGGCAGATCGCTTTGATCTCCAAGGAGAATCATAAAGGTCCCGTGGCCGCTTTCCCCGGAAACTCCCCGCTAAGACTTCAGGTCTATCTGGCCCATGCAGGCATGGCCTCCAGACGGGGGGCGGAAAAACTGATAAGCGAAGGCCGGGTGCAGGTAAACGGCAGGGTGGTTACGGTTACGGGGGAAAAGGTTAAAGCCGGTGATCTGGTCCTTCTGGACGGCCGTCCGGTATGGCCTGAAACACAATTACGGTACCTTGCCCTTCACAAGCCTCCCGGCTATATTTGCAGTTCCGCCGATCCCCAGGGCCGTCCCCTGGCCCTGGAACTCTTGTCCCCCGACATCCGGGAGCGGCTTTACAACGTGGGGCGGCTGGATGTTCTTTCGTCCGGCATCATCCTCTTCACCAATGACGGGGATTTTGCCGCCAGGGTAAGCCACCCCTCGTCGGGTATTGAAAAAGAGTACCTGGTGGAGGCAACCGGCTCTATACCGGACAGCCTCGTGGAGGCCTTTACACAGGGTCTGGTTATTGAAGGACAGAGGTACCGGGCACGGGAAATTGAGAGGACCGGGCACAGGTCCCTGCGGATATGCCTGATAGAGGGAAAAAACCGGGAGATCCGGCGGGTTTTTTCCTGCTTCCACCTCCATCCCCGGCGGCTCCACCGGATCCGCATCGGGCCGGTGCTGCTGGGGAATTTGGCGGGAGGGGCCTCCCGGCCCCTTCGGGAAACCGAGATCAAAGCCCTTATGGGAGGAACATAGAGTGGTCATCGCAATAGACGGTCCGGCAGGCTCAGGGAAAAGTACCATAGCGCGGCTTCTGGCAGAAAGGCTGCGCCTTCCGGGAAAAAAAGATGAACTCACCTACATCAATTCGGGGAATCTGTACCGGGCTATTACGCTTGACTGCCTGCGGCACGGCATCCGGCCCGATCAGGAGGATCTGGCCCTGGCCCGCGCCGGGACCCTCCGCATCGAGTACCTTCCCAACGGCCGGGTTTTATTGGAAGGGGAAGACGTAACGGACAGCCTTCATTCGGACGAAATCGACAAGAACACCGCCCCATTTTCCGCCATCATACCTGTACGTCACGTAGTTAACGACCTTATCCGGAGCATCGCCCGAAACATGGACGTGGTGGTAGAGGGCCGGGATATGACCACCGTGGTGTTTCCCGATGCAGAATACCGTTTTTATCTTGACGCCTCCCCCGAATCGCGGGCCAAACGGCGTTTTGATCAGGGAACTTCCCGGCTTGAACTGCAGGAAATTCTGAAAACCATCCTGGAGCGGGACACGATTGACCGGAACAAGGTGGAGGGCAGCCTTAAAATCGCCCCCGGAGTGGAGTACCTGGACACTTCGGACTTGACCATTGATCAAGTTTATGCCAAATTAGAGGCGAAAATTAAGATTGAAGGATCGGACATGGCCCAGATGGAAGTGGAGGCGGATACTAACCCGCAGAATGGACCGGAAGGGAACCTTGCAGGTGTTTCCGGAAACATTCAAACACAATTACAGGAAGAATACCTCAAATCCCTTGAACAACTGGAAGAAGGGCAGCTTGTTGACGGTGTTGTCATCCAGGTAACAGAAGACCAGGTATTCGTGGATGTCGGTTACAAGTCAGAGGGCAAAATTCCGATCTCCGAATTTGCCGAAATTCCCAAGGTCGGGGATACGGTTTCGGTAATTCTGGTGGCAAAGGAAAACCGCCACGGGGAAGTTATCGTCTCCAAGCAAAAGGCCGACGTTAAAATTTTTTGGAAGAACCTCCGCCAGGCCTTTCAGGAGCATGAAACCGTAGAAGGACTCATCGAAAAACCCGTTAAAGGCGGCTTCGATGTAAACCTGGGGGACTCCGTTCACGCTTTCCTTCCCATCAGCCAGTCCGATACCCAGAAAGTTGACAGGCCGGAAAGACTCCTGGGGATGAAAGCCCGTTTTTATGTGGAACGGCTCTACTCCGACGGCAAGGTAAATATCGTGGTGAACCGCCGCAGGTGGCTGGAAGAAGAAATTAACCACAAGCGGAACGAATTCTTAGCGAATACCCAGATCGGCGCGGACGTTACCGGCGCCGTAAAGAGTTTTACATCCTTCGGCGCCTTTATCGATCTTGGCGGCTTCGATGGACTCCTCCACATCAATGACATGAGCTGGGGGCATGTTACCCGTCCCAAAGACTTCGTCAAAAAGGGCCAGGAAATTCACCTTAAGGTGATCCGCATCGATCCGGCGGAAAAACGAATCAACCTTTCCCTTAAACACTTTACCGACGATCCCTGGGTCCGTTTTGAGGAAAAATACCATGTCAATGACATTGTAAAGGGGAAGGTAACCAAACTTACCGATTTCGGCGCGTTTATCGAGCTGGAAGAGGGAATCGAAGGCTTGGCCCATATCTCCGAATTTTCCTGGGTCAAGAAAATACAAAAATCCGGGGATCTCTTGAACATTGGGGACGAGGTTGAGTGCATGATCCTGGGTTACGATATCCAGGCGGGCAGGGTTTCGCTGGGGCTTAAGCAGGTTACCGCCAACCCCTGGAACAACATAGACGAGAAGTACCCCGTAGGCGCCCGCCTTACCCGCAAGGTAGTTAAAATTACCAATGTAGGGGCCTTCGTCGAACTGGAGGAAGGCATCGACGGGTTCCTCCACGCTGATGATATCTCATGGACCCGTAAAATCAAGCATCCGGGCAGCGAACTGACGGTTGACCAGGAAATTGAAATCATGGTTATCGCCGTAGACAAAGAGAACCGTAACATCCGTCTGGGTATTAAGCAGTTATCAGAAGACCCCTGGCAGAGTTTTGCGGAGGCCTACAAGCCCGGCTCCCTCGTAGAGGGGGAAATTTCCTCTATTACCGATTTCGGAATCTTTGTAAAAGTTCCCGGCGGCATAGAGGGTTTGATCCACAAATCCAACCTGTCCGAAAATCGGGACGATAATCCCGATGACGCGTTGAAGAAATACCAGGCAGGGGATAAAATAAAGGCGGTAGTTTTGGAAGTACAGCCGGCCAAACAAAAGGTTGCTTTCTCCGTTCGGGATTATCAAAAGAAGGTCCAGAGGGACGAGATTTCCCGTTACATGGCGGCCGAAGAATCGGACGACTCTACTTTTACCCTGGGAGATGCGCTAAAATCCAAAGGGTCCGAATAAAAAGACTGCACCAAGATGCTGTCAACGATTGATGTTCAGAAATTTAACACACTTGTTGAGACCGGTAATCTCATCAACTCAAACTATTCCGATGTCCACGCCATTTTGGCGCATATTCTGGAATCCGTTACCCGCTTCTGCGAAGGGGAGGCTTCCAGTATCCTTCTGTTTGACCGGAAAAAACAGGAACTCTATTTTGAAACGGCTCTGGGGGTTAAAGGGCAGGATGTCAGGCGTTATACCCTTAAGGCCGGACAGGGAATCGCCGGGTGGGTGGTTCAGCATAACAAAACCCTGATTGTCAACGATGTTGACAACGACAAGCGGCATCAGAAGCATATCTCACGGGAACTCAGCTATCCCGTAACGAATATGATTGCCGTTCCCCTGCGGCTTAAAGATGAGTGTATCGGGGTAATTGAGATACTAAACAAGGCGGGCGGGAAACCCTTTGGAGAAGACGATGTTGAGTGGGTAGAGATATTCGCCACCCAGGCCGCCCTGTCCATTACCAATATGCGGAATATCGGACAGGCACGCGGTGAAGTACACTTGTTGCGGGAAGAGACTAAAACCGATCACGGTTACCATACCCTAATCGCCAAAAGCCCGCTGATCCTGGAAAAGCTTGAGATTATCGACCGGGTAGCAAAAACCGATTCTTCAGTTCTGATTTTGGGGGAGAGCGGGGTAGGGAAGGAGCTGTTTGCGGAGCAAGTACACCTGCGCAGCCCCCGCAGCCGCGCTCCTTTTGTCCGGGTAAACTGCGCCGCCATACCGGAAGGACTGCTGGAAAGCGAGTTATTCGGTCACATAAAGGGGGCTTTTACCAATGCTATTGCGAACCGGCAGGGACGGTTTGAAATAGCCGATGGGGGAACCATATTCCTGGACGAAATCGCCGATATTCCCCTGGCGCTGCAGGCCAAGCTGCTGCGGGTTATTCAGGAGCGGACATTTGAAAAAGTCGGTTCCGATGTCTCCCTTACCGTTAATGTACGGATTCTGGCGGCCACCAATAAGGATATCGAGGTCCAGGTGGAACAAGGACAGTTCAGGAGTGATCTGTACTACCGTCTTAACGTGCTTCCCCTGTATATTCCCCCCTTACGGCAAAGGCCGGACGACATTCCCGAACTGGCCTCGTTTTTTCTTAAAAAATTTATGGCGGAAACCCAGAAACAGTTTGAAGGCTTCTCAAGCGAGGCTATGGAAACCATGCTTTCCTATTCCTGGCCGGGAAATGTCAGGGAACTGGAAAACTGTGTGGAACGGGCCTGCGTCATAGGAAAAAACAAGCAAATACAGCGGGAAGACCTGTTCCTCAATGCCCGGATGGAGATTTCCGGAGCAGGGGAGGGGAGACGTGATTTGAAAAACGCGATTAACAGCTTCAAGGCCCAGTTTATCCGCAGGGTGCTGGAAGAGAACAAATGGAACCAGACAGAGGCGGCCAAAGACCTGGACATTCAGCGGACTTACCTTTCCAGACTCATCAAAGAACTGGAAATTATAAATCTTAAACAGGAGTAAACGACAAATGCCGGAAACAAAGCATACGAATACCAGTGAAGAGTACAGCAACACCGGGGAAAGGATAGTACTGTTTATCCAAAATAACCGCCGGAAACTCTTCATCATTCTTGGATCTGCCCTTGCCCTTCTTGCGATCTTTATCGGCGTCAACGCCATTCGTGACGGCCTCACCGCTCAGAACATCCGCAGGGTAGAGGAGTTTACGGAACGCTACGATGCCCTGCGCTTTACGATAGCTGAAGAATCCAGTGCGGAAGACGTTGCCGCCCTTCTTGCGGATCTTTCCGCCTTTGCCCCCGGCGCCTCCGGTTACGCGGGCAGCCGGGCCTACGCTCTTATCGCCGGTATTCACGGCGACAAGAAAGAATGGGCGGAGGCAGAACATGCCTGGCAGGAAGCAGCCAAAAAAGCCGGCAAAAGTTACCTGGCCCCTGTTGCCCTGTTTAACGCCGCTGCCTCGGCGGAAGAGCAGGGAAAAATTCCGGAGGCCATCGCCCTGTATACCCAGTGCCTTACAATGTCGGACTTGTTTCCGTCCGCTCCGCGGGCACAGTTTGCCATAGGCCGCCTTGAGGAAAAACGCGAAAACCGGGAAGGCGCGCTGGAAGCCTACCGGGCCTTGCGGGCCAACTGGCCCAACGACACGATGTGGAGAAACCTTGCCCAATCCCGCATCATCAGTTTAGGCGGGGAAGGGTAATAACAGAACAAGGGGGTAATAAGGGTACTATGAAAAAGTCCTGCCGGTTGGACGGACATTTCCCGTACCGTACCGGGATATTGTTTCGCTCAGCGCTTACCGTTATTGTGCCGGCGCTGCTTTTTTTACATTCCTGCGGAATCGAATCGTACTACTACCTGCCGGAAGTCCCGGCAGGTAACATTACCACCAGCTCAAATCAGTGGGCTTCCGTCAATCTTCCAAGTATCAGTGTGCCTTACTTTACCTATTTTGCCCTGTACTACCGGATATACATAAGCTATGAGCAGATAGCAAACATAGGAAACCTTGGCTTTGTCAATACGACCCTCGATTCGGATTACCGGTACCTTGCCCCTTATACCAATACCAGTACCTCCACAAGCATAAATGTGGCGTCCATCATGACCAGCCGGGGGTATCAGTCCCTGTTCTTTGAGACCAGCGGCATATCCAGTGACCTGCTCAGTATCAAAAACGGCGGTACGTTGCGTATTGAATTTCCTCTTTCCGGTTCCAACCCTTATATCAGCTATCCGGCTTCGGGGGGAACCACAGGTACCGCGGTACTCATGCGATCCAACGGCAACGGTGCCTTCAGCCCGCTCCCGAACCGGTATTTTCTTAACAGCGGCCCCCTTAACGATCCGGCCAATATCAGCTCAACCATCAACGCCGACGTGGCAGACACCAACAGTTCAGGCAGTAACCGTTACGCCTACGCATCGGTGTATATCGTAAGCGCCGGCCTTAATGAACAGAGCTATACCCCCATTTTTAGTATCCCGACATTTGTCGGCATCTTCAGACTTCCATAACACAGCTTGCTTGGAATGGAAACCGCCAAAAAGGGGATTATCAAAAAGGCCGCCAGCATACGATACTATTCATAATGTATATTCTGTCTACTAAAGGAGGACATATCAAAAAAGGCCGCCAGCAGCGGCCTGATAGAGTCTCATTTTTTTACCAGTTTGGTACGGGGAAAGGCGTTCCTGTAGGTCGTGGGCGTTACTTCTTCCAGCTGCTTAAAACGCTTCATGAATTCTTTTTCGTCCGTGTACCCAACCTGGTATGCTATCTCCTTTACGGTCAGATCCGTTTCAAGCAGCAGCTTCTTGGCATTGGAAATGCGGACCAGCGCTATATATTTTATCAGCGGATACCCCATATAATTGTGAAACGTATAGGAAAGATAATCGGGATTACATTTAAAAACCCTGGCTATCTGGCTTAATGAACGGTTAAGGTTATAATTTATCCGCACCCATTCAATGACTTTTTCCATTTTTGGATTGGTACTTTTCGATCCCCGGTTGTTTTCGATATATTCCTGGGAAATTTCCAACGCCAGAAGGCTGAGCGCAAAATTGGGCAGTTTTTCCGTATAACAATTGCTCCGGGCAAGATCAAGAAGCTGCTGAAAAATGATAAAAGCCCGGTGGGTTTCCGATAAGACGCCGTTTTCGGGAAGAAGGTAATATACGGAAACATCATTAATATCTCCCCCTCCCATATTTATTACCGTAGTAACGGCGTAGTCGTCGTTGGGTATTTTGAAATGGCACCAGTAATAAGAAAGAGGCCCGGAACTTGCATGATGGCCGAAGTGCTCGGTTCCCTTGAACAGAATAAGATACTGGTCCTTTTTAAGACTATAGGAGTGGTTTTCCTGGGTTATGTGGAGAATTCCGTCTATACAGACCAATAGTACGAAGGTATCAAGAGTCCGCCTGGGATGGATAAAGCCGTTTTTCCGTTGTAATTTTCCGCTGCTTATATGGGTCAGCGGGGCGTCATTTTTGATCAACAGATACTTCATCTGGGTTTCCTCCACCTTTTTCGGCCTTTTAGGGGTTTTTCGTTTGAGATTCAGGATTTAATTTATATCTAAATTACAATCACTATCAAGGAGTGTTCTATGAACCAGTCAGCCTATACCACCCCGCTTCCCCTGGGGGATGTAACGATCAGCGATGCCTTTTGGAGCCCTTTTATGGAAAGGATACGCGCCAAGGTTATCCCCTACCAGTGGG
>JAITJW010000142.1 GCA_031278715.1 Treponema sp. | reverse complement strand
GGCCGCTAACCCTTAACCGAACCTACGGTTAAGCCGGCGATAAAGAAACGCTGCAAGAGGGGATAGAGGATGATGATAGGCAGGGTGGAAACCATGATCACCGCCGCCTTGATGGCAATGCCGATGCTGGTACGATCCGCCGCGCCGGAACCCTCCCCCACAGTCATGGTACCGTTAACGATATTCCGCAAAAAAAGCATCACCGGGTATTGGCTGCTTTTAAGGTATATCAAGGCGTTAAACCAGTCATTCCAGAAAAACACCGCGTAGTAAAGGCCGATAGTCGCCAGGGCCGCGGTGGAAAGGGGCAGAACGATCCGGCTGAGGATGCCGTAATAACCCAGGCCGTCGATTAGGGCGGCCTCCTCTATTTCCTTGGGCACCCCCTTAAAAAAACTAATCAGGATAATCAGGTTAAAGGGGCTGATGGCAAAGGGCAGCAAAATCGCCAGGGGAGTATTGGTAATGCCCAGGCCGGAGATAAGGAGGTAGGTTGGGATGAGCCCCCCGGAAAAAAACATGGAAAACACCACCAGCTTCATAAAAAAAACGGTTCCCCGGAGAAAGGATTTTGACAGGGGGTATCCAAAGAGAACGGTCATCGCCAGGGCGATAAGGGTACCCCAGGAGGTATAGAAAAGGGTATTTTTATAGGCGAGAAAAAAATTCGGATACCCCAGGATCTGCCGGTAGGCCGCGGTGTTAAAACCCCGGGGCCAGAGACTAACCTGGTTGTTGATAATTTCCCGCACCCCGGAGAAGGACAGGGCGAACATATACACAAAGGGCACGATACAGACCAGGAGTACCCAGGTTAAAACCAGGGCCACTACCACGTCAAAAAGGGTGATTTTTCTTAGTCCCGACCTGCGCTGAAAAAAATTTCCCATAACATTCCCCTCCCTGTCTAATAGATAGACTCGCCGGTGGCCTTACGGCTGATAAAATTTGCCGAAGAAACCAGGACAAGACCGATGACGCTGCTGAAAAGCCCGATGGCGGTGGCGTAGGAATAATTCGGCGTTCCCCCGGCAAGACCGGTACGGTAGACCAGGGTGTCCAGAATATCGCTGACATGGGAATTGGCCGGGGTATAGAGGAGCAGCACCTTTTCAAAACCCAGGGTAAGCATCCTGCCTATCTGGAGGATCAGCATCACCATGACCGTAGGCATAATAGAGGGGATGGTTACGTGCCATATTTTTTTAAGCCGGGAAGCGCCGTCGATTTCCGCGGCCTCAAAGAGATCGCTGTTGATATTGGTGATAGCCGCGAGGTAGATAATGGCCGTCCAGCCGGTAAACTGCCAACTGTCGGTAAGTACATAAATGGGGCGGAACCACTGGGGGATGTTCACAAAATAAACGGGCTTCATGTGAAAAACCCCGGCTAAAAAGCGGTTTAAGAGTCCGCTGGAA
This sequence comes from Treponema sp., assembly GCA_031278715.1. Lineage (GTDB taxonomy): Bacteria > Spirochaetota > Spirochaetia > Treponematales > Breznakiellaceae > JAISFT01. The sequence continues at coordinate 1,657 of JAITJW010000142.1, read as the reverse complement.
GGGGAGAGGATCTCCCCCAGTATGGCAATTACCACCACGGTAGAAATAAACCGGGGCATATACGAAATGGTTTGAACGATCTTTTTAAAAACCTTGGACCGGGCCTCGTTAAGAACAATCGCCAAAAAAATGGGCAGGGGAAAATTAACCACGATATTCCACAGCGAAGTGATAAGGGTGTTCCGAAAAGCCCGCCAAAAGGATTCATCCGCCAGGAACCGGGCGAAGTATTGAAACCCCACCCACTCGGTCCCCCAGGGGCCCATGCCGGGGCGGTAACGCCTAAAGGCAAGGATGTTCCCGAACATAGGCATGTATTTAAAAATAATAAAATAAGTTACCGGCAAAACAAACATGGAATAGAGGGCCAGGTATTTACGAACATGAACGGCAAGAGGTTCCCTGCCCTCCCCTTTGATTTTTTTTATCATAGATTTCCCCGTTAATGGGTTTTATAACCGGGAGCGGCAACGCCGCCCCAGCTGACCAGGCGTTCTAAAGAGGCTCCCGAAAATTTCGGTTTTCAGGAATCCTCAACAAGGCAAATCTTTTACAGATGGCTATTATACAGGGTAAGATATTCGTCTATACCTTTCTGCCGCATCTCCGCCGTATAGGCGGCCCAATCCGTATCCAGGCTCTTTTTCCCCGTCAGGAAGGCGTCGTCCCATACCGCAAAGGTATCGAAAAGAGGCCCCATCAGGGAGGTAGTCTTCTCGGCGGTAAGATCGTCAAATTTGGGCATAGGGGGAATGAGTTGGATGGCGTCATTCATGGCGGCAACCCTGGCGTTGATGGCCGCGTAGTTTTCATCGTATTTGATCATCTCATTGGCGTTTATCCAGACGTGTTGGAGGGTATCGGAACCGCATCCGTAACGGAGCTGCATGGTTTTGTAGATACCGTCGGGGGAATTGACAATGCTATCGACAAATTTGACGGTGTTCCCCTGCCGGGTAAAGGTTTCCCCCTCAACCCCGTAATTCCAAAGCTCCGCGCCTTCCCTGCTGAAAAATATGGTGTCCACCGCCCGGACAATGCGCTCAAAATTGGGACTCTTGGCGGTTTTTGCGGGGAAGATGATGCCCTGCCCGGTTTTGTTCTTCTGCTGGTGGTGGGCCCCGGCGGGACCGGCCAGGGGCGGATACATATTCAGTTTAAAACCGGGAATCGTGGCAGCCGCGGCAACGCCCCCGATCTGATCGTAGTAGGCGTAGGTCGCAATCGAGGCTCCGGTGGCCATCTTCCGGGTCCAGACATCGCCCGGAATGGGGTCCACCATTTCGGGGTCTAAAAGACCTTCGGCGTACATCTTATGCCAGAAACGCATATACTCCCGGTACTGTTCGCTTATGGCCCCGGCGAAGAACTGTTTTTTGCCGTAATCCCAGCTGAGTACCCTGCTGCCCCCGGCGCCGTTGCTGTGGAGGCTTATCCCCCAGGCGGGCTGGGTCATACGGTAATGCACCCGGGGACCTGCCAGGATAGTTACCGGGTAGGAGGCGGGGTTATCCGCCTTGTAAGCCTTGGCAAGGGCATAGAGATCGTCGTAGGTCTTGGGGGCGGGTCTGTTGTACCTGGCCAGGATGTCCTCCCGCAGGATAAGACCGCCGTCATAAAAGGGCTTATCGTAGAGGGAAGGCAGGCTGTAACGCTT
>JAITJW010000140.1 GCA_031278715.1 Treponema sp. | reverse complement strand
AAGAAGGGCTTGCGCAGGATGCTCCGTATGTCCAGTTTGTCATTCCTGACGACACAGCTTAAAAGATCCTTGACGTAGAGTATGCCGATTACATTGTCGATGGTGTCTTCGTAGACCGGAAAACGGGAATGACCGCTTTCCGTGATTGTGGTGAGGAGTTCGTCTTCGGGTACGTCGACGGGCAGGAATACCGCGTCGATGCGGGGGACCATGATCTCCTTTACCGTGGTATCCGGCAGTTCAAGGACTCCGCGGATCATTTCCTTCTGATCCGACTCCAGGGACTCAAGTTTCCTGCTCATTTCGCCTTTTTTAAAAAAGGACTTCATAAAATTACCCACGCTCATAGTATCCCGCCCTACCCGTTCGTTCCGGTATTTCGGCCCGGCGTGTTTCAGGCGGTAAAATCCTCTCCTTTGTTTTTTTCAAAAGCTCTTCCTGCAAAAGCAGCATAGGTTCGTCTTTTCCGTTGGTCTCGTGATCCATGCCGCTTAAGTGCAGTATGCCATGAATTATAACACGACATAACTCCTCGTCAAAAGAAACTTCAAAATATCGGGAATTTTCTTCCAGTGTTTTCAGGGAAACTACAATATCGCCGGGAAGGTAGCGGTTCCCCCCCTCCCCGTCCGGACAGTTTTCTCCCAGGGCGAAGGAAAGTACGTCGGTGGCCTCGTCCCTGTCCCGGTATTGGGAATTGAGTCTCCGGATATACGTGTCCCCGCAGAGGAGGATTGAAAGGTCCCAATTGTCCTTGCCCAGGGCATCGAGCGCCTTTACGGAAAAACCTGCCAGGGAATCTGCCCAGGGGGGTAAGGGAACCTCCTCGGCGCGGACTTCGACCCGGTTCATTCCCGGCCTCCGGCCTCTTTGAGCACGCCTTCTCTGGGCGCGCCCTCCCTGGGCGGGTTTTCCCGGGGAGGGGGGTTCGGAGGCTCCTTTTTGGGATACTCGATGCGGGCGTGGTAGTGGCTTGCCAGGACCCGCACAAAGGAATTTTTGATGGTTTCCAGGTCGATAAAGGTCAGCTCCGAGGCGGAAAGCTGGCCATGCTCAAACTTGGCCATGATGAGTTCCTGGATGAATTTTTCGAGCCTGCTTGCCGTGGGCTTCTTCAGGGTCCTGCAGGCCGCTTCGGTGGTGTCCGCCAGCATAACCACCGCGGATTCCCTTGAATGGGGCGGGTTGCCGGGGTAACTGAAGTCCTCGACATCCACATTGGTTTCCCGTTTCAGGGCTTCGTTGTAGAACCAGCTTATCACCGAATTGCCGTGGTGTTCGGCCACGATGTCGATCACCTCTTTGGGAAGCCCCAGGGAACGGGCCTTTTCTATTCCCAGCTTGACATGACTGCGGATGACCGTGGCGGAAAGGCGGGGGTTAATGTCATTGTGTCTGTTATAATCGGTCTGGTTTTCCACAAAGTAGCTGGGGTTTTCCATCTTGCCTATGTCGTGGTAGTAGGCGCCGACCCTGGCAAGCAGGGGGTTGGCCCCGATTTCCTGGCAGGCGTTTTCCGCCAGGGCAGCCACCATGAGGGAATGGCTGTAGGTTCCGGGGGCCACGCTGAACAGGCGCTTGAGGATGGGGGCATTGAGGTCGGAAAGCTCGATGAGGCGAAAAGTGGTTACCGAGTTCAGCGCGTGTTCCAGGATGGGGAGGAAGCCCAGGACCATCATCCCCGACGCAAGCCCGTTAAAGGCGGTCCAGAACAGGACGGGCGCGAAGGTTATAAGGGACTGGCGCTGGACTAAGAGTATTGCCGTCGCGGCGACGCACTGGATCGCGGCGATTACCAGCCCCGCCTTGAAAAGGTCCATGCGCCGTTCCGCCCCCCGCACCGCGTAGGCCGCGGCCACCGAAGATGTCATGGCGAAGATGTACGAGGCGCTGTCAAAGGCCCCGGAAAGAAAGGCGGCCAGGGGCAGGGCCACGGCCAAGGCAAAGGAAGCGCGGAGGTTTATCAGGATGGCGGGGAGCATGATCACCAGCGATGTGGGGAAGAAGATGGCCGCCGGGTACCTGTCCGTCATGTCAAAGCTTTTGAAGAACACCGCGGCGCCGGTATAGACTACGGCCAAAACGCAGAGCAGGTAGATTTCCGGTGGTTTAAGGAGGCGCCCGATGATCTGGGGGCTCAGGAGGAACACCAGAAAGCCGTAGACAAGGGTAAGGATGAGGATACGGCCGATGAGCAGCCGGGGATCCCCGCCCCTGGCCTGGGCATTGAGGGCGTCAAGCACCGCCATGTCCTCTTCGGTAACGATGAATCCCTTTCGGATTACAAGTGTTCCCCGTTCGACATATCCCATTACCGGCTCCGCCCTGCTCCGCTGTTCCGCGGCAAGCTGTTCCGTGTTTTCCGGGGAGAAAAAAACATTTTCGGTGATAAAGGGTTCCAACAGCGCGGGCCCTATCCGGGCAAAGCCCGGCTGAAAATCCGATTCGGCGATGTAGCGCTCGATGGCCGCCCCGGCCTTGTCCAGGGTGATAATGCGGTCGTAGGCGATTTTTTCCCGTTCGGTACGGGGACCGTAGTTATGCCTGAGTTCGGCGATCCGCGGATTGAAAGCCTCAAGCCCGGTTTCGGGAAGGGAGAATATCCCCTCTTCCAGGATGTAGCGCAGGGTTTGGAGGCCATAGGCGGGATAATATTCCCTGTCCGGATCTTCGTAAAGCGCCGTGATAACTTCCCCGAGAAAGACGCCGGGGAACTGTTCCTCAACAACGGCACGGAAAGTTTCGGCGGAATCGGCCTCGGCGAACATATTCTCTACCAGAATCAGCAGGCGGTCGTAGGCGTTCAAGATACCCCCGGTTACCTCGGCCGAGTAGGTAAACACCGCGGGGATCTGTTTCTCCAGAGAATCGATCTTTTCCCGGGTGGCCTTTTCGTCGATGTACGAGACCGCCTGATTGGCGATAAGATCCCGCTCCGCAACCCGGCCAACCTCAAATTCCCCCTCTTCCGTCACGGAAAAAGAAAGATACCCCTGGCCGCCGATGATCAGCGCCAGCGAAATAAGATAAGCGCCCAGGGACACCAGTACCGGCGCAGGTCTGAGTTTTTTCGGCAAGAGAGATGAAAAATATATATCTTTTATTTTATCTTCATGTTTTTTCATACGCATCTCCGGTCTGCGCCTGTTCCGGTGCGGCATTGTACGCCTGGATGATCTTCTTGATAAGGGGATGACGGACCACATCGGCGGTATGGAGCCAGGCAAAATGAATGCCATCGACGCCTTTCAGGATGGAAAGGGCATGAACAAGTCCGGAATCAACGCGCCGGGGAAGGTCTATTTGGGTCACGTCGCCGGTGATCACGGCCCTGGCCCGCTCGCCGATACGGGTAAGGAACATCTTCATCTGTTCTTTGGTGGTATTCTGCGCCTCGTCAAGGATGATCATGCAGTCGTTAAGGCTGCGGCCCCGCATATAGGCCAGGGGGGCGATCTCTATGACCCGGTCTTCTTCCATACGGCGTATCATTTCATAGGGGACAAGGGCCTCCATAGCATCGTAGAGGGGCCGCAGGTATGGGTTGATCTTCTGGGCAAGATCGCCGGGCAGGAAACCCAGGCTTTCGCCGGCTTCCACCACCGGCCGGGTAAGCACCAGTTTACGCATCGTTTTGGAAAGTACAAGGTTAAGGGCCTCCGCAATGGCAAGGTAGGTCTTGCCGGTCCCGGCCGGCCCAACGCAGAAGCTGATGTCATGGGAGCGCATACCCTTGATATATTCGGCCTGATTCTTGCTCCGGGGAAACACGTTCCTGAAACCGTGGGGGATATGTATCAGGGCTTCCCGCATGGGGTCCCGGGCCTTTTCTTCCGCGGCCGCCGACCCGTTTTCCCGGATACCCGCCAAGGCCCGTACATATTCGGGGGAGGGAAGCTCCCCCTCCTTTACCGCGGCGACAAGGCTGTCTATCATCGACCTGAAACGCCTCGAGGCGGTCTTGTCCCCGCCCTGAAAACGAATCTCATTACCCCGGGCGGCTATATGTCCGCCCAGTTGGCCTTCCAACACCTTGAGATTGCCGTCATTGGCGCCGCACACCCCGGAAAGCAGATCCCGACTGTCCAGCACGATGGTAATGCTATCGTCCATCTTCTGGTTTAGGAGTCTATAAGTACCTTCTATACCTAGTCAAGGCCCCATTACAATTATAGTCTATTTGGCCGTGCCAGGTCCTGAAATAGGTTCACTCCTCCCTCCTCGCTAAATCATGGAGGGAATCGAAGGGCAAAAGGCCGCCGATCGTGGCGCTGACCCTCCGGCCGTCTTTACCGCCGAAATAAACCGGGGCGCCTTCGTCCATGAACTCGCTCAAAACCTGACGGCAGGCGCCGCAGGGTCCCACGGGATAGTCCGAATCCGGGGCGGCAATTGCCAGGGCGGTAAAACGCCGACTGCCCTTGCTTACCGCGGAAAACACCGCGCTCCGTTCGGCGCAGACAGTAAGGCCGTAAGACCTGTTCTCCACATTGGCGCCCGTATGCAGGGATCCGTCTTCCGCAAGCAGGGCGGCCCCTACCCGGAAATGGGAATAGGGCGCGTAGGCAAATTGCGCGGCTTTAAGCGCCTCTTCATAGAGGGCATCCAAATCCATGAATCATACTATAATCCGGGTATGTCTCATTTTCCATAACCCCTAACCTTGATTTTGAAACGATATTCGCTTATA
>JAITJW010000114.1 GCA_031278715.1 Treponema sp. | reverse complement strand
GCGGGGTTGGGCTTGCGGGCATAGACGTAATTCCCCCCTATCTGCTCCGCCGAGGAGCGGACATTCGCCCAGGGGCTTACCCCTATCTTGCGCATATTGGGTACCTTTTTGAGGTAGGGGATAAAGCGGTCCAGGGGTTCGCAGCAGCCGTAGTAGGAAACGCCGCACTTGTCCATAAGCTGGCGCATGTACTGCAGATCGAATTCGTCCTGCATTGCGGGGGAGGCCGAGGAAAAAAGCTGGGCCATGCCCCGGAACCAGATGTCCTTGAAGCGCACCCTGCCGCCGTCCCAGTCCTGCGCCGGAAGATCGTTACAGTACGGGGGGGTACAGTGGAGGCTGGGGATGTTGAAGTCCAGGAGGCCCTGGGCCTCCATCTGGGTATAGCGGGCCAGGCCGATCTCGGTAAATTTGGCGACCGTTTTGTGAACAAGTTCCGGGTTGCTTATCATATCCACCAGGCAATTCTCTATGCCCCTGAGCGTGGAGATCTGGTCCCAGGGGGCGTAGTAGATGCCGTGGCCCCTGAGTTTTACCGGCATAACGCCGTCAAAGATATCCTGAGCCGCTTCAAGGTTTTTTTCGTCAATAGCGGGCAGGGCCTGGATGACCGGGATCTTCAGGGCCTCCACCTTTTCTTCGGTGTCAAGCTGGTCCTCGTAGCGGTGGGACACGATGCCGTTGGCCTTGTCGGTGGCCAGGGTCTCCTCTTTTACTTTAAGGCCGGTGCCTGAATCGGCAAACGCCTTGCTCACGTAGAAAGTATCTTCCACCACCATATCCACCTGGATGTACTTCCAGCGGTAGAGGGTATTGCGGAACTGCCGTTCAATGTTTTGCCCCTCTTTTGATTCGCAGCGGAGGCTAAGGGCGCCGTCTATGTCCATTTCGTGCCAGGGTATTTCGTCGATCCAGACCAGGGGGCGGCCCGGTTTTAGGGCGTGCATTTTCCTGGCGCGGGCGATACGCTCTTTGTTGATGTCGAGGGCCGCAAGGTCCCGGACCTGTTTGGCAAGTTCCCGAAGTATTGATTTGTCCTCTGCCGTAACCATGATCGATCCTCCTCCTGATACAAGTAGTTTATATAATGATTGGAAAAGCGATTGCTGACAAGCCCCGGATTGGTACTGTTCAGCAGATCACAAGTCCCAGTCCCATCCAATTTGACGGGAGTGTAATAATGATCTATATCGAATATGCCGGATCTGAGTCTGCCGGACATTCAGGCAAGTCAAAGGTCCGGCAGGCTGCATTTTTCTGACTACTTTCCGCTAACCCTGTTAATGCGGGTCTGCCAGATGGAGATGATCTCGTCCAGGCCCAGCCGTTTCAGGTTGTCGATGTAGCCGTTCCAGGAGGCGTTGTCCAGACCCTTTTCGCCCATAACCAGGGCCGAGCATAATTCCGAGATGTAGGTGTTGAGGTCCGGAAGTATGGCTGTGAGTCGGTCCTGTTCCTGCAGAGTTGCCTGGGCTAGGACACCGCCTGTGTACCAGGAGTATGGATACGGCGAATTGGCTACCAGGTTGTTCATAAAGTCCAGCTTTTCCGTCCAGCCTCCAGGATAACCGACTTCTTTGCCCTGGTTTACCGTTGAAACAACACCGCCATAGGAATCGCGTATCTGTACCCAGGGAACCAGGGCTTCCGCCCAAAAAGAAACAGTACGAAGGCCGTCAACACCAATCTGATTACTGTTCTGGAAACGCACAGGGATGCCGTTTTCATCGTAGTTAAACGTGTAGCCTTCGATGCCGGGTTCCATGAGGGTAAAGAAATCATTGGTAACATCCCAGTCGATAAACTTAACGGCCGTGTCAATTTTTTTGGATGCCGAGGGTATCATCATGACCTTATCCGTACCGATACTAAGACCGCCGACATTCCATATAGGCGGCTGTGTTCCGGGAACCGCGCTAAAGAGAAGCGGCACATAATAGGCGCCCTTGTCGCCCGCGGGAACGTTGATTATGAGTTCATCATTGTTGGGAAACCATGTATTTTGGTAGCCGATCTTGTTTTCTGCCTGGTCGGTCGGTTCCCCACCGGTGCGGAGGAGGCCCGCCTTGTACAACCGGTTCATAAAGGCAAAATAATCTTTTATCCCGCTCTGGTACCACGCGCATTGCAAAGTTCCCATAACATTGGCAAGGTAGTGGAGGCCCTCCCCTTCGTGGTCGGTGGCAATTCCAAAGAGCTGGGCAAGGCCGTTGTTAAAGGAAGCGATATCAACGCTTGCAACCTCGTCTTTTATGCCGTTCCGGTTAATGTCCTTTTCCTGGAACTGGTAAAACGCGTTGTACAGTTCATCCGCAGTCTTCGGCATGGGAAGGCCCAGGGTATCGAGCCAGTCTTTGCGGATAACCCCCAGAGTAATACCGCCCATAGGGGTGCCTTTATAGGTGAGCTGGTACATCCCCGGTATCCAGTAGAAGTTACCGTCGGTCATGGTAAAAAGGTCCTTGAGTTTTGCGCCATTGCCGCTTCCGAAAAACGTCTTGGCCGTACCGTCGGAATACTGCTCAACCGCCTGATTAAGCGCAACGATCCGCCCCTGATCCACCAGACTGTACAGCGTCTGGAGTCCCAGGCCGTGACCGTACACAAGATCATAGTTGTTAAACTGTCCCGATGCGCGCAGGGTCTGGAAAGCCGTCTGGTACTGATCGTCCATTACCAGGGTCAGTTCCGGTTTAATGCCCATATCGGCAAGTTTTTTGACAAAGGTATCCCACAGGCGGCTGGGAACTTTGCCTTCGTACTGATCCTGTAACGTAACATGTTCTTGTCCCTGACTGGAAACATATTCTGCGTTCCTCCCCCAGAACCTGAGCGTTGTCAGTCCGTCTGCCGCCACTGTACCACTTGTCTGCCTGCCGCCACCGGCAAAGGCAGCGGTAAGCGTAACGCACAACCCCAGGGTAAGCCCTAAACCTAATCCCTTAAGCTCTTTCATCATACTACTCCTGTGATAGGTATATCTCATCCCGCAGCACGGCGGGTATATAGAGAGCCGCTTTATTCCTTCAAACTTCCCAGCATAATCCCCTTGATAAAGTACTTTTGGAAAAACGGGTACGTAAAAAGCACGGGCA
>JAITJW010000043.1 GCA_031278715.1 Treponema sp. | reverse complement strand
GGAACTCCGTTCTGAAGCTCAGGCGCAGATCCTCCTCAAACCACTGCTTAAAGTTCGTGCCCCAGCGGTTGGAATAAAGAAGAAAGTTAACGCCGCCGTCCAGGGTTCCAAAACTGTCGTCCTGGTTGTAAAGACAATAGCCGCCGAAAGTCGCCGTAGGACATTCGCCGGGGATGACGCGGATAAAGCCGTCGGCAGCGGCATAGCGCAGTTCTTCCACCGCGTGAAGCTTGCGGTTGCCGCCCCTTACCACATCCAGCGGCGAAACCACCTGTCCCATTTTTACCATTCGCCAGCGGCTGGGGTTTGATACATTCAAATCCATACCGAACCAGAGCGCCTCCGGAATGCGGCTGGCGTCCTTCCGCCCCAGGTACAATACGGTGCTGATGCCTGTTTCATCAAAGAGATGCGCTATCACCGTCTCCCGGGGGCAGCCGTATTCTTCGGAAACCCAAGCAGGCAGGCGGAGACCAATGACAAGACGGTTCCCGTCACCGGCGGCGGTTACGGTAACAGCCGTGTAACGGCCCGCCCGTATCCCCTCCTCGTAACGCAGGCCCGCCTTACCGAAGTCGGGCTCAAACCAGGTCCAGTGTTTTTTCAGATCCCTGCCGTAGGCGTAAACCGAATCGTCCGCCGCCTTGCCGTCGAAAATCTCATAGCAAAATAGGCCGAAGGATGCCTGCCGGTCAATGCCGAGGGCCCGGTTTTTGAGAGAAACAAGCTGACCCTGGGGGCCCAGGGTTACCGTCCAGTCATGGAAACACACAGGTTCCGAAATTCTCACTTCCTTTCCCCGCGGGGAAACCGCCCCCAGGCCGCCGGGATACGCGGCTCCGGCGCTTTCAAGTTCCTCAGCCGCTTCCGCAGCAAGATCCGGCGGCAGCGCTGAAAGCGCCCTTGTAATATAGTCCCGCTGTTCCTGATGGGAGGCCTCAAACCCGGAATAAGTCGTTGCAGGCGGATTGCCCATGGCGCTAAGAATCGAACGGTTCTTTGATGACAGTTTTTCAATTTGAACCGAATCCGTTGCCCTGGCCTTTTTAAAATCTTCCTTTGTCCAGTTGGTATAGTCCTGGAGGTGGATCTTACTGTCCATACCCCAGGTATGCTCCGCCACGAGGAGGAGGGGTTCCATAAACCTGCTATAGGTTTCACTTGAAATATTCAGGGCATTCCGGCTAATCCACTTGTCCTTTAGGCGGAGCAGTTTTTTGAACTGCGCTGTTTTGAGCGGATCCGTGGCAATACCGTGAATCCAGGTATCGCCGATTTCTTCTTCTACCACCGGCAGGCTGTCCCTTACGGAGCGGACATGCAAGGCAAAATCATCCAGGCTGCCGGCTTCAATTGCCGCGCCCGGATACTTCTCTTCAAGAGTACGGTAAAGCTCCGTCAACGCGGTCTCTGACGGGGGACCGTCATTATCATTTGCATGGGTGAATTCCAGAACAATACCGTTTGAAAGTTCCGTTGGAGTACCGTAAGCGCCTGAGTAATTGACGACAACTTCACTACCGCCGTAACGCCAGCGGAAAAGGGCGGGTACCTCGGGAACCCTGCTGGCGCCGTTAACGCCGATGTGCATGTATTCCACCCCGGCTTCGGCCAGATACGGAACCATGGCGATGGTATGACCGGGAACATCGGTCATTTTTGCGGCTATCGTTTTCATCCCGTAACGGGTATCAAATTCTTTAGAAAAGGAAAGATCATACCTGATAAGAGCCGCGTCCATGAATTCGGTATGGGTTGTACAGGCCAGGGCATGCCAGCGTACATATCCAAGGCGAAGGGCCTGTTCCAGCCGGACTTTCCGCTCCGGAGACACATCATCCGCAGAAAGGTAATTATGAACCAGGTAAGAACCAACGGTCCACACAAAACGGCGCTTTGTTTCGGTATTAAGCCCAAGGGCCATTTCCACCGCCTGGGGTATGTACAAATCCCGGTACTTTTTTAGCACCGCCGCTGCATAGTCGGTAAAGCCCACATCCAGATGGGTCTTGAACACTACAATTACTCTTTTAATCCCGGACATGATTACCCCCGTGGTGTTTAAATATTAATTCTAACGCCCCTGATCGCATAGGGGGCGATTTCAAAACTGAGCTTCCGGCCTTCGGTTTTTACGCCGCCGTTTTTCAAACCCTGCCCGCCAGGATCGGCAAATTCAGCGGACTTGATTTCTGTAAAAAACGAGAGCCCCACCGTATCCTTTATACCGGAGGTTTCATAAAATCTCAAGAGAAGAGCCCCGTCATCAGTAAGACCCAGAGAACTAACCACACTGGTTTCCGCATCAATGCCGATAAGTTCCTGCGAAAGCGGCAATGTTCCGGTATGATTTTTTCCGGAGACGATAGTCAATGGCCTGAGGAGGTTTTCCGCGTTTTCTATCAACTGCCTGGGACCGCCCTGTCCGGCGCTTACCCACAGGTGTATAACATGTTCACCCCGCTCGGGAAAGGGATCGGGGCTGCATGAAGAATTAATAAGGGTCACGCCGAGATTTCCTTCATCCGCCCGGTATCCGTATTTGCAGTCCGTAACAAGAGCCAGGGATCGGGTCCCAAAAAGCGCCGCCGTAAAACTAAGCCCCGGTATGTCCTGACACTGCCCCTGCCGCTCTGTCGTACCGGCAGGTATGTCCGAACAGAAGGCATCGGGCTTGGCGCCCAAGGGCAGGGACCAGCAGAGAACAGGAACCTTGTCATAAGCATCGGCGCTTTCATTCCAGGTAACGCTGAATTTGCAGGCAAGGGAACGGGCATCCCTGTCCAGGGTAATTTCAGTTTTTATTGTTGAATTCAGAATCTTTTGTTCAATTTCGAGACCATTCCTCAAAATATTTCCTGTTAACGGCTTCATTCTGACCGTGTTCGTAACCTTCTCCCGGGCAAGATAACGGCCGGTCTCCCACGCGTTGTTGGTGGCCTTTTCGGCCCAATTGAGAATTAAGCCGGCTGTTTCGCCCGGGGCAAGTTGTTGGACGCCTGTTTCCTTGTCTACCAGGGAAGAGAGATTCCCTGTGGCCGGATCGAATTCGGCCCGGATCAAGTTGTTTTCCAGAATCACCGGGCCATGGGGCGTACCCGCCCGGGGAAAGTCCGATGCTGACGAATCGTAAAAAGGATACCTGGCGCCCATTTCGGCTTCACGGAAAATAACCGTGGTATAACCGAAGGCCGGGACCTCAAGCTCCCCAATAAGGCGGAAGTAGCGGTGTCCCCAATAACCGGCCGGTTCTTTATCAAGAAGCTGGAACGGAAGGAGCTTCCCATGGCAATCGGCGAGCTCCGCCCGGCGGATATCCCCCGGCCAGTCCCAGACGGTAAGTTCAACGGGTCCCCGCCTTTTTTGGGGACCCGGGTTAAACACATGGTAAATCCTGGTTTTACCCCGGCCGCGTTCGGGATTCGGCGGGTTGGCGAAATTCTCAAAACCAAAGCCGGCGCCCCCTCCTTCGGAACGGCTGCCCGGCGAATTATCCGCCGCAATAGCGGAGGTGTCGATAAGGGCGGCAATAGCCAGGGCGGTTTTTTCCCGGACAGTTTGGGCAAGGGCAAAGGCGTTGGAATAATGAGCCATGGCGTATTCCCGGCTGTCCTGTTTGCAGGAACCGGTAATGATGTCGTGAAAATGGGTAAAGAGTACCCCCTGCCAGGCTTTTACGAATTTTTCATGGGGGTACCGTTTTCCCGTGACAAGGCGGCCCATGGCATCAAGGCTTTCCGCATCCAGCAAAGCCGCTTCACTGTGGCGGTTACCAAGCTTGATACGGCTCTGGGTAGTATAACAGCCGGTTGCCACAAAGTTGATTTCCCTGTCAACTATGGGAACCTTATCCTGTACCGTTTCGGCGGCCCTGAAGAATTCCGAAAAAGTTCCAAAATGCAATTCCGGATACACGGGCCACTGTTGCATTTCCTTAATAAGTTCAATATCCCGTCTCGTAGGACCGCCGCCGTGGTCGCCGACACCGTAAACAAAAAGCAGGGTCTTGAGGCCGCCGCAGGCGGAAGCCAATTCCACAGCTCCCTGGGCCAGGTCGGGATGGACTTCGCCGTTGTACCAGAAGGGCTCACAATAGGCCAGAAGTTCCTGTCCCGAGGGTGAACGGTACCGGTAAAGGACCTGCCGCTCCGTAAGACCCCGGCAATGGTAGAGGTACTTTACGCCGCCGTAATTGTCGATTTCCGGAATCCGGGCGCTCTGTCCGAAGGTGTCGGGAGAAAAATCTATGGCCAGAGAAGCGGGATCTATTCCCCATTTAGTTTCAAAATACTGTTTTGTATACAGAATATGCCGCAGAAGCGATTCGGTACAGGGCATGTTCTTGTCGGTCTCTACCCAGGATGAAGCGGTTACCTCCCAGCGTCCTTCACGGATACGCCGTTTGATCTCTTCCATCATATCGGGATCGTACTGTTCCACGATGTCGTATACCGAAGCCTGGGACTGGGAAAACGTAAAATCAGGATATTCGTCCATTAATGTCAGCATGGTACGAAACGTTGAAAGGGTAATACCCACCGTTTCCTGCCAGCTCCACATCCAGTTCATATCGATATGGGCATGGGCGGCAAAAATAATGCGGTATTCCCTGGCCGCTTGCCGCAAAGGGAGAAGGCGCTGTTCCGCCCCGGCGCAGGCTTCCCGGGTAAGAACCCCCTGGGCGTCAAGGCATTTTTCCAGCAGCTCCAGGGCCTCACGGATTTCGGCTTCCCCGGTGTTCAAAGTCAGGGCAAAACCCAGTTCCCCCAAAATGCGGCGTATTTCCGGTCCCGGCATGGTAATGCCGTTGTGAATATCCCCAGGCAAAACAAAACCCCATGGGTAATCATGTTTTTCGTAATTACCGCCGACCCTTGTCCGTATCTGATTGAGTTTTCCCGCCAATGTTAACATGTTCTACCTCTTTCCGTAAAACACCGCCCGGCTGCATTGTATAACCGGGCGGTGGTTATTGATAATACGGTCTTACTGTATACCTATCTTTTTTTTGTTTTCGTTCAAGATCACCGTCGCCTTATCCTGAATCAGGGCGTAATTGTGATCCGCCTTAAATTTCTGGTATTCGTTCCAGATCCGGTCAAATTCCGCATCGTTTGCGGCATGGAGGAGATTGGATAAAACCCTGCCCCACTGACGGCTGATTTCCTCAGCGGCTATAGCCTCGTCGCTGCCGGGCTCAAAATTGGTAACCCCCGCGTACTGGGCGTAGGATACCACGTTGTCCCGGTAGAAAATCCTGGATTGGCGCTGATAAGGATACAGATCAGCCATGTCCTGATTAGCCCATTCATAGGGCTCTGAATAGAGGAAGAATATCGTCCGGGAACCTCCCCATTCGGCCGCTGTAGCATCACTGTTGTTCGTTATTCTTGCCTTGTGCTCAGGGGTACGTACCGGTTTCCCGTTAACCATGGTATACATCTCGCCGGGAACGCCGAAGAGGTTATCCCGCTGGCCTTCCTCGCTGATAAAATAGGTCATGGCCTGTATAGCCCGGCCCTTGTCCTTGCAGTTTTTGGAAATCATGGTTATGAGCCACCCCGCAACGCCGCCCACGCCGGCAAATTTGGAAGGCTCTCCCCTGCTGTTCAGGGGACCGGGAACGCCGATATAAATCTTGTTGGGATCGCTGTTATAAAGGGCCAGTTCGGCTGCCCCGTAATCCCACACCTGGACAAAGGTGGCAAAATAACGTCCCTGGGCGATTTTTTCTTCCGCCTGCTGCCGCTTGTCCACAAAAACATCCGTGGGGATAAGCCCTTCCTGGGTCGCCTGCCTGAAGACTTTGAGCCAGCGCACGAATTCGGGATTGTTCGGCCCAAGGCCGGGATCGTCGTATTTCCCGTTAACCTCCCAGCTTATGGCAAGCCGCTGGACCAGGTCGCTGCCCAGATCTCCGCTCAATCCCCGGTCATCAAAGGGATCAAAACTCAGGGGGATAAGGGGCTGGCCGTTTACCGTGGGGAACTTTTCCCTGGCGGCCCTGAGGGCGCCCAGGAAGCCTTCCGGGGTTGTCATATCGGGGCGGCCAATGGCTTCATAGATATCCTGCCGCACGAGGAATATGTTGCCCGTCTCTTTCATTCCCTTGTAGGTTACAAAGTCGTCGGGGGTTACCGTAGAGTTGGGATAGGCGTAGATATTGCCGTCCGCTTCAGTATACCAGCGCCGGGTTACCGGGTTGATCACCTTGTAGAAATAGGGATCGTACTGATCCGCCAGCTTGTTGAGGGGCTCCGCAAGGCCGGATTCAACGATCAGCTTGTACTGCGGGGAACCGGCATTGATGGTAAAAAGATCGGGCAGGGTGTTGCTGGCGATCATCGCGTTGAGCCGTTCCTCCTCGTTTCCGGCAGGCTGGATGATGTTCAGGGTAAACCCGGTTTTTTGGGTAATGTACTGGGTGGTTTTGGATTTCCCCCAATCCTGGTTTGTAGCCCAGCTTGCGTGCAGATACCAGTCCAGGGTTACCGGCTTCCGGGCGTTAGCCATCCAGCCCGGGGAGTCCGCTGTTCCCGGCGTTACCGGTGAAGCTGTGTCTGCTTTTTGGCCGCCGCCGGCGCTAAAGGCAAATGATACGGTAAGTACCATTGCCAGAGAAAAAAAGAACTGTTTCTTCATATTGGTTTCCTCCATAAAAATAAAACAAAGACCGAAAATATTTTCACCGTTCAACGAACGGAAACAAACCCATGGCGTTCAGCCCTTGATGGAACCGATCATTACGCCCTTAACAAAGTAACGCTGAAGGAACGGGTATACGCAGACTACCGGCATGGTGGTAACAACCATGGTCGCCAGTTTCAGGGATTGGCTGGTTAGCTGCATCGCTCCCAAATCCACAGGCATTCCCTCCTGGCTTCTTGATATGCTGGCCGCCGCGATGATGCGGTACAAGTAGGTCTGGATTGGCAGCATATCCTGGTTGTTAAAGTACATGACCCCGGTGAAGTAATCGTTCCAGTGATAGACCCCGTTAAAAAGCGCTATTGTGGCCAGCACCGCGGTGGATAAGGGCAGTACAATACGCACAAAGATAACAAAGTCATTGGCGCCGTCCAGCCTGGCCGATTCTTCGAGCCCTGAGGGCATGGCCCGGAAAAATGACATAAAAATGATGCAGTTCCAGAAGCTGAACATTGCGGGGATTATGTACATGAGGAAATTGTCATACAGGCCAAGGGCCTTCATAACGAGAAAGTAAGGTATGAGGCCGCCGCCGAAAAACATGGTAATGGTTCCCATCACAAGATAGAAACGGTTCCCCATGATGTAGGTTTTGGAAAAGGCGTAAGCCACCATGGCGGTAAAAAAGACACTTACAACAGTCCCGATAATGGTACGCCAGAGGCTGACGTTAAAAGCCTTTAAAATGGCGTTGTTGCGGAATACCTGCTGGTAACTGACGAGGGAAAAATTTCTGGGCAGCCAGTAAATTCCCCCGTAGAGGGAATCCCCCGGCTCGTTGAAGGACAGGACAATCGTATACCATACCGGATACAGGGTGACAAAACAAATCACCGTCATGAAGACGACTATGAGCCGGCTGCCTATTTTAAGCCTAGAAGAGGGAAACATCGTTCAGCCTCCTGGTGACCTTGTTGGCAATAAAAAGCAGAATAAAGGCCACAACGGACTTAAAGAACCCTATGGCTGCGGCGTAGGAAAAACGCATATTTTTCATGCCCACGTTGTAAACAAATATATCCAGAACAGTACTCCGGGACTGGTTCAGGGAATTCCACAAAATAAATATCTGATCGAAATTAGAATTAAGGAGTCCGCCCACTGCCAGGATGAACAGAATTCCTACAGTACCCGCAATGCACGGCAGCGTAATGGACCACATCTTCCTGAACCGCCCCGCCCCGTCGATCTCTGCGGCTTCGTAGAGATCGGGATCTATGCCGCTGATGGCGGCAAGGTAGATGATGGCGGACCAGCCGAGTTCCTTCCAAACATCCGAAATAAGCACAATCCACCAGAAATACTTCGGCTCCGCCAGAAAATAAATTCCTTCCCGGATAAAGCCAAATTTAATCAGGAGTTCGTTGATAAACCCTGTACCGGAAAGCCAGGTGGTAAGAATACCGCCCAGGATGACCCAGGAAAGAAAATGGGGAAGGTAAGAAATGGTCTGTACAACGCGCTTAAAACCCTGGTATTCCAGTTCGTTCAAAAGAAGCGCAAAAATAATGGGAAGGGGAAATCCTATACACAGCTTGAGAAGGCTTATACCCAAGGTGTTAATCATCACATTGGCAAAGTCCATGTCTTTGAAAAAGGCAATAAAATGCTGGAACCCGCGGGCAGACGCCCAGCCGGAACCGAGGAATTTAAGACTGAAAATAGAATCGGTAATACGGTAATTCCGCTTGAAAGCGATGATAATACCGTACATGGGGGCATAGTTAAAAACCAGCATCCAGGCCACGCCCAGCAGGGCCATAATCTGCAGGTGTTTTTCTTTCCTGAGCCGAGTTAAAAAC
>JAITJW010000130.1 GCA_031278715.1 Treponema sp. | reverse complement strand
CGGTTCTCCAGGAATATCCGCTGTATGGATTCGATGTCCCGGTTATCTGTCTTTATGGTTTTCATTAGTCTACCTCTCTTTATGCGTATTCAAGCATCCGCTTCCGGCGTCCACGGCGTTAAGGAAAGGTTACCGTACCTTGAACTTTGCCGGGTCCCCTGCGATGAAGGGAGGCGTGCATAAGAATACCCTCTAATACATGCTCTCCGCAATACGCCGGGTTATCTCTACCGCCCTGCGGGTCTTGGCCGGGTTTCCGTGGAGGGTATAAATGTCCCGGAAGATAAACTCCGCCTGGCAGCGGCCCTTGAGGGCGGCGGCGGTTTTCCGGATATAGGCGGTAAAGGCTTCCTCGTCAAACTCAGCCTTTATCCCGGTGAAGTTGGGGGACGGCTTGCGGGAATAGATAACCTTGCCGCCGGCCAGCCGTTCCCCCATGATCTCCTCATCACACCAGGGGGAGATGGAGATCTTTCGCAGATTGGGGAGACGGCAAAGGCTGGTATCCCAGTAGGCGTTGACCGGCTCGCAGCAGCCGTAGTACACCAGGCCGTATTCCCCGGCCAGTTCCTCATAGTAGGGGTAGACGAATTCGGCAAACTGTTCCGGGGAAATACCGATGCTCTCCTGGCTGTTGATATGCCCCCATAGATCACGGGAGCGGGCGGTCCCGGAAAAATCAGGTCCCGGAAGCTCATCGGAAAAACAGAAACTGCCGGAACCCATATAATCGTTACCGTTGTTCAGAACCAGAAGGCCCTGTTCTTCCTGCCAGCGCAGGCAGCGTTTCAGGTCATCGGTAACAAGGCGCATAAGGCGGTGGAAATCATCGGCTTCGGCCATCATGGCGCAGTACATGTTTTCCATGCCCATGAGGTTCACCACGAGCTGTGTCGGCGTAAGGAACCAGTAATTAAACGAATTTTTCCGCACTACAGGCAGTATATCCCCCACGAGGTCCTGTGCAGCTTTTTCGTATGTTTCAAAGGCCGCCCTGTCCCAGCGGTAGTCCGAAGGGCGCAGCAGGGGAAGCCCCTCTTCCAAGGTTTCAAATACCGGCTCGATGTGAAAACCGATCCCCTCGGAGGCCCGGACATGCTTTTGTTTCTGGCCCAGGAATTCGACACCGACGGGATAATAGACGGGGAAAAAATCCGGCAGTACCTTGTCGTCCTCAAAGGTTTCGTAGGCGGCCAGGGGCTGGAGGAGCTGCTGTTCCATCCTGGCGGCCAGGGGATGCTCGCAGCGGGGAGGCGGAAGGATATCGGCGATGAAGGAATTCTCCTCCATGACCACCATGGGCCGTTCTCCTGCCAGGCGGTTGTGGAGATACCACAGCTGCTTCCGCTCGGCCATTACCGGGAGCCGGGCATAGTCAAGCAGCTTTTTCGCCAGTTCCCGGAGGTGTTCTTTTTCAGGAGCGGGTATGACGGGATTATGATTCATGTTGTGTCTCCTTTTTGTGTCTCCTTTTTTTAATAAATTTCTCATACCCTGTCTGCCCTTACTTCAGCCCTTGTATGTAGTTCTGATACTGGGGCAGCCATTTACTTTCGGCCTTGAGCATGTCATCGGTCAGTTTCCAGACCTCCGGGGGGGTACAGACCGCGCCGGTCAGGGGGTCAAGCAGCATGGCCTGTTTGAGCTTTACCGGGTCCCCTTCCAGGGCGGCTTCCACCGAGAGGCGCTGCACCGCGACGCTGGCGTTGCAGATGGCCGCGCAGGGCGCCGGGAGATCCCCTACGATGGGAATGGAAACGCCGTTCCCGTCAACATAACCGGGGACTTCCACCACGCAGTCCGGGGGCAGGTTGGTAATGGCCCCTTTGTTGATTACGTTGAAGTGGCCCCGGTAGACGCGGCCGGTTTCAAGGCCCTCGATAATATGGGAGCCGTGTTCCGTGGACCGGTTTTTCGGCGTGTACTTCAGGGGTTTCATTTTTTCGTATTCTTTGGCCTCTTTCTCGAAACGCGCCCGGCGCTCCCGGCACACCCTGAGATAGCCCCCTGGTTCGCCGTGGACCCAGGAGGAATAATCGATCCACTGGTCAATCTCATCGGGCCGTTTGCGGTACCATGAAAGGTACTCCGAAAGGTGGCCGTTGCTTTCGGTACTGTAGTAGCCGATTTTTTCCAGAATGTCAATGCGGATTTTCTCTTCCTTGCTGAACCGGGGGTGTTTTCTGAAGCCTTCAAGGAGCTTGTCCCGCATATCTTTGCCCTTGTGCTTTACCTGGATATACCAGGTCTGGTGGTTGATCCCCGCACAGATGATGTCCACTTCGGACTGGGGAAGGCCCAGGACTTCGGCTATCTGGGCATGACCGCCCTGTACACCGTGGCACAAGCCCAGGGTTTGAACGCCGCCACCGGTATTAGCCGCCCAGGTGTTCATGGCGTTGGGGTTGGAGTAGTTGAGAAACAGGGCGTCCGGTTCGGCCAGGGCCTTTATGTCCTTGCAGATCCCCAGGATGACCGGAATGGTACGCTGCCCGTACATGATTCCCCCGGCGCAAATGGTGTCCCCAACGCACTGGTTTACCCCGTACTTCATGGGGATCTCCACGTCCAGGGCAAAGGCGTCAAGACCACCGACACGGACAACAGACACCACATACCTGGCGCCCTCAATGGCTTTTTTTTGATCCGTGGTCTTGGTCAGCCTGACCTGTCCCAGCTTGTTTGCCTTGATGTCCTGATCCAGCACGTGACAGATCATATCCAGGTTTGACGCGCTGATGTCTTCAAGACAAATTTCGATCTCCTGGAGTTCCGGTACCGTAAGGATGTCGGCAACCAGTCTGCGGGTAAAGCCCACGCTGCCCGCTCCGATAAATGCAATTTTCATAC
>JAITJW010000126.1 GCA_031278715.1 Treponema sp. | reverse complement strand
ACTTTGGAAGAGATTTCGTCTTCCAGGGGGGATTCCAGCGCCGGCAGCAGGGTGGCGTCTCCGGTTTCCGCATACAGATCCGCGACGCCGGCATAGAGGTATGTTGCCCGTACCGCATGGCCGAGGATCTGCCGGTGTTCCCGCAGGGGGATACGATCCTGGTTATCATCCGTTCCGTCCCGTATTTCATCCCGCAGGGCGATTGCCCTGCGGGCGGTTTCGAGGTGCCGGGTATCACCGGTGGTACGGTACAGTTCGATGAGGCCCATATAATGCGAAGGGCAAATGGCGGTCTTGGCCCCGCCCCGGAGATCTTCGCCGAAGACCCCGCCCAGGTAATCGGCGGCCCGGACCGCGGCGTCCAGCAAGGTCCTTTCGCCGGTGGCGCGGTAATGCACACACCCCGCCGTGATAAGGTGGCCAAGATTGTACACCTCAAAATTCAGGCTGTCGGTTAAGGCCCCGCGGTCCTCCCCCTGCCGTTCCCGAATAGCCTCAAGGGTAAAAATATAGCCGTCCTTCCGCTGCGCCTTAACGACATATCCGACAGCGGTGTCGATAATCTTTTTTAATTCCGCCCCGCCGCTTAGTCCGTAGACCCATGAGGCGCCTTCAATCCATTTGTAAAAATCGCCGTCCCCAAACGGGGGTCCTTCGTGTTCTCCCCGTTCTTCCCCCGCGGCAATGCGGAAATTAGCGATACTGTGGCTGATTTCATCATCCGCAAAAAGGCGGTAGATATTCGGGATAATGGAATCTTTACAGGCTTTGAGGCGGTCCGCCCAAAAACCCCCGGTCCAAAAGCTGTTCCCCTGGGGAAGCGGCGCAAGATGTGCATAGGGACTTTTCATACCCTGTCCTTTTATCAAACCACTTTTTTATCAAACCCAGACCGTTAGACCCTTACACACCGGTTTTCGGGGCGAAGGTCTTTGATCTCTTTACAAAATTTCCAAAGACTGTACAATAAGCACAGTGGGCAGATATTTATCAGATGTCTGACGTTTGATGATTTATATTAAGCCATGACGGTTACGATCTGTCAAGTGGATTCTTGGCGGTGAATCCCCGTTTTCCGGGAGCAGATCATGATTAAGCAGGATACGATCTATTACGGCGGAGACTACAATCCCGACCAGTGGGACGAAGCAAGCGTCCGGGAGGATATGCGCTTATTTAAGCTGGCGGGGATCAACCTGGTAACCCTGCCGGTGTTTTCCTGGGCCAAACTGGAGGCCGATGAAGGGGTATACGAATTCGGCTGGCTCGACAAAATTCTCGATCTGCTTTGGGAACACCGGATCCGCGTATGCCTGGCAACACCCACCACGGCCCAGCCCGCCTGGTTATCCCTGCGGTATCCTGAAGTTCTGCCGGTTGATATTAGCGGCCGCAGGCGTACCCACGGTATGCGGGTGTTTTTTTGTATTAACAGCCTCAAATACCGGGAGCGGGCCGCCGCTATGGCCGAAGCTATGGCCAAACGTTACGGTCAACACCCGGCGCTGGTCCTGTGGCATGTTGCCAACGAATACGGCACCTATTGTTACTGTGATACCTGTCAGGCCCGGTTCCGGGTCTGGCTACGTAAACGTTACGGCAGTATCGCTGTTTTGAATGAACGCTGGCATACCTCATTTTGGGGCCGCACGGTCTATTCTTTTGATGAGATCATGCTGCCCACCGAGCGGAATGACGATTACCGTTTTAATCCTGCGGTGCAGCTGGATTATATGCGTTTTGTAAGCGATTCTACCGTTGAGTGTTTCCTGAATGAATACCGGGTACTTAAAAAATACAGCCCCGATATTCCGGTAACCAGTAATATTTCCGGCTATATTAAAAAACTTGATCACTTTGAGATGCTCCGCCATATGGATATTGCCGGCTGGGATAATTACCCCCATCCACGGGATGAAAGCAGTTTTATCGCCTTTAAGCATGACATTATGCGGGGCCTAAAGGGCGGGCAGCCCTACTTTCTGATGGAACAGTCTCCAAATCAGCAAAATTGGCAGCCCTACAACAAGCTTAAACGTCCCGGAGAGGTACGTCTGTTGAGTTATCAGGCCCTGGCCCACGGGGCGGACAGCGTGTTGTTTTTTCAGATGCGCCAGAGCATTGCCGGGCAGGAAAAATTTCATGGGGCAATTATTTCCCACGCGGGGCATGAAAACACCAGGGTATTCCGGGAAAGCGCCCGGCTTGGGGAGGAACTGAAAAAACTGGGCGGCCGTTTTGTGGGAAGCCGGATATCCGCACGGGTTGGGTTGCTTTTTGACTGGAACAACTGGTGGGCCCTTGAAAACTCAAGCGGACCAAGCAGGGATATTGATTACCTGAAAACCGCGGCGGGGTATTACAAGGCGCTTTTCCGCAGGAACATTGCCGTTGATGTTTTGCCCTATACGGCGGAACTTGATGCCTACGATCTTCTCCTGGCGCCGATGCTCTATATGATCCGCGGCGACATAGCGCGGCGGCTTGAAGCCTTTGTAACAAGAGGCGGTGTCCTGGTAAGTACCGTCATGAGCGGCCTGGTTGACGAAAACGACCGCTGTGTATTCGGGGAATACCCCGGACCCTTGAAGGACCTTATGGGGATATGGGTTGAAGAGACAGACGCCCTTTTCCCCGATGAGTCCAACACCCTGCTCACAGGGGGTGTAAAGGGCCTTAAGCCTGAGTATAAATGTGAACAGCTTTGTGATATTATCCATTTGCGGGGAGCGGAAGCGGTGGCGGTTTACGGTTCTGATTTTTATAAGGACAGGCCCGCGGTAACCCTTAACCACTACGGCGCGGGGCTGGGAGTATACATCGGGACCCAGCCGGAAGAGGAGTTTGTCTACGACGTTTTGGGCCTGTTATGCGCCGGCAAGGGCATTAACGCGCCCTTTGCCGCGGGAGCGGGGCTGGAGATTACCCGCCGGGGTCCGGAAAAAGGGGGAGTGTTTTTTATGCTTAACCATAATTTTCAGACTGTCGAAGTTAATCTTGGTAATGGCCCTTATACCGATTTACTTACGGGAAAGCCTTGTTCCGGCTGTATATCCATTCCGCCCCGTGATGTCATGGTACTGGAAAAAAACGAACTGGAAAAAAACGAAGAACCGGGGAATTAGGAAGCCGCCCCGTTCTCTTTATGTATATTAAAGTCTACCCAAACCTGGGTATGTTTCTTGATTGCTTCAACGGCACGGTCCTCGTCCCGTGCAAAAAGGGCGTTGTGTAATTCCCAGTGAACCTCAAAAGCCCCGGGCTGTTTGGAATTGATAGTCGGCGAAAACAGATCGATAATAAAATAATAGATGCTTTCGAGGATCGTATTATGGGAAAACTGCCCCATAAGCTGATGGTATTTCAGATCAACTGCGTTACATTCCTGAATGGTGCTTTTCCGCAAGGACAGGACCTTTTCAAATTCCTTAATAACCGTGCTTAACATTTCAAATTCTTCATCGGTGGCTTTTTTTACCATGAGCCGGACAATACCTTCTTCCAGAATTTGCCGGATTTCAATCAGGGATTGATAATCCCTGTCCTGAACCAGAATTTGAAAGAGGAGGGGATCAAAGAGCCGCGTGTTGGAAGCCGTACTTATATAGGTTCCGTCCCCCCGTTTTATTTCCACAATACCGAAGGCGGAAAGAATTTTCATCGCCTCCCGCACGGAACCACGGCTTACCTTGAGTCCTTCCGCCAGCGCCTGCTCCGACGGGATCATTTCCGAGGGGGCTATTTTCTGCTCAATTAACAACTCTTTAATCTTATTCACTACCACGTCAACGGTGGTGGGGCGTTTTTCCTCCACGGAAAACAGATGATGCTTAACCATTTTTTACTCCTCATAACGGAACAAGGTATGACGTTTGATGTTTTTTCTTTTACCATTTACCATAATCTGTTATTTGCAGCGCGATGTCAAGAAAACGGGACAAACCCTCATGTTGCAAAGAGGTACTCGATATTCGCCGGGGGGATGTCCGGCAAAATCGCCTCATGGCTGGGTGAAATTACCAAACCCGTCGGAAAGATCCGGTGAAGCTCCGCGACCTTTTCCCGGATCATGGCCGGCTTTCCGCGGATCAACAGATTCTGGGCATCCACACCGCCGCAGAATGATACCCGGTCCCCAAAATCCCGTTTTAGCGAGGCCGGTTCCATCCCCGCCGCAAGGGCCTGAATCGGGTGAATGACATCCGCCCCGGCATTGATAAGATCGTCGATAATATCGCGGATGGAACCACAGGAATGATAGATAACTTTGACCCCGTAACTGTGGGCCTGCTCTATCAGGGCCTTTGCGCCGGGAATTACAAAGCGCCGAATCGCAGCGGCGGATAACATAAGTCCCTGCTGGCTGCCCATGTCGTTACCGATTAGCACGGCGTCAAGCCGGCCCCTGGTGTTTTCATAAAATATTTTATTTGCCCTCAGGTAGAAATCCAGAATTTTGTTATTGACCATTTCATACCCCGCGGGGTTGTCGTACATGGCAAGGAAGGCGTTTTCCATGCCAAAGGCAGCGCAGGCATCCTGAAAATGGGCCGACCACAGGACCCCCAGCACGGCCTTGCCCCCGGGGACTTCCCGTACCACCCTTTCACAGGCAGCCGGATCGATATAGCGTTCCGGCGCAGGCCAATCGAAACGATCTACATCTTCCTCCCTTACATCAATGGGAAAATACCCCAGGCCGGTTAATGTCCGCTCCCCGGAAGCTTTTCCGCGGCCCTGAAAATCAAAGGCGTTGTATATCGCCCTGGAATAAGGCGAATCGTAGGGTAGTTCCACCGGGAAAAGGTCATCCCCCAGCTTTAGCCGCAGTTCTGCGACACCGGAAACCCCAAAATGCCTGAACAAACCGGGCAGGGCCCGTTCATCGGGTATGCCCAGCCAACGGGCAGGACGATCAAGGTCCTGCCGGTTAATGGTTCTGTTAAAACGTTCCGCGCTGTCCATCCCGCGGTCTTCCCTACTCAACTTTGTACTCCTCCCTGGCAGGGGTAAAACATTCGATAAATTCCGTGTCTTCCAATACGCTAAGGGAATGGGCCTCCATAGAGTCAAAAAGATAGGCGTCTCCCGCTTCAAGTAGATGATCCCCGTCATCTTTGGTAAAACAGACCTTCCCCTTGATGATGATTCCGCTCTGAATCGCCTCATGCTGATGCAATTCCAACGCCGCCCCTTTCTTAATATAAAAATAACAGAGCATGGTTTTATCGTTGTAGGTAACCGTTACCCGTTCCAGGCCGGGGCGAAGTTCCACCCGCTTTTCTTTATAAATATTGCCGAAGGGCTTGTTTTTCAGTTTCATGGATTCCCCTCCCGTGAAACGGCCTGCCGTTCTTCCCGGACGGCGGCAAGCAGTTCCTGCCAGCTTTTAATAAAACTGTTTCTGAATAGCTCAACGCCGCCGTATTCAAAAAAATCTTCAGGGGTAAGTCCGTCCTCGTCCCAGGCTTCCGCGTAACCGGGAAGTTCCCTCCGCAGTAATTCTATTACCTCCGGTCCTGCCTGTTCCCCGATGCGGGAAACTACCGGCGGATGGATTCTGAGAAGTTCATCGGCGGTTCCCCTCCAGTTGACGGTAACCGCCAGATCCCCGCCCACCAGTTCCGTAAAATCCACCAGCTTCCGGGCGCCGCCGCCGATCATGCGTCCGGGGCAGTTTTTTTCGCCAAGGAGGGCGTATTGTTTTTTTGCCAGGGAAATACCCGCCCGGGAAAGAATTTCCGGGGCGATCTTCAGGTTCCTTTGGCGGACCAGAGCCTGAAAATAATCGTCCAGGATTCCGGTAATGTGGGTTACATAAAAAACCGGCCTGCAGCCGCTTTCCTCCGAGGCCTCCCGGTAGGCTTGGCAGATACAGATGGCCTGGGAAACGGCCATTACTTCGGTGGCCATAACCGGGCAATTTTCTTTAACCAGAGTTTTTACCGCAGGTATACCCGCCCCGGTTACGGGGATTTTTACCATGATATTCGCCGCAATCCTCCGGGCGGCCCTGGCTTCCCGGATAATAAAATCAGGATCCCCCTCCTCCAGGGGATCGCTCTGAATGGTAACAAATCCCCCGTTTCCGCCTGAACTCTCGTACAGGGGCATAAACAGATCCGAAAGTCCTGTAACCAGGGCCCGTTGTACTGCGCCGGCCACCTCCGCATCGGAACGGTCCGGGGACAGTTCCCGGCGTAACAGCCGCCTGACCTCTCCTGCCGCATCGGGGTTTACCAGCATCCTGGCGGTATAAGAAGGATTGGTGGTACAGCCGGATGCGCCGGCGGCTATGGCATATTCCGCCTCCCGGACAGTAGGATTGTTGATCCAAAATCGTGTCGGGGTTTTTTGACTTACCTCAAGAAAATAACCGGTCTCCGGCATAGTCCCTCCAAAGAGTATTTCCCGATTTAAGCGCGAAGCGCAACAAACTCTATATTGAGCTATTCCCAAAGCTTCAGTTTTTGGGAAAGCAACCTTAGATTTATTATCAATTTTTCCCCAGAAGACGGCGGCCCGCGCCGGCAATGGTTTCCACGCTTAAGCCGTAAGCGTCAAGCAGGGCATCGGCGTAACCGGACTCGGGAAAACGGTCTTCCAGGCCGCAGCGGATAAGGGCCGCGGGACATTTTTCGGCGATTATCTCCGCTACAGCGCTCCCAAGTCCCCCGTTTATCTGGTGGTCTTCCACGGTTACTACCTTACCGCAGCGGTGTATCAGGGCGCTTATCCCCGGCACGTCCAGGGGACGCAGGCTGGCGGCTTCGGCCAACACCCCACGGAAGCCTTCCCGCCGCAGGGTTTCCAGGGCCGCTGCGGCCCTGGATATAACGGGGCCGTAAGAAAAGATGACCAGATCGTCGCCGTAATCCAAAACCGTTTTTATCGTTCCCACTTCAAAGGGTATGGCGGGGTCAAAGAAGCGTTCCTCGGCGCCGCTGCCGATGCGGATATACACCGGCCCGTTTATATCCGCGGAGGCAATAAGGGCCTTTTTTACCTGAGCGCCGTCCGCGGGGGCCAGGATAGTAATTCCCGGTATGGTCCTTAGGATGCCGATGTCTTCAAAAAACTGATGGGTTACCCCTTCGCGCTGCCCCCCGGCCATGCCGCCGTTGACCCCCACAAGGCGTACCTTGAGTTTGGGATAGGCGATAAAGGTACGGATCTGTTCACAGGCCCGCATGGTCAAAAAACCCGCGTAGGTGGCGATATAGGGGATAAGCCCCGACGCGGCAAGACCCGCGCAAAAATCGACCCCCTGCTGTTCGGCGATACCCAATTCAAAAAAACGGTCCGGCCAGCGGGCGGCAAATGATTCCGCACGAAGCACTTTGAGGGAATCGGTGGAAACAAAAACCACCCGGTCATTGGCCGCGGCGATTTCCATCAGCCCCTGGGAAAACCCGGCGCGGGTGCTATCCGGCGGCATGGGGGACCTCCTGTTCAAGTTCCCAAAGCGCCCGGCGGTACTCCTCGTCGGTAAATGTCCGCTTGTGCCAGGAATTATCCCCAATCATAAAGGAAACCCCCTGCCCTTTGAGGGTCCTGGCGATGATCACCGAAGGCCGGGTAGTTTCCCGCCGGGCTTCGGCAAGGGCGGAAATAAAGGCGGAACTATCATGGCCGTCCACGGACAGGGCCTGCCAGCCGAAGGCTTCCCATTTTTTATCAATAGGATAGGTACCGGAAACGATGTCAATAGTACCGCCGCTCTGGTAGTGGTTATTGTCCACGATCACCGTAAGGGCCGCGGCGTTCAAATGCCCCGCGGCCAGGGCCGCTTCCCAGATCAGACCCTCGCTTAATTCCCCGTCCCCGGTCATAACGTACACCCGGTAATCCCTTTTTAGCACGCGGGCCGCCATGACCATACCGAGCCCCTGGGAAACGCCGTTCCCCAGAGAACCGGCAGTGGCATCCACCCCGGGGGGCTTCCCCGCCACGGGGTGTCCCTGGAGGCGGGAGTTAAGCATACGGAGGGTAAAAAGTTCTTCCCGGGGGAAAAAGCCCCGCCGGGCCAGGGCGGCGTACATGACAGGGCACGCATGGCCTTTTGAAAGGATAAAGCGGTCCCGGTCTTCCCAGTCGGGGTTTTGAGGATCGAGACGCATGACGTGAAAATAAAGGGCGGCGATCATGTCCGCGGCGGACATGCAGGGGCCGGGATGCCCGTCGCCGGTACGGTACACCATCTCCACTACGTCCCGGCGCAACAGGTTCCCCAGGACCCTTATTCTGTCGATTTCCTCCCGGCTTATCACCCGCCCTCCCGGATTTCCCCGGCCAGAACGGACCGGACCATTTCTATGGCCCGCCGGGGGCTTGAAAGCACGGGTTTTCCCAAAGCCCCGGCCAGACTTTCTTCCATCCGCGCCATGGACGCCTGGGCAAGGAGGATGGCATCGCAGTCCCCGGCAATTCCCCGCGCGGTCTCCAGAATACCCTGA
This sequence comes from Treponema sp., assembly GCA_031278715.1. Classification (GTDB taxonomy): domain Bacteria; phylum Spirochaetota; class Spirochaetia; order Treponematales; family Breznakiellaceae; genus JAISFT01. The sequence continues at coordinate 6,347 of JAITJW010000126.1, read as the reverse complement.
TCGTGTCCCTTGGCATCCCCGGCGTTCAGGGCTGTAAAAGCGCCCTCCGCAAGGCCCTTGACCACGGTAACGGGCCTATCAAGCCGCTTTGCCCAGCGGTATACCAGGTTTGCCGTGGGTTCCAGGGTGCTAGACAGGGTGGCGACAACGCCGATCCGCTTATACCGGTTAACCGCCTCCCTTGTCATGGCGTCGTCGATCCTGACAATGGGAACCGGTACAAAAGGGCGGGCCTGGTAGACCACCTCTCCGATAGAGGAACAGGTGTTCAGGATAAGATCCGCCCCGTTTTCGCTCAGGGTCTGGTAATAGGCCAAAAGCCGCCGGCGCACCGCCTGAGTAGCCTTGCCGGCTTCGGCCACCTCCCTGATAAGGGCGTCGTCAAGCAGGTTGATTATCCGGTAATCCGGAAGCATTTCTTTCAGCAAAGAGGACAAAGGCTCCAACAGGGCGGCGCCGGTATAAACCGCCGCGATTGTTTTCATATTCCATCCTATCATCAAACATCTGATGTCTAATGTGTTCCCATTGAACCATACCCGCACCGGAATGTCAATATCCGCTGGCATATCCGGCAGGGCAAAATTCCGGGGCAGCCAAAATCTCCCAAAATTTTGAGCCGGGTCAAAATTTTTCTTGACAAGGGGGAATTTTTATGGGATAGTTATACATCGGATGTTTGATGTTTGCCGTTATGAAATGAACGTAAGGGGGCAGCGGAAAATATGAAAAAAGATCGGGAAGGCCTCAAAGGGGATATAAAAACCCGGTTTGTGCTGTTTGGCAAAACCCTTTACAGGCAGCGCGGTTTATTGCTGCTTTGCCTTCCGGCGTTGCTGATCATCATCGTCTTTAAGTACGGATCGATGTACGGCATACTCATCGCCTTTAAGAATTACCGGGCCTCCCGTGGTATCTGGGGAAGCGCCTGGCTTGATCCCTGGTACAAGAACTTTCAAACCTTCTTTCGGAACCCCGCGTCAATTCCCTTAATCTGGAACACGGTCAAGATCGGTGTTCTTACCATGATCTTTAGTTTTCCGGCGCCTGTCATCTTTGCCATGCTGCTGAATGAACTCAAGAGTCCTTACTTCAAGCGGGTAGTCCAGTCTGTTTCTTACATCCCCCACTTCATTTCCGTTATTGTGGTTGTGGGTATGCTCAGAAGTTTCGGCGCCATAGACGGCCTGTTCAATGTGCTGCGTGGCTTCTTCGGCCTTCCGGCGGTCAACATGAATGACGGTATCCGCTACTTTTATGTGATGTTTATCGGTTCCCATGTATGGCAGACCTTTGGCTGGAGCGCGATCATCTACATCGCCGCCCTGTCGAATGTGGATCCGGTCCTTTACGACGTAGCCACTATTGACGGGGCGAACCGCTGGCAGAAGGCGTGGAATATCGCCTGGCCTACTATACTGCCCACGACCACCATCATGCTGATTATGAATATGGGCGGGGTGCTTAACTCGGATTATCAGAAAATATTACTCATGCAGAACGATACGAACAGAAGCGCCATTGACGTTATTTCCAGTTTTGTGTACCGCGAAGGCATCCTGGGGGCGCGTTTTGAGTATACCACCGCGGTAAATCTGATGCTGTCGGTGGTTGCGTTTTTGCTGGTTATTATAACCAACAAGGTAGTGCAGAAGATCAACAGTGAAAACAGTCTGTGGTAAGGAATACAGGAAATGATTAACAAAAAGTATATTCACCCCAGCGGCGTGCTTTTTGATGTGGTTCTGGTCATATTCATGCTACTTTTGATGTTGAGCATTATTTATCCCTTCCTAAACATAATTGCCGTTTCATTAAGTACCCCTACGGCTATCGCTACCGGACAAGTCGGCTGGTTTCCCGTTGGTTTGAACCTTAAAGGCTATGAGATGATCTTTGGCAGAGTCCAGATTTGGATAGCCTATCGTAATACGATAATCTATGCGGTAATAGGAACCCTGCTTAATCTGCTTATAACTTCAATGATCTCCTATGTTCTGATGCTCAGGGAATTTGTTCTGCGTAAACCCATCACCGTGCTTCTTACCATTACGATGTTTTTTTCGGGCGGTATGGTTCCGTCTTACATCCTTATCCAGAATCTGGGCCTCATGAACACTATATGGGCCATTATTTTGCCTTCCTGTGTTTCGGCTTACAACGTGTTTATCTACCGGGCCTTTTTCAGGAACATCCCCTCTGAGATGCGGGAGGCGGCCTTTATCGACGGGGCAGGGGAATGGCGCATCCTGTTTGGAATTTACGTACCCCTTTCAAAGGCCCTGTATGCCACATTCGGGCTTTTTGCGATAGTCGGATTCTGGAATATGTGGTTTGAACCCCTGCTCTATATCAAAGACAACCTGAAGCAGCCTGTTCAGATTATCCTTAGGCAGATACTTTTTACATCCCAGATGATCGCAGTGGAAGGCGCCGGGGAAGCGGTAAATCTAAATCTTATCAATCCCAAGAACATCCAGTTTGCCTGTATTATCGCTACCGTATGGCCGGTAATGTGTATTTATCCATTTTTACAGAAATATTTTGAAAAAGGCATGATGATCGGAGCCGTTAAGGGGTAAAAAAATTCCCTAAGGACATGGTCGTAGACTGTGTTTGACATAAGGTCAGATTCATGAGGAGGCTTTGAATGAAAGCGGGAAGAGTGGTTGCAGCGGGTGTTTTGGCGCTTGCTGTGTTGATCGCCGGATGCGGTAAAAAAACGGAACAGGTGTCGCAGGGCCGGGAGGCCGGTACCATGTCGGCTTTAACCGGCAATACCCTGAAATTCTCGGCGTCGATACCGAATTTCGGGACAGACCCGACAGGTACCCTGGTTCAGGAAGAATGGAAAAAGCGGATGGAAGCGTATCTTGGTTGTACCCTTGATATTTCCTGGACATTGACCCCCTGGGCCGATTACCGGAATAACGAACAGGTAATCCTTGCCAGCGGGAATCTGCCGGATGTGTTCACCTACACCTGGGGTAATATGATCAATACCTATGGTGAAGACGGCCAGGTTCTGAATATCGCCGGTTATAAGGACCTGATGAGCTACTATCCCCGGTTTATCGAGGGAACCCCCGGTAAAGAAGCCTTCGCCTACAACGCAGACGGGACGGGCTATTATTTTATGGACGGCTTTGTGAACGACAACAACTATACCGGCGCCCAGTCCTTTACCGGCTTTATCTATCGCTTTGATGTGCTTCAAAAACACAACCTGGTTCCGGCGACGACACTGGATGAATTTGACGCCCTCTGCGCCAGGTTAAAACAGCTGTACCCGAATCTGTATATCATCAATAATACCGGACAGACTTTTTACCGCGGATTTGTCGGGATCTTCCACACCTGGGATACCCTGTACTGGAACGGGAATGTCTGGGCTTACGGTCCGGTTGAAGATAATTTTCGGGAGATGCTGCGTTATATGAGCGGGCTTTACGCCGCCGGGTATATAGACCCCGAATTTGCCACCGATGATAGCGATCTTTCAACGGCAAAAGCCACCACCGGCAAAAACCTTATTTGGCCGACCGCGTGGGCCGGTATGGCCGGCGCCTGGAACGATACCAAAATTGATCCGGCCTACACCTACGGCCTTGCCTATCTTCCCCAAAACCCCAAATACGGTGTTGCCTGGAAATGGGGTTCCAAGCTGCCGGGTACCAGTCTTCCCAACCGGGCCGACGGTAACAACTTTGGTATAGCCATTTCCGCCAAAGCGCCGAATGCGGACTGGATTGTTAAACTTATTGACTATCAGTATTCGCCTGAAATGGTAGAACTTCAGAACTGGGGTGTTGAAGGTGTTACCTATACCAAAACCGGAGAGGCCAAGCAGTTTACCCAGGAGATCCTCAGTGCCCAGAATCCGGTCCAGGCATTGGCCAATTACGGCGTTACCTCTTCTGCGGCCTGCCGTACCGGTATTCCCTTTACCCCCCAGGATTTTACTCCCCAGGTTGGACAGATCCGCGAGGAGATGTGGTGGAGCGCCGAAGACGGGTACCATCAGGACAAATACTGGATAGCCAGTGCCAAATACGGCGGGCCTGAATCGCTTTGTCCTGCCGATGTAGCGCCTATTGTGCGCCTGACTGCCGATGAGTCTACCGCCAGGGCCCGGCTTATCAACGCCTGCGATACCATTGCCAGAGAATGGGGTGTTAAATTCATTACCGGCGAACTTAGCCCGGATAAAGACTGGGACTCCTATGTGAATGCCGTGAAATACGCTGTTGATGATTTCCAGGGCACCCTTGATATGCTGAACAAAAACACGGTACGCAATTAAACCCGTTTCATCAGGAATTCTGTTTCATCGGGAACCCTGTTCTATTGGGAACTCTGTTTCATCGGGAACCCTGTTCCCGATGAAACGGATTTTTGGGAGGAAGCGGCGAATAGCCGCTTTTCCTCTGCAACAAACTGCTAGCGTTGCAACAGGCTGCTAGCGTATTTTTAACGTAACGGCATGACGGCAGGGCTTTTCATTGGGCAGGGTTATTTCCAGGGCTTCTTCCGTTCTTTCCCACTCCAGAGGTTTTTCACTTCCCAGTAGGCTTACCGATTCTATTTCCCTTAAAAAGCTGCCCTGTCTTAATGTGTGTATAACAAGTTTGCGATTGGGTGGCCAGCCAAAGGCAATGGCATACACATTACGATCATTGCGGGTAAAACGGAAATCGTGGTGATCAAATTCAGTTTGCAGGTTTGCATCGGCAACAACGCCTTCTTTTAACTGTTTTTTCAGTTTGCCCAGGTTAAAACCGGAATCTTCTGTTGTGGAATGGCCTTCTCCTGCAATTTCAAAGGGCCTTGAGCCGTAAATGGCTTCACCGTTTACTTTGAGCCATGCACCAATGTCTTCAAGTTCTCGTACCGCGTCAGGGTGAAAGGAGCCGTCGGCACGGGGGCCAATGTTCAGAAGGAGGTTGCCGTTCTTTGAAACAATATCGCAAAGATCATGGATAATATCCCGGGCCTTCCGGTATTTTGGTTCCTGCACGATACACCAGGTTACCTTGTCCTCAAGCCTGTCGTCGGTTTGCCAGACAAAGGGCTTTATATCCATAAAGTGCCCCAGCTCAATATCCCGGACCCCGGTGCCTTCGGGAAAGTCGTCCTGTTTGTAAGTAATGGGAGATTCACGGAGATTATCATGAATGTAACGCGCCACCCGGAAACGGTAGTCTTCGTCAATGATACAAGCCCGGCTGTCAAAGTAGACAATATCCGGTTTGTATTTACCCACCAGCTCTTCAACCTTTGCGGCCCAGGTTTCATTAAAACGGACATTCGGCTTCCGGTAGGGAATGTAGCGGCCTGTTTCCAGCGGCAGGGCCTCGCCGTAATAACGTTCATTTGCCGGATCGTAGACATCCGCATCGGGGTCGGTGGACATAAACCAGCCCCAGAGCCATTGGTGGTGAAAGGTGGCCAGGTATCTGATACCCCGTCTACGGAAAGCCTCTGTACACAGACCGGTGATGTCCTTATGGGGCCCGTAATTGACACTGTTTACCGGATTCACCGTGCTGTCCCAGAGGGAAAAATTGTCGGCGTGTTCGCTGACAGGGCCGGCGTACCTGGCTCCCGATCTCAGGACAAGATCGGCCCATTCATCGGCATCGAAACGTTCCCCTGTTAGCATGCTGTAGAAATTCTTGTAACCAAAATCATGAAGGCTGCCATAGGTTTGAACATGGTACTGATGCTGTGATAAACCTTTGGCGTACATGTTGCGGGAATACCATTCATTCTCACAGGCGGGCACACTGTAGGGCCCCCAATGAAAAAAAAGACCGAATTTTGCATCCGCAAACCACCGGGGAACTTCCCTTTTTACTGAAGCCCAATCTGCCATAAAGACCCCCTTAAGAAATTAGAACGGAACCGCTATCCGCTTTACTTCCATAGGCTAACATACACAAATTTAGTTGCAAAAAACATGAGTTTGACGCATTTTTCGTCCACATACACCCTGCCTGTGGCGGGGATGCGCCCAAATCCACAGTTTTAATCGTGATAGGTTAGTAATACTGATCGATGGTCTCCGTAACTGTTTTTGCCCAGCTGATGAGGTTGTGGGGCTTGCCGCCCACGGTGCTGATGTCCTTGAGTACGAATTCGTAGGGGCAGCCGTTCTCCATGCAGGCTTCGATGGTTTCGGCAATCTCCTGTTCCACCGCTTCCCTGTTGAAATTCCTGGCCACGTTAGCGGGGTTGGGCTTGCGGGCATAGACGTAATTCCCCCCTATCTGCTCCGCCGAGGAGCGGACATTCGCCCAGGGGCTTACCCCTATCTTGCGCATATTGGGTACCTTTTTGAGGTAGGG
>JAITJW010000118.1 GCA_031278715.1 Treponema sp. | reverse complement strand
ACGGGTGTTCAAAAAGACCCGGAAACGTGTTCAGGTTCCGTTGGATAAGTGTTCAAATAATTCCGGATTTTCGTTCAAATATTTTGGATTTCCCGTTCAAGTGTGACCGGATTATGCATTTGGTGTCTGACACCGGGTTTGACGTGCGTGGGGGTGTTTCCCATTACCGAATCAATTATTGCCGAGAAGCAGCGTTTTCTCCACGTGCGTGGGGGTGTTTCTCTATCATGAGGGCTTGGGGAGGTCCCAGTTCTATGCCCGGTATGCGCAGTTTCGGAGTCAGCAGGAAATCTATGTACGCAACGTATACAAGGCCGGAGATCAGGCGATGGTAGACTGGGCAGGTATGACCATGACCACCGACATGAGGGGGGACAGCCACACCGTATATTTCTTCACCGCAATCCTGCCGGCAAGCTCGCTCATCTATGCCGAACCCTTTTTGGACATGAGGCTAGGCAGGAAGCCCTTGAGACCCTTAAGCGGGTGAACGAGTCTCCCTTCCAGAAGCTGCCGGGAAGCCGGAGGGAACTGTTTGAAACAACCGAAAAACTCTTTCTGCGCACTCTCCTGCCTTCATGCTATGAGTTCGCTGTATTCAAGATGGTGAAGGTCAATTTTGACTACCACGTCCACTACGAAGGGTTTTATTACAGTGTCCCCTTTGAATATGCCCGGCAACAGGTGGAAATCAGGGCCACCGCCGGGACGGTCCAGGTACTTTCGGGGGGTAAGCGGATTGCCTGCCACCTGCGCAGCTATGACCTTTCCCGGCGTTATACCACCTGCAAAGAGTATATGCCGCTGAACCACCAGGCTATGGCAGAGTGGACCCCACAGCGGTTCATCACCCGCTGAACCTCCCCTGCCCCTTGAGCATGAGAACATCCGCGGCGTCGCCTATTACCGGGAGGAACACCATGCTTGACAAGGCAACAGTCAACCGCTCCACCAGATGCATCTTTCGGGAATGGCCGCAGCTTTACTGAGGCAGGAAGAGGAGGGCCTTGCGGATATCCCCTTCCCGAACCGTTTCGCCCTTATCGTGGAAGCCCAGTGGCTTGAACAGAGAAACCGCCGCATCGCACGGCTGGTCTGCCAGGTTTCCTTCCGCTTCCCGGCAAGCATCGAAAATATCGAATGGCAGGGTAAACACGGTATCACCAGAAACGATGTCCTGCGCCTGGCCGATGCCTCCTTTTTTGCCTGACCTTCGCACCACGTTTTGTTGACCATTTGTTGACCATTTTGCTAACCAGCGTTTATTTCGACAAAAGTCAATGAAGTGTCATGATAGACGGTTTAGACAGGTTTTTGCTAATTCCTTGTATTACAAGGAATTACAACAAAAAAGCCTGTCCAAAGACAGGCTTTTTTCGCTCCCCCGCGCGGGTTCGAACCACGGACCCAGTGGTTAACAGCCACTTGCTCTGCCAGCTGAGCTACAGGGGAATGTTTGATAACTATAACGGGGCTGACGAAATTTTGTCAAGTGGCCATGTGGCCGCTCCCAGCGCCGCCCTCCCCGTATCCGGTGTCTTTTTTTCCGCAAAAACTGAAGGATCGCCGCAAACACAAACTCTTAAGCGGCCTGCGATTCGCTGTCCTTAAGCTGGGCGCGGATTGACAGAATTGAGGAGGTCAGGGCGCAGAGGGCCGCCAGGATGGCCATGAGGGCCAGGACGCCGGAGCCGGAGATCATGAAGTTGTATATTCCGTGGATGGCTATGGCGGACAGGAGGCGCATGATAACCGGGAGGAGTCCTTCGCCAAGACCGGCGGCGGCAGCTCCTACCCTGGCTCCGCAGGCGCCATGCAAGGGGGCGGATGTAACGGTTCGCAGTAGGGCTATTCCTATATCGGAGGCCCCGTACGAGGCGCTTTCCATCAGCGCAAAGCCCAGGCCCGCGACCATGCCCGCGGCGCTGCCACGCAGGACGGCGTTTTCACCTCTGATCCGGGCAAGTGGAAAGAGAATCATAAAAACCAGGAACCTGGACAGCTCCTCGGTGGCGGCAATTCGGCAAAACAGGTTGAAGATCGTGGCCCCCATACCTCCCAGGAAGCCGGCGGAGGGGCCGGGAAGGACGGGGATGAGCCTCTGCAGGAGCAGGGCAAGGAGCATGGAACTGGCGCCGCCGAACAAAAAAATGAGGAACCACCCGGAACTGAGGGGACAGCGGACCAGGCGGTACCAGAGGAACAGGAGCAGTACCGGCAAAGCGGCAATGAGAATCAAAAATAAAAGGACTGGCAAGCCATTCACTTCTCCAGCATAATACCAATGAAATGATTAGGGTAAGGCCCATGATGGGAACGGGTGGTCCGGATAATTTTCACGTGATCATCATTGTTGGTCCTAAACATTCGGGAAAAACCAGCGCGGGGAGGGCCTTGGCCCGGCTTTGGGAAGGGGTTGCCGGCGGACCGGAACCGGTGTGGCCGGGGATTGCCCGTTTTATTGACCTGGATGAACTGGTGGAGGCCCGTACGGGAAAAAGTCCCCGGTTTCTCTACCGTACGGGGCCGGAGGTTTTCCGTAAGGCGGAGGCGGAGGCGCTGCGGAGTCTTCTTGAAGGGGGCTTTCCGGGAGAACGCCGGGCCGGCAGGGGCATGGATGGCGGCAATGGCAAAGGCGGCAGTGCTAAGGGTTGTATTACCATCGTGGCCGCTGGCGGTGGTCTGGCGGATAACTGTGAAGCCCTGGAACTGTTGAGAACGAACCGGGTGGCGGTGATCTGCCTTGAGGTTCCCGTGGAAACTGCATGGGAACGTATCAGGGTGGCGGCGGAACAGAGCGGGGAACTGCCCCCCTTCCTTGACACGGAGGACCCCCGGCACACTCACCGGCTGCTCCACGAGCGCCGGGGCCGGATTTACCGGGATCTAGCCTCCGTCATTGTTAAGGCGCGGGACACGCCGGAAGAAACGGCTGCCGCCATGCTACAACAGCTTGGGCTTGACCCGTTGCAACGTTAATTAGGGAACCTGCCGCGCAACAGAGGAGACAGATATGGCGTTACTGGATCAGTTTTCCCGGAGGGCGGAGGAACTGCGGGTATTGAATATCAGGGTAGTTCGGAACGGCGAACTTATTGCCTCCGCGGATTGGGATGAGGAAATCCGGCGTAATCAATACTCGGCCAGCAAAAGTGTTACCTCCGCCGCGGTGGGTCTTGCGGTCAGGGAGGGGCTTCTTTCTCTTGATGAACGGCTGGTGGACGCCTTTCCCGGCGAAATTCCGTCTGAGCCGTCTCCGTTTCTGGGGGAGGCCAGGCTTCGGGACCTGTTGACGATGGGTCTGGGGCAGGACCGGGGCTGCCTGATGGGGGCGGATCGGCTTGCCCTGGACAGGGATGACTGGGTGCGGTATTCTCTGGCCCTGCCCTTTGTCAACAAACCGGGGAGGGTTTTTGCCTATAGCAATGTTGGGCCTTACCTTGCGGGAGTGCTGGTGCAGCGGCGGGCGGGCTGTGATATGGTCAACTACCTTATGCCCCGGCTTTTTGCCCCTTTGGGTATTCACCGGCCCTGGTGGGAGTGTGATCCGGCGGGCTATACTTTTGGCGCGGGGGGACTCATGTTGAGTGTTTCGGATCTGGCGAGATTTGCCCAGCTTTATGCATGGAAGGGCAGCTGGAAGGGAAAACAGATCCTCAGCCCCGAATGGGTGGAAGAATCCACGGCTGTCCGGATCGACAACGGTCACGAAGGTTACGGCTATCTTTTCTGGCGGGGGCCGGATAATACCTTCCGGGCAGACGGTAAATACGGCCAGTTTGGGATTGTGGCGCCGGACAAAAACGCCGTTATTGCCGTAAATGCAGAAAACCGGGGAGGAGACCTGCTGCACCACATTCACGAGACGGTCATAAGGGCGCTGTAATTGGCGGATCGGCCATGACCGAGGCTACCGGGCGGATCATCGCAGCCCTGCAGGTCGTTCCCCGCGGACGGGTCTCCTCGTACCGGGATATTGCCCGGGCAGCGGGGCTTCCTAACGGGGCGCGGCAGGTAGTCCGGGTACTGCACTCGATGGCGGAAAAATACCATCTCCCCTGGCACCGGATTATCCGTGCCGACGGCGCCATTGCACTGGAATCGTGCAAGGGCAGGGAAGTTCAGATCGAATTACTGCAGGCCGAAGGGGTCAATGTCTCTAAATCGGGCCGGGTGGACATGGAACGCTACGGGTTTATACCGGGGGGCGGCCCTGCCCCAGGGCGAGCCGGGCAGCTTTGCCAAAAATGTCTCCCAGGTACGCTCCCTCCCGCTGGGAAAGGGCGGCGCGGGAAATAAAGTCCCGGATAAACCGGACCTGTTCTTCCTTGCCGGGCTGCCGGTAAAAGCCCAGGCTTTCCAAATTTGCCGCGATTGAGGCTGCAAGGGTATCCGCCTGGTCCCGGTTCATGGGTTCCCACGCGCCCTTGACCGGCAACGGTTCCTCTCCCCCCTCTTGTCCGGTCTCTTGTCCGGTTTTACCCGGTTCCAGGGCGCGGAACAATTCGTAGCCGTAGATCTGGACGGCGTGGGAAAGGTTAAGGGAGGGGAAGGAAAGGGACACGGGGATGTGGGAAGCGATGTTACAAAGGGACAATTCGGCGTTGTCCAGGCCGCTGCGCTCGTTGCCAAAGGCCAGGGCCGCCTGTCCCGGCCTGTCCTGTAGCCACAGGGCAAGTTCCCGGCAGTCCATCGTTACGTTTTTTCGTTTCCGGCCCCGCCGGTGGGTGGTTCCCGCAAGAACGGCGCAGTCCGCGGCCGCCTCCTGCAGACTGTCAAAAAACCGTGTCTGCTCCCAAATACCGGCGGCATGGACCGCCCGGGACCGGATTTCCCCCTCAAAAGGGGCAAGGTCGGCTCTGGAACGGCCGGTAATCCGTAACTGTGAAAGCCCCATGTTCATCATGGCCCGGCAAACCGCCCCGATATTACCCGGATCGGAAGGTCTGCATAGGATTACGTTGATGTCGTGTAATTTCATGTATCCCAGCCTTGTTTATTGAAAAATCCCCAAAATACGTATAGATTATTATTAGAGTTGCTTTCAAAACCCCTTATTGTACCGAATTGAGGTGGTACAGGCACAGTCCGGGAGGATCATCATGTTTCGGTTTAGAATAACCCCCCGTAGCCGGGGTTTAGTCTGTTAGCTTCGCTATTTGACAAGATATTGTTTAATGATTAGAATACGGGAGCAAACCTGTCAACAGACGGGGGAGCCGGGTTAAGGGAGTGTCATGACGAATAATGATATAGTTCCAGGCTTCGATGATGAAAAAGACGAAAGCCTTAAAATTCAACTCCAGAAGGTAGACGGAGTAGAAGGTTGTCTGATTCTTTATCTGAATGGGTATATTGATACTTATAACTCTAACTATTTTCAAAAACGGGTTGCCAAGGCAATTGAAAAAGGCTTTATCAAGCTCATTTTCCAGTGCAATGGGTTAAATTATGTGTCTTCCACCGGTATCGGCTCCTTTACGGCTTTCTTGAAATCTGTAAAACCCCGGGGCGGGGATCTTGTGCTTCTGGAAATTCAGCCCAAGGTGTATGAAGTGTTCCAACTCCTTGGATTTTCCCAGTTTTTTAACATCCGGGAAAATTTGGACGAATCGGTAAACTACTTCCGTACCGGTACATCTGAATCGGTATCGCTGTTTCCCAAAGTATTTTCCTGTCCCATCTGTTCCAAAAAGCTCAAGGCCCTTAAACCTGGCCGTTTTCGCTGTTCCGAGTGTAAGACTATTCTGGCTATTGACAATGGAGGCCAGGTTTTCCTGGGTTAACACGTATGGGTATCTTCTCCAGGCTTAAGACTCTTATATCTGCCAACGTAAACCACCTGATCAACAAGGCCGAAAAGCCCGAAAAGATGTTGAATCAGCTTATCATTGACATGAATGAGCAGCTTATTGAGTCAAAAAAGGCCGTTGCCCAAGCCATTGCAGATGAAAAGCGGCTTGAGCGGGAGATGAACAACCACTTGAACCTGTCCGCGGAGTGGGAGCGGAAGGCTATGCTGGCGGTAAACAAGGGTGAGGACGATCTTGCCAAGGAAGCCCTGCTCCGCAAGCAGGAAAACGACAATGCCGCCCTGGAGTACCGTAAGCAGTGGGAATCCCAGCACGAGGCGGTGGGGAAACTTAAAGAATCCCTCAAAGAACTTACCAACAAGATTGACAAGGCCCAGCGGCAGAAGAATCTGCTTATCGCCCGTGCCAAGCGGGCGGAGGCCCAGCAGAAAATACAGGATACCATGTCCAGCGTGTCGGGGAACCGCAGCGCTTTTGACGCCTTTGACCGGATGGCCCAGAAAGTTGACCAGATGGAGGCCCAGGCCGATGCCAACAAAGAACTGGACGATTTTACCAGCGATAACGACCTGGACAAGCGGTTTGCCGAACTTGAAAAGTCCGATGGTTCCGCGGATCGCTTGTTGGAAGACTTTAAAAACAAGATGAAGGCCCTTCCCGGGGAACCTTCTTCCTGAATTTTGGCCCTTTCCAGGGTCCACTAACATTTCCATCCAAATTATACACAATTTATCCACAGGTCTGATATAGCAAAATGTGTCAGGAATAGTACTTTTTTCATATTTGGGTAATTTATTTGCTGGTTCATAAAATTGTCCGGTTTTGCGAATGAGCCGTAACTCCTTGTAGGATAAGGAGTTACGAGATTTGACTTCCTTTTTACTTTGAAACCTGGACCGGCATTGTATGAAAAGTAATACAGACCCCAATAGTCTTAAATATATCAACAACTTTTCCACAGTTTATACCAACCGGCATCTTTGGAGTTTTTTCATTGCCTTGCATTAGCAATTACCCCATGTTAGGCTACAAATTAATGAAAAATATCGCCCGTTTGGTGCTTTTTTTTACTATTTCCTTCGCCGGCATCTTCATTTTGGCGGCCACGGTCCGTTTTCTGCACCTGCAAATCGATATGATCCGCGCGTTACCTTCTCAGGACAGCCATATCGGGACTGAATTGCTGCTTGCGGCCCGCTGGGCCCTGCCCTTATCCCTGTACGGTTCCCTGCTTATCAGCCTTAGTTACACCGTAAGGCGCCGAATCTTCGCTCCGGCGGGCATGCTCAGCCTTTTTATCCTTGCTTCCGCCGCGAGTTTGGGGATTGTTCTGGGTACGGAGAGCTTTCACCGGCTGTCCTCCTATACGATCCCCGCCAGGCCGCTGGGAAAGGCCGGCCTTATCCTAACCCAGGCGGATAACGCTATCGTACTTATCCAGGACCCTTTGGATATCTGGGGCGCACGGGTGGTGTCCATCCCCGGACAGCCCCTGCGGTACCAGGCCGTACCCCGTGGGCCGGATAATCTGCCCATCAGCCTGCCTCCCATCCCGTTCAGGACCAATACCGCCTGGGTCCTTGATAGTTTTAACATCGACCTTTCCATAGTCAGCCGCCTGCTTATTGAGCGTTTTAGCTCCGCCGGCATCATTCCTTTTACGATCTACGTTGCCGCGCTTAGTTTTTTGCTCATTTCCCTGCGTTTTGTGCTGGGCTTAAGCAAATGGCCCCTGGCCAACCTGTTTCTGGGGGCCCTGATATTCCGGGGCATCCTTTTGATGGAAACCTTCCTCATTACTCCGGAAACCCAGGAAATTCTGAACACTTTTTTGGGGGACCTTATTCCCCCCCTTTACACGGCGCCGCTGATCTTCGTGTTCCTGGGGTTTTTGGTCTGCCTTTACACGTTTTTAAATTACCTGGCCCGGAGGAACGATGAAAGATAACTCCACAAGCCTTAACAAGGAGACCCTGCTTTCCCTGCCGGCCCTTTTTATCTACTACATGGCGGCCTCTTCCCTGGCGATTCTGGGCTTTCGTCTCTTGTTTCCAGGGCAGGGCCCCCCGCTTTCCATTTATTCCCGTGAATGGCGCCTTACCTTGGGAGCTTTGGACATTCTTTCCCTGTTCCCCGCCCTGGTCTTTAGTGCCCTGGTTTTTCCTTTCGGGTTCCGAATCTCCTACGATGATTTTCACAGTTTTTCTTCCCGCTTCCTTGAGCAGTTTAAGGGCTTGCTGATTACCGCTATCCTGGCCTCCGTTTTCTATGCCGCCCTCTTTTTCCTGGTCGAGCCCCTTGTCCAGAACAAGCGCATCAACATGACCTACCGGGGAAGCCTGTACCGCCTGGCCCGTGATATGGCCCAGGATCGCGCCTCCCAGGGACGCTGGAACGAGGCTGCAAGTTTTTTAAGTATCTGCGAACAGGTCTGGCCCGACAGTCCTGAACTGACGCAGCTCCGAATCGACACGGAAATCGAGATGGAAGATGCACGGATTCAGGACGAGGAAGAACTACGGATAAGCCTGGAAGGGACCAGGCAGGATCTTTCCGTTGCCGAATCGTCAAACCGCGTGCTTGGGCAGCGGCAGCCCCTGAACACCCCGGAGGCCCTGGATCTGGCCGCTGCGGCTATGCGGGAGGAACGGTACTACGACGCCCACTGGCTTGCGACTCTGGGGGTACGGCTTGCACGGGAGGGGAGCCCTGAAGAAACCGCCGCTTCCCGTGCCGCGGGCCTGGCCTGGGACGCCATTTCCTCCCTGGCCCCCAACACGCGGGAACGGGAACTCTACGACGTTTACCGTCTTAAACAATCCGGTTACGAGGCTATGGTTGCCGGGGACTGGATACGGGCCTACTACATTTTCCGGGAACTGCTGGAGAGAAGCCCCGGCGATCCGGATGCCGGAAATTTCCTTCAAACAAGTGAGGAAGGTATTCGCGGCATTGCCTTTTTTACCGATGAAATGGGACGGGGGACGGGGAATATTCTGACAAACGCGGTATTTTCCCTGCCCTACCAGCCCCACAGCGGTGGTATAGGCCGGGGTATTATCCGGTTTTCCTCAATTACCCTGTACCAGGACTACGCTTACGCCTTTGGCCTTGAGTTTATCTGTTTTGACAGTGAAAACCGGCCCGAAGCCGGGTTTGAAGCGCCCTATGCCAAGATCGTGCCTATGACCCTGGGCGGGCAGGACCGGGTTGTGGTGTTGATGCAGGCCCTGGATCGTGATAACCAGCACTATCATTGGGAACCGGCCTGGCGTTCATTTGAGGAAGATACGGCGGTCCGCCGGTCTGAGGTTCCCGGCAGTCCCGCGGCGGCGGGGGGATTTCTCCGTTCCGTTATTGGGGATAACCAGCTTATGCTTGATTTGAACTTTGAAAACTTTTTCCTGCTCTGTTACACCTGGCGGGGCCTGGGGGCCCCAGCCGGTTCGGCGCGCCTTGCGCCCCTGGATGGGTTTTCCCTGGGGGACCTGCTTGCCGCGTCCCGATCTCTAAGTCCCTATGGCTATGTAAGCCAGGTTTTTGAGGCGGAGATCATCTACCGGCTCTGCGAACCCCTGTTTTTCCTGCCGATGGCCGTCATTGTCATCATCATTGGCTGGCGTTTCCGGGCCTTTTCCCAGGCCCGCTACGTTTTTATCCCCATGCTTTTCATACTGCCCCTGGTTTTCAACGGGCTGGTCTACATTTACCGCCACATTCTTAACCTTTTGGGGATCTTTTTGGTGCTGAACCTGGGTTTCTCCGCCACCCTTATCGCCTACTGCTTTGGCGCGGGGATCCTCTTTGTCCTCACCCTGGTCGTCTTTAGCGCCCAGCACAGTTAGCGGGAGACTATTTTGGCCCCAAGCGACGAAAGCCGGGGCACAATGTTTTCAAAACCCCGCTCGATCTGGTAGACATTGCGGATGGTACTTTTGCCCCGCGCGCAGAGGGCGGCAATGATCATCGCCATGCCGGCCCGCACATCCGGGCTGTGCAGTTCCGATCCGGTCAGCTCCGAAGGGCCGGAAACCACCGCCCGGTGGGGATCGCAGAGGACGATTCGGGCCCCCATAGCGATAAGTTTATCCACAAAGAACATTCGGGATTCAAACATTTTTTCATGGATCAGCACCGTGCCTTTAACCTGGGTCGCCACTACGGTAACAATGCTGGTAAGATCCGAAGGGAAGCCCGGCCAGGGGGCATCGTCGATCTTGGGGATCATTCCCCCCATGTCGCAGTTCACCGTCATGTTCTGTTTTCTGCTTACGTAGATGTCTTCCCCCTGCTGTTCCCAGCGGATCCCCAGTTTGCGAAAGGCAATTTTTGCGGACCGCAGATCTTCCGCACGGGCCCCCCGGATGGTCAGTTCCCCGCGGGTGGCGGCGGCCAGCCCGATAAAAGACCCAACCTCCATAAAATCCGCCCCAATGGAAAAATCACAGCCGCTCAGCTTTTTTACCCCCCGGATACGCAGAATATTGGAGCCGATCCCCTCGATTTGTGCCCCCATTGCCGTAAGCATACGGCAGAGATCCTGCACGTGGGGTTCGCTGGCGGCATTGGTCAGGGTAGTTTCACCCTGGGCAAGAACCGCCGCCATTACCGCGTTTTCCGTGGCCGTAACCGAAGCTTCGTCCAGAAAAATATCCGCCCCTTTAAGGCTTTTCGCGTAAAAGGTAAAATCGTCATTCATCGTAACCTTGGCCCCCAGCTCTCTAAGGGCCAGGAAATGGGTGTCCAGGCGGCGGCGTCCAATTACATCCCCGCCGGGAGGGGGCAGTACCACCGCGCCGGTCCGGGCCAAAAGAGGCCCGGCAAACAGAATGGAAGCCCGTATTTTTTTTGCCTGCTCCAGGGGAATTGTAGTCTGTACACCGTTCTCCGCGCAAAGCCTCCAGGCGTTAGGACCAATGGACTCAGCCTTGCCCCCCAGGGCATGGTAAATTTCCAGCATTACCTGTACATCTTCTATATCGGGGATGTTCCGTAAAATCACCGGTTCACCGGTAAGAAAGGCCGCTGCAAGGCAGGGCAGCGCGGCGTTCTTGTTACCGCTTGCCCTGATGGTCCCCCTGATGGGGTTCCCCCCTTCGATCAGGTATTCAGTCATTATCAGACTGTACCAGCTTGCGCTGCTCATGTCAAAGCGAATGAGCGGGACCAGGGCAATTCTTAGTTTCAAGCATGAAACGGCGCCGCGGTCTTTGCCGCTTGACGACTGCCTGTCCGGCATTGTCAAATAGACCTGATGAATGAACAACAGACGATGAAATTACAGATTAAGACGAGGAGCGCGGCTGCCGTTTACGCGGTTCTGTGCCTTGTTTTTACGGG
This sequence comes from Treponema sp., assembly GCA_031278715.1. Classification (GTDB taxonomy): domain Bacteria; phylum Spirochaetota; class Spirochaetia; order Treponematales; family Breznakiellaceae; genus JAISFT01. The sequence continues at coordinate 6,966 of JAITJW010000118.1, read as the reverse complement.
CCTGCCCCTGGGGGCCCAGCCTTATTTACGGGCCTTTACCCCGTTGCGGGTGCTGCGGACCGAATATTTTGACATAATATACCCCAAAGAGTCGGAAGAAACCGCCCTCCGGCTGTCGCAGTTTGCCGACAGGGATTATGAAGAAGTTTCGTTCCGGCTGGGCATTTCCGTAGGACGCAGAATTCCTGTTACCATCAGCCCCCACGTTGACGAATTTAACGGGTTTATGAACAGTATGCCCTACCCCCATATTCTGCTTCTGGATACCCCCATGAGCCCCGAATGGACCACCTTTGACGATTCTCTTGAAAAACTGTTCCTTCACGAATTAACCCACGCAGTCTCCCTAAGTACCAGGTCAAAGGCGCTGAATTTTTTTCACCGGATCTTTGGCGGCTGGGTGTATCCGCCGGCCTTTAATGCGCCCCCCTTTATGGTCGAGGGGGTTACGGTAAGTTTTGAAAGCCTGGACGGTTACGGCAGGGCTAACGATCCCCTTTTCAGGCAGAAACTGCGGCAGGACAGTTACGAAAATAAATTCCTTAGCCCCCACCAGGTTTCCCGTGTTTCCGACATGAACGCCGCATCCCAGGGGGCCTGGTACGAATACGGGGGCCTTTTTTCCCAATATTTGCAGGAAACCTACGGCATGGAAAAATACGCCGAACTGTGGCGGGCTATGGGAAGTGGTTTTTATTTTTCTTTTTTCTTCTACAAAAACGGGTTTTACCATTACTTTGAAAAAATCTACGGTATTTCCATTCTGGATGCGTGGACCGATTTTCAGGGATCCTTAAGCCTTTCTGATATTGAAGATTCCGCGGACATGATAGTAAGCCGGGGCCTGCCCTGGAAACCGAAAAACGCCGTTAGTAATATCACCGGGATGGCCGCGGCAGGGGGCAGGGTTTTTGTGCTGGACCGTTCCGCCAGACACTTGTTTGTTTACAACGGCGACCAGGAAAAAACGGAACTGACAATTCCCACCGGCATATCCGCTTACGATGTAACTGCCTCCGCCGGGGGGGATTCCCTGTTGGTTTCCACATACCAATACCGCGATAACCGGGCGGAAGCAGTGGTTACCGAGTTTTCCGCCCTAAATGGACGGTCCGGCAGAACCTGGCGCGGGCTGTACCGGGGAAGTTATTTTAGGGACGGTGTGGTGGGGATTGCCCCGGAAGGGTACTTGAACCACATTGTCTTCCGGCCGGGCAATTCCCCGGAGGCCGGGGACTCCCAGAACGAAGAAGTACTGCTGCGGGGTAACAAGGATATTATGTTCTCCAATCCCCGGCCCATTAACGAAACATGGATCGCCTTTACCGTGGCGTGGAACGGGAGACGGGAACTTGGTTTTTACAATTACGATACCAAACAGGTTTACACCGCAGTTACCGGACTTCCCGACGACAGGGAACGGTGGGAATTTCTCCGCTATCTTCAGGTATGCGAAGGCAGGCTGCTCTTTGGCTACAACCACGATGACCGGATGTACAAACTGGCCCTTATCGATCTTGCCGGACTTGAAGGAGCCGGAGAAACCGGACAGGGCGGGGAAACCGGGCAAAGTGCAGGGATTTCCCTTTCCGTGCTGTTTACCGGGCGGGATTTTTCCGGCGCCGTAGCCCTGCCGGTCCTGGTGGAAGATACCGTGTACTACCGGGGAAGTTTTTTTAATACCGACCGTTTGATGCGTTACCCCGAAAAGCTGGAAGACATAAGCGGGATTAGCGCGGAACTGCGTCTGGTACCCTGGGACACGGCTGTGGCAGGATTTGAACACGGCCCGGCAGCCGGAACCCCCCTCTCCGGTGCGCCTTCTGAAACGTCCGTTGACGGCCCCGGCCAGGACCCGGAACCCCTTTCCGTCCCGCCCTCAAGTGAGGTCTACCTTCCCTTTAAGTACCTTAACCCCCTGTACCTGTGGCTGCCCTTTCCCCTGCTCCGCCTCGATTTAAGCGCCCCCCTGGGGTTCCGTCTTGATGGCGGGGGAATCTACAGTGTTATGATCGATCCTCCGGAATCGAATACCATGTTCCTCCGGGCGGCCATGAATACCAGGTTTTTAATGGCGGATTTTGACATTACGTGGACCAACGGGGATTTGGGTGTTCCCCTGAACATCCAGATTAGCGACGGGGTAACTACCGACTCGTTTTTTTACCGGGCCTTTCGGATCAACATGGAAACCACCTTTAGCCGTTCCCTGGGGAGCCAGGGAATTCAGGGCTTTGTGGGGACGGGTTTCGGTTTTTCCCGGTTCTACACGAAGGGGAACGGGGATACAGATTCCGCGTACACCTGGGACTTTCACAGTAACTCCTCTAAATTCATGGGCCGCCTTGGTCTAAGTTCCCTGAATACGATGCCCTGGGAAACCTTCGGCAATGGTTATACAGCCCAGGCAGTCGGCTGGCTTGTACTCCCCAACAATCCCGGTACACCCGGCGTTTATCCCCGTGTTGATACCCTGTTCCAGGCTGCCTTTGAGCCTGTCCTGCCCCTCCGCATCAGCCTTTACGGCGCCTGGGACAGCTATACGGAGGGAATGAACCTGTGGGGCCAGTCCACCCAGTACCCTTCCCCGGTTTTTAAGGCGGTAACGGCTGTCGAATATCAGAATAACGATATTACCGGCCTTACCTGGCTTATGGGAGGGGAACTGGAATTCCGGCTGTTTTCACTGAATATCCAAAAGAGTCTTTCCCACGTCTATTTTAACCGCCTTCTGGGAACCCTGGCCTACCGGACTGCGCTGTACGATGCCGCCGGCTTTTCCATGCCGGAGGGGAACAGGCTATGGGACGATCTTACGCTTACCCAATCCCTGGTTTTACGCCTGGGTTCGGGGATTTCCAGCGCGTACATTACCGCTGCACCCTTCAAAATTACCGTCTACGTTCAAGCGGCCCTTAAACTATCCAAATTCGGTCATGTCCCGCTTGGCTTTACCGATGTTGTTACGATAAGTCCCTACATCAACGTAACGTATTGAGGGGCACAGGGGCCGTTGCGCGTTGGCATTAAGTGGTCATATCCCGTCGGGGGTTTCAAAAAACAGGGGCAGGGGCAGGATACCGCGCAGAAAGGGATTGTTAAGCAGTGCCGGGCAAGACCAGGGGGCCGCTGAAAAGAAAAGCCGGACCGCCCGGAGGGGATCAAGAACAATTGCCCCCTCCCCCGTGTCCGATCTTACCTGGGCCCTGCCCTGCTCAACGGCGATACGGAAGCAGGAGTCCGGGGATCCTGCCGCGTTGTCCCCCCGGCTAATACGGAACAATGCCTCTCCGTCGGGAAGAACCTGGCCGGAAGCAGTTTTGAGCTGCAGCAGGGCGGAAAGAAGGGGCTGCCAGTCAAAAACAGTAAAACTCTCGGCTGTGGTTATACGGTAATTCTCCGCAAAGGCGGAAAAGATTTCAAGTTTTTCGGTTTCCCAAGGCTGGACATCAACCCATACACAGTCCCGGCCCAGATGATTCAAAAAACAGCCGATAGCCTGGATCATCCGGGCCGGCTCTTTAAGGTTTATTTCCTGAATCGCAGTACCGGTATCACCGTAACCGGAATCGCGGTACACAAGGTAACCGGCAAAACCGTTTTCATCCGACAAGGCCACGGCGCGGTTTTTCCAGGATGAAAGAATGTCAAAAAATTTCCCCCTGTCCCGTTCAAACCGGGCAGCCTTGGACTGGTGGATCAGGTAACTATCCTCCAGTTCCTTATCCCCTTCGCTAAGCTGGCGGAGGGAGAATACCGGGGGAAAATCTTTCCCCAGTACGTGCCGGATGTTGGTCCGGTGGCACTCAAAAACCACCCGCAGCCCCGCGGGACTAAAGCCAAAATATTCGTAACGCTGCCGCTGCCCCCCCAGGCAGCCAAACACAATTCCGTCCCGGCGCATGTCCGCCAGGGCCGTTTCCATAAGAGTCCGCATATAACCCCTGGATCGGGCATAGGGATGAACCGAAACCATGCCGATTCCCCTGCCGGGCAGTACCGTACCAAGGACATTCAAACGCAGGGGATATGCCCCCACCACCGCACGGATTCTGCCGTCCTCCCGTGCGGTGTAATGGCGGCCCTGCATAAAATATTCCCGCCGGTAGAGTTTTGGAAGCAGGGCGGGAAAGTCTGTAGGGCTGTTGGCATGGCTAAAAACGTAGTTGCAAAAGTCAATCAGCTCCTCATAATCCCCGGCTTCCGCCAGGTCATAGTGTACGTTCATGGTTCCTCCTCGCGCCGCTCCTAAGCTGTCTCCGCTTCCAGCAGTTCCAAAAAACCCGGATAGGTAACAGCCGCGCTTTCGGCGCCGTCAATTTCAATGGGCCCGCCAGCCCCCAGCGCCGCGGCCGCAAACGCCATGACAACACGGTGATCCCCGCGGCCGTCAATTTTTCCACCTCTCAGGATTCCTCCCGTACCGTGGATGACAAGACCGTCGGGCCGCTCGGTAACCTTTACACCCAGCTTCCCCAGCTCCCCCGCCATGACGGCTATACGGTCCGTTTCTTTTATCCGGGCGTGGGCTACATTGACCAGGGCAGTATCCCCCCGGGCAAAGGCGGCCACAACCGCGCAGGCGGGAAGCATGTCGGGGGTGTCGTTAAGGTCGAATTCCCCGCCCCGCAGAGGATTCCGCCGCTCCACACAAAGGATAGCGGCGTTACCGTCGGTACTGGCGTCAGCACTGTTAGTATCGGCGTTTTTTTCCCAGCGGACATCGCAGCCCATCTTTGCAAGCACATGAAAAAAGGCCTTGTCCCCCTGGCTGTCGTTCCGGTCCAGCCCTAAAAGCCTTACGGAACCCCCTGAAATAGCGGCGGCTGCGGCGGGAAAGGCGGCGGAGGAAAAATCCCCCGGCACAGAACCGTCCAGGGACCGGTACACCGCCCCACCGGGAATACGAAACCAGGAAAGGTCCCGGCCCTTTTCATAGGGAACGTTCTGTACGTCAAGATAGTCCAGAGTCATCTCCACGTAGGGCCTTTCGTTGAGCAGAGGTACTTCAAGTTCCGTAAGGGTTCCCGGAGGGGCCAGGGGGGCGGCGATAAGCAGGGCGGAAAGGTACTGACTTGTGGGACATTCAACGGAGGCCCTGCCCCCCTTCCAGGGTCCCCGGACGCTGATGGGGCAGTAGCCCCCCTCCGACTCCGTGTGGAGCCCCAGGGCAGTAAGGGCCGCAAGGAGGGGGGCCGCGCTCCGACGGCGAATCTGGGCGTCCCCGTCAAAGCGAACCGGAATTGTTCCCAGGCCGGCGGCAGCCAGGGCAAGGAACAGCGTAGTACCGGAATTCCCCACGTCAATACTGATAGGAACGGTCCCTGCCGCCGCTCCGGGGTCTGCGATCTTTCCCCTGCCCTTGCCCCGGACTTCCCAGCGGACCAGCCTTTCCCCCGATGTGTCCGGGGGATTGGGACAGCGCGGATCTGCTGCGCGGTGTTCGGCAATACCGGCGCCCAGCGCGCGGCAGGCGGCGGCGCAGGAACGGGTATCCAGGGAGTCAAGGGGATACGGTATCTGCGAAATCCCCTCCGCCAGGCAGGCGACAAGAAGCCGCCTTAAGGTATGGGATTTTGACGCAGGAATACGGACCATACCGGAAAACCGGTGAGGGACAACACGGGCAATCACAATTTCACGTTACCAGATAAAAAAACACTTGACAATGACTGTAGATATACCTGATGTTACATATAGTGGTATAATCCAGTAAAGAATCAGAACATGGAAACCGTAAAACAGGTACATTACTACATAATGTGCGTTTCACTTTTTGCTAAACTCAAGGGAATTGGCCCAAAGGAAGCCTTTAATTACCTTAACGAATACAAGGGTATAGATTTTCTTGTTGAATGTTACGATGCCGAACATACCCTTTCCCTGGATGATGCCGTAGATGACCTGACTGTCGTCTGCAAGAACCACGGGGGTACTATTGCGTGAAGCTGTTCCACGGTTCCAATATGGAAATCCCTGCTATTGACCTGGAGAAGTGCAGGCCCTTCAAGGATTTCGGGAAAGGATTCTATACCACACCATTTCAAAATCAGGCTTGGACAATGGCCAGAAGGACGGTAAAAATTTATGGAAACGGGATCCCCTGGATAACTGAGTTTTCATTTGATGAAAATATCCTCAAAGATGACAGGCATAATACGCTAACCATCAGAAAGTTTGACGAGCCGGGTAATGAGTGGGCATTGTTTGTTATAAACAATCGAAATCGCCGGTTTTTTGATAATAAAAACCTGGAATGTAATGTTGACGGCAAATATGATATTGTTAGCGGCCCTGTTGCAAATGATGACATTGCGGCTTTAATCAACACCTTCCTTTCTGGTGTCATTTCGGAAGACGCCTTGAGGCGGGAACTGACTTTCAGGGAACTAAGTATTCAATATTCATTTCATACCACAAGGGCCATTGCTCTTTTGCATAAGACCGGGACATATCATGAGTGATGAAAAGCTAAGATACATGATGGACCTTATCACTTCCGATGTCGTAGCGGCCATCATTGAAGATACTGGCGCGTCGCCGCAGGAAGCCATGAAAACCTTTTACAATTCCGGAGTTTTTGAGCGCCTGATGGACGCCGAAACCGGCCTCTACAGCCAAAGCGGTGGTTATGTATATGATCTCTACAAAAATGAAAAAGAGCATGGCCGCCTCGTGCAGATGGAAATATAGTCCTGTTTCTGTATTTTTATACAAATGTAACGGATATTATGTATAAATATACATAATATGGGCCTGGTTCGAATATTTATACAAAATCGAGCTATTCCCAAAACGTAAAAAAACACTTGACAATGCCCGCGGAAAGGTGTAGCATATTCATAATTCAGAGGGGGGCTTTGGGCCCCAAGCGCCCGTGAAGGAGGATAGGCCGTGTACGCTGCCCGTTGCCGTTTGCAAAACGCCGCATTGTTCCCCAATCCTCAACGGTTCATTAATTATTGC
>JAITJW010000113.1 GCA_031278715.1 Treponema sp. | reverse complement strand
ACCTGGTACCTGTACTTCAGAAAGATCTACTTTCCCCTGGACCCGGAGATCCACGGCCGCTGGGAATGGGCGGGGGTGTACTATGGCGAAAAATTTTAAGATCTTCCCGCTGTTTCTGGCCTGTACCCTGCGCCTGGCCGCGGGGGAGGATGTCCTCCTCTCCCTTGCAGACACAGACGCCGTACCGGACGGCGTACCGGAGACTATACCGGACCCCGTTATTCTGACGGAGGAGATCACGGCCAATGGCCGGCCCCTGCGGCAGCAGATTTTCAGCCCGCCGGAACGTTTTCTCCATCCGGCCCAGGCCCCCCTGCAGGGGGATGGCGGCGCGGCGGTGCAGAATCCCAAGGCCGGTCCCATCCCCGGCCTTGAGCAGGATCTGGCGCAGCATTACCTGGAGCAGTACAGCGCCCCAGCCGGTCTTGCCTGGCTTAGGGGGGTGATGGAGCGGGCAAGCCCCTACCTGGGGTTTATCCGGGAGGAGATCAAAAAACGGGGGCTGCCGCCGGAGCTGCTCTACCTGCCGGTCATCGAATCCGGCTACGTTTCCACGGCAACAAGCAAGTCCGGCGCCGTGGGGCTGTGGCAGTTCATGCAAAACTCCATCGCCCCGTTTGACATGCAGGTGGACGACTGGGTGGATGAGCGGATGGATTTCTGGAAGTCCACCCAGGGGGCCCTGCGGAAACTGGAGGAAAACTACGAGATCCTGGGGGACTGGCCCCTGGCCCTGGCGGCCTACAACACTGGCCTGGGGGGAATAAACCAGGTGATACGGCAGACCGGCTGCCGGGATTACTGGGAACTTTCCCGGCGGAAGGCCCTGCGGACCGAAACCATACAGTACGTGCCCAAACTTCTGGCGGTTGCCCGGATCCTCTCCGAACCCCGGAAGTACGGCCTGGAGTACTGGCAGGAAACTACCGAATGGACCAGGGTTCCGCTAAGCAGGAGCGTGGACCTGAACCTTCTGGCGCAGGAGACGGGCATTGATCCGGTACTGTTAAGCCGGGGGAACGGGGAACTGCTCATCAATATCAGCCCCCCTGTCCCGTCCTACCTGCTCAAGGTCCCCGTAGAACACGCGGAGCGGGTAGAAGCGGCGCTTTCAGGCGGGGTGGAACTAATCCGGCACTACTACCACACGATCCGCTATGGGGACACCCTTTCAGCCCTGGCCCTCCAGTACGGGGTAACGGTGGCCCTTATCGAAGGGGCCAACCCCGGAATCAAAAGCAGGGCCCTGCAGATCGGAAGCCGCCTGAAAATACCGGCGCTGAAAGAAGGGGAGCCGCCCGCCTCCCGGCAGAGCCCGGAAGAAAATTACGGGGGAAACTACGTGGTAAAAAAGGGGGACACGCTGTGGTCAATCGCCCTTCTATACGGTACGGATCTTGTTGACCTGGCCCGGGCAAACGACATGGACCTTAACGGGATTCTCCGTGAAGGCAGAACCCTGAACGTGCCGATAAGATAGACAACGATGAATTCCTGCCGCCGTCTCCTCTGCCGCCGGTTTGTCCTCCCTGCCGCCCTCCTCTTCTGCGCCGTTTCCGCGGGGGCCCAATCCCCTGCCGTGAATATTTCCGGTGTTCTGGAATGGGACAAAATGGAAATTTCCGCGCAGGTGTCCCTGGAACTCAAGTCCCTGGGCCTGGCGCTTCCCACGGGCAGAACCCAGGCCGAGGAGATGATCGTCGCGGAGTACGTGGCCCTGATACGGCCCCTGATCCTCTCCATCCCGGTGGATTCTTCAAGTTTTGTGGGCGATCACCTGGCCGAAGGGGCCTTTTCCCTGTACAAGGCGGAAAACTACGCACTTTCGGCCCGGACCACCCCCCCGGCCATGACCGCCAACATGACCGGCATGCAGGCGGACTATACCATAAGCCTGCGCTTTCTTTCCGCGGAGTTCATCAAAAATCCCCGACCCGCCGCCCCTCCCAGGGTTCTGGCCTCACGGTCCGTAACGGCCTACACAGGTATCCTGATTATCGCGGGCGGAGAACTGCCCCTGCACGGGACCAACCGGAAGGCCCGTACCCTCCCTTGCCTGTTTCCCAAAATCTGGGACAGCAGCATGAACCTGATCTACGACAAAACCATGCTGGAATCCCCCGAAACCGTGATGGTCCACTACTCAGGCGAAGAATCGATCTTCCGGGACAGCCCCTCCGGCCTTTCACCGGAACTGGCAGCCCTGGTGGGAGAGCGGCCCCTGCGGATCCTTGCCCGGGAAGTCTACGGAATCCGCCCCACGGACCTGGTCATCGACGAGGAAGACGCCCGGAACATCATCGCCAGCGAAGAAAACCGCGAACTTCTGCGGCAGGGCCGGGTAGTTATCGTCCTTGACACCGATCTGCTGAAGAGCGAATTTTAAGATCGGAATTGGCTTATGGACAGAGGCTATTCTTTCGGATCAGAACACCCAGTTCCTCGTGTTCAAAGAAGGCCGGCTGGAAGGCTACAGCTCAAGGCCGGAAGACCTGAACGAACTTATCGAAAAACAGAACACCGGCTACACGGTTTTTAACGCGGAGGGCAGCATCAGCTACGATTGGCAGTCCGTCATCATCGGCCTGGGCGTCAATGCCTTCCCCAGCCGAGACGGACTCTACAAGCGTTTCCCCCAGGCATTTCCCCGCCCCTGGGTGTGTAAGATTTAGTTAAGGGTCAAGTTTAGGCGGTACGGAGGAACCTATTGACCGGTGAAACTCTTGATAGTCTGGGCGTCAAGGCCGGTGATTTCCCCGACCATGTCCGGCGATAATCCCCTGGCCAGGGCGTTCCTGGCAACT
>JAITJW010000092.1 GCA_031278715.1 Treponema sp. | reverse complement strand
CTGCTTCCAAACCCGCTAATTCCTTATATAATAAGGAATTAGCTAGAGCGGGAAACGGGAGTCGGACCCGCGACATCGACCTTGGCAAGGTCGCGCTCTACCACTGAGCTATTCCCGCGAATATGAAGATCTCCGCCAACCGGTGTTTTTGGAAACCTTCCGTATCGTATCACAAAGAAGGAGTTTATGGAACCCCTCTCCTGAGCCGCAAAGGGATCGAATTTTCGACCCGCCGATTAAGAGCGGAATCTTTTTTGTCGTTCCGCACTGTTTTACGGCCCAGGATTGCCAACACCCTTACTGTAACCTGTTTTTTGACTGTGATCAAGGGGGAGGGTGTGACGTTTTGGGGTTCAGCTTAACCCCCCGCAGAATTTGGCCAGCCTGTCAACGGCGATTTTCAGGTTGTCCAGCGAGTTGGCGTAGGAAAGCCGGATGAAGCCTTCGCCGAAATCGCCGAACGCCGTGCCCGCCGCCGCCGCCACCCCCGCTTCTTCCAGCAGGCGGCCGGCAAATTCGGATGATGAAATGCCGAAAGATGAAATATCGGGAAAGGCGTAAAAGGCGCCGCTCGGCTTGACGCATTTGATGCCGTCGATGCTGTTCAGCGCGTCAATGAGGTAATCCCGCCGCTCCCGGAAGGCGTTCACCATTTCCGCCACGGCGTCCTGGGGCCCGTTCAGGGCCTCAATCGCGGCCCACTGGGTCATAGACGCGGCGCAGGACGCGGAGTTTACCATCAGCATGGTCATGTGGTCCGCCAGTTCTTTGTTCATGATACCGTAACCCAGGCGCCAGCCGGTCATGGCGTAGGTTTTGGAAAAACCGTCCAGGATGATGGTCCAGTCCTTCATGCCCGGCAGGGTCGCGATGGACAGGGGCTGCTCCTCAAAAATGATCCGGTCGTAAATCTCGTCCGCCAGGATGTAGATGCCTTTACCCCGCGCCATATCGGCGATGGCGATAATATCTTCCCGCTGGATCATGCCGCCGGTGGGGTTGCTGGGGTTGTTGAGGATGATGAGCTTCGTTTTGCTGGTAATGTCGCGTTTGAGCTGATCTATGTCAACGGAAAAATTGTTTTTCTGCAGAAGCGGCATGGGAACCGGTTTGGCCCCGGAAAATTTGATAACCGACTCGTAAATCGGGAAACCGGGGTTGGGGTAGATAACCTCGTCGCCGGGCTGGGTCAGCATCAGCATGGTAAAGAACATGATCGGCTTGCCGCCGGGAACCACCACAATCTCTTCCGGGCAGGTTTTAACTTTTTTGTAATCTTCGCAGCAACGGGCGATTGTTTCGCGCAGCGGCAGGATACCGGGGGTGGGGGTGTAACCCGTTTTGCCCTCGTTCATTGCCCGGCAGGCGGCGTCAATGATGTTTTGGGGGGTTTTGAAATCAGGCTGTCCGATTTCCAGGTGAATGATGCTCCTGCCCTGGGCTTCCAGGGCGTTGGCCCGCGCCAGAATCTGAAACGCCGATTCGGTGTGCAAAAGGCCCATACGGTCCGCGACTTTATTTGTCATGGTATTACTCCTTGTCGTAAAGAATAGACTTGTGAAATAACCAACCGGGTTATTGAACAAGTCCAATATCTAGTTAAAAAGCGGAGTGCTGAAATAACGCTCCGCGGTGTCCGGCAGCAGGGTGATAACCCGCTTCCCCGGGCCCAGCTTTTTCGCCATCCGCAGGGCGGTACATACATTGGCCCCGCTGGAAATGCCGCACATCAACCCTTCCTTGCGGGCCAGATCTTTTGCCGTTTGCAGGGCGTCCCGGTCTGCCACCACGGCGACCTGGTTGTATATCTTCGTGTTCAGATTCCGGGGGATAAGGCCGTCGCCGATGCCCATTTGGATATGGGAACCGATCCTGCCGCCCGAGAGAATCGCGGCGTTTTCCGGCTCGTTTGCCCAGATTTCGATATCCGGGTACCTGGCGCGCAGGGCCTCGCCGATGCCGCTGATGGTACCGCCGGTACCGATACCGGAACAAAAACCGTGGAGCGGAAGGCCCTCCAGTTGTTCGACAATCTCCCGCCCGGTTTGTTCCCGGTGTACCGCGGGGTTGGCGGGATTTTCAAACTGCTGGGGCACGAAAACCTTCGGATTTTCCTTTGCCATTCTCAGGGCCGTTTGGAGGCAATCGTCAATCACTTTGCCGATGTCCCCGTCGTCATGCCGGAGAATCACTTCCACGCCGTACTGTTCAACCAGCTTGCGGCGTTCCCTGCTGACCGAATCGGGCATAATGATAATGGCCTTGTAGCCCCGGACCGCCGCCACCAGCGCCAGCCCGATGCCCTGGTTACCGCTGGTGGGCTCGCAGATAACGGAATCCGGTTTTAAAACGCCGCATTTTTCCGCGTCAAGGATCATGTTCCAGGCGGTCCTGGTTTTAACGGATCCCCCCACATTCAGCCCCTCGAATTTCACCAGAATTTCCGCATCCTCAGGGCCGGTCATACGGTTCAGCCGGATAATGGGCGTATTGCCTACCGCCTCAAGAATGTTGTTACAAATCACGGTGATACCTCCATAAAAATATCCTTAAAACATATATTTTTTTTAAGGAAGTCTGTCCATAATGTGTCTACATTATGGACAGACACTATTTACGCTGTTGTTTTACCCGGAAAGAACGGCGGCCGGCCCTCAACGGGGCCGCGTATGATAACAAGTCCTTTTCCAAACTCCGGTTGGTTTTGGAAAAGGCGTGGGTCTTCGTCTTTACGCTCCGTGCCGCTTACCGGCCGGAAATGTTCATAAACTTGCCGTTCTCAATCATGATGGGTTGAAGGGTTCTCATGGCATCGCCAAGCTCATTCATGCTGTAGGGGCCCGCCAGGGAAGGATAATCCTTCATCCCCGCCAGTATTTCCCGCATCTTCTTCGGGTCCGCCGAATTGGCTTGGGTGATAACCGCGGCGAGCTGACACACCACATCGTAGGTCTGCATCAGGAAGGCGTCTCCCTCTTTGCCGGTCTTGTCCTTGTAGGCCTTCATTACCCTGGCAAAGCCGGCGCCCGGTATGTCGGGGGTAAAGGCGTTCATGAGGAAACAGCCGTCCGCCAGTTTGCCCGCCACGTCTATAAGTTCCTGCTTGAGGGCCGAACTTGAAAGGATGGTCAGCCTGGGTTTATAGTTCAGGGAATCCATCTGGATAAGGATCTGGGCGGATTCGGAATAATAGCATACAGGGAAAAAAGCCTCGGGATTCGCCTGCTTAACCTTGGCAATCATGGGGGTAAAA
>JAITJW010000057.1 GCA_031278715.1 Treponema sp. | reverse complement strand
CTTGTCATCATAAACAGCCCCAAGATCATCAAAAGCAGCTTTCCCTGAAGCAATCAGGGCGATTTTTCCGGCAAAGGCCGGTTCTGCATTGATCGTAAAAAGGGGTTCCAACAGATCGTCCACAAACACTTGCCCTGTCCCATCGGCAGTCCCGGTGAATTTAAGATTGTGCGTTTCACCGGCAGGAATATCCCTGGAAACTGACAGCGCCTTAGCTTCCGCAAGGGTTAACCGGACGCCCCAAACCGAACACAGGACTGACCAGGAGGCTTCTTTTTTCCCCACCGGAATATATTCCATGCCGGCCTCCGTCCCGGGATCGTCAAGACGGAAAAAAACCTGAAGGGTAAAATCACCCTTTTCGATGATTTCATCAAAGGTTATACGATCCGTACCCTTTCCTTCGTGGCGCAGTTCGCCAAGTTTCCCGTCGGTGAATATGCTAAACCCCTCGCCGGAAGAAACCCCCGCCTCCGGCAAAAGGGTCCCCGGCAGTGCATCCGGGCGGTCAAAGCCGTAAAGCAGAATCGCCCTGTCTTTAAGGCCCGCATAACGGCGCAGCGCCGCCGCTTCGGCAATGTTGACAGGTGTTAAATCAGGAAAGAAAAAGCCGCACCAGGGAACACCGGGTTTCCGATCCCCCGGTTTTGAAGACCAGTGCCAGGTACAGTTACTGTCGCCGGCCATAAGTTCCCAGTTGAGGTATACTCCGGGGACCGGCAAATTTTGCCTCCGGCGTTCTTCCAGCCAGGAGATCCAGTGTACCGGCGAACCGTAGCCATCGCCGTTCCAGGTGCGGCATCCTGCTTCGGTGACAATGGTACCACGCCGCATATCGATAACCGCTCCGGCGCCGTCATTGTATTCCCAAACTCCCCCGTGGGCGTAATTGTGCTGGTCGTCAATATCGCCAAAACGATTTCCGTCCCAGCAGGATACCACGGGCTGAACCGGATTCATCTGCCGGGCCCACAAGAATCCGTTGGCCATGAGGTCCTCGGTAAATTCGGTATCGATAAGCTCGCCGATGCCGCGGTTTTTCGGTTCGTTCCATATTTCCCAGCCAAAAATGCGCCGGTCATCTTTAAAACGGCCTACGATGTCTTTGATATACCTTTCAAAACGGGGATAGTTTTCAAATTTTCGATCCCGAAAGAGAGGACATTTGGCCCAGCGCCCGTTATGACTGCCCGGCATGGGATTAAAGTCCAGAACCCGCTCTTCGCTGCCGTACCAGCAGTCATCAAAAAACACATACAGGGGCCGGATCCGCCGTTCCGCACAGAGGGCGGTAAAGGCTTCAATGTTTTCAAGCATCCTGTCCCGGGCCTGATCAAAAACCCGTTCATGAAAAAAAACCCGGAGGGAATTCATGCCGATACCGGCGGCGGCGGAAAGTTCCCCGGATATTTCCCCCTTCAATTCCTGAAAGCGGCTCCAGAATTCGATCTGGTTTGCAGAGGAGGCGCTGGTATAATTGGTCCCCAGAACATCACCGTAGTCATGATACACCCGGGGCGGAACCGGCGGCTCTATGAAGAGCCTGCACGAATCCAGCAAGGCTGATACGCAGCCATTTGCACCGATACCTTCGACAAACAGGGTAAAGGTTCCACAGACATTTGTTTCCCCCAATTTGACGGCATCATATTCAAGAAAAAAATCCCGGCCCGGGGGGACGGCGATCTTTATTACCGGTGAAAATTGTTTGGTCAGCCGGATTTGTACTGCCAAAAGTCCGTTGCCGGGAATCTCCCCCAGGGCGAATTCAATGCCCCGCAATTCGGATTTTTGCCGTATTATGCTGTTCAATGCGTATCTCTCCTTTTACCCTTTAACTGCCGACATGGCGATGCCCTCAATAAAATACTTCTGGGCATTCAAATAGATCAGTATCATCGGAACAATGCTTATGATGGTGGAGGTCATGATGAGATTCCAGTCGGATCGGAACCTTCCCCGGAAATTGATGATCCCCTGGGTCAGGGTTCTCATCATGTCCGTCCTGGTAACAATCAGGGGCCAGAGAAATGCGTTCCAGGTACTCAAAAAAGTCAATACCGCCAGAGTAGCCAGGGCGGTTTTGGACAGGGGAAGAATAACCTTGCTGTAAATAGTAAAATAAGAAGCTCCGTCTATCATGGCGGCCTCATCAAGTTCATGGGGGATAGTTACAAAAAACTGCCGCAGGAGGAAAGTTCCAAAGGCGGTAAATATAAGGGGAATGATCAGGGCCATATAGGTATTGATCCAGCCCAGGGCATTAATCATGATAAAGGAAGGAATCATGGTAACCTGTCCGGGGATCATCAAAGTGCCCAGATAGAGGAGAAAGATCCGGTCCCTGCCCCGGTACTTAAGCCGTGCAAAGGAATAGGCCGCCATGGAACTGGTAACAAGCTGGCCCGTGACAACACAGACCGAAACAATCACCGTATTGATAAAATACCGGTAATAATTGGAAGAAGCCCAAACCTTGACGTAGTTGGACCAGAGAAACCGTTTGGGAAACAGAACCGGGGGAAAGGTAAACACCTCCCCCGAAGCCTTAAAACTGGTAAAAAAAACCCAAACCACCGGTATAAGGGTGGCCAGCGCGCAGAAGGACAGAAAGATATAGAGCATACCGCCGGTAATTATCCGGGATTTTTTCATTGATTTTTGCATAACCCTTTTCCTCAATACATCACATCATCCCGCTGGAACTTGAATTGGATCAGGGTGAACACAAAGATGATCACGAACATGATCCATGCCAGGGCCGAAGCGTAACCCATCCTGAAACTGCCGAAGCCCTGGGTATACAGATACATGACATAGGTTCTGGTACTGTTAAAGGGCCCGCCGCCGGTAAGGGCGTAGATCACATCGAAGACCTGGAAGGTCCCGATGATAGCCATAACGGTCATAAAGAACAGGGTCGGATACAGCATGGGCAGGGTAACCTTCCGGAATTTCTGCCATCTGCCGGCCCCGTCTATATCGGCGGCCTCATAGAGCTGCCGGGGAATGGTTTGGAGGCCCGCCAGCATGATGGTCATGTTGTACCCCGTATCATGCCAGAGGGCAACCAATACCACCGCGGGCATGGAAAACCGCTCGTCGGTAAGCCAGGCGATCTCGGGAGCTTTGAAGAGCCTGAAGAGAATGTAATTTA
>JAITJW010000031.1 GCA_031278715.1 Treponema sp. | reverse complement strand
AGATCCAGCCTCCCCCCCTGCCGGCCGGGCCGGCAGCTGCGGAAACGCCCGGCCTGAGCGGTAAGCTTTTTTTCATTACAGGGCTTGGACTTTGCAGGGTTTTAAGGCAGGGATGAGGGAGGAGAAGGGGAGGGTAGACAGAAGGCCCAAAAAAGAAAGGCGGGAGGAGAGAGAGGAGAGAGGAGAGAGGGGAGCTGCCTGCAGGAGGCGGCCCTGCCGGGAGCCGGGCGGGGGACGGGAACGGAGCGGGGGGAGCTGAGCGGGGAAGTGTTAGGGGTTGAAGGAGCCTTCGAGGGGGATGCGGACCAGGTTTACGTTGTGGCCGGGGTAGCGGGTCTTGAAGCGGGAGAAACGGGTTTCTTCGGCGCTTTCAAAGACGGCGATCTGGAAGCCGCCGTATTCATCGAAGTAGGGGATTAGGACTGCTATATGGAAGTGCTGGCGCATCCGGGGCAGGCCGCGGGGGTTGTCGGCTGTGGTGGGGGGGCCTAGTTCGGTGTTTACCGAGGCCAGGTAGATATAGCCTGGTTCGTCGATGGCGAGGGTGTAGAGGAGGGCTTGGAGGCCCTCTACTCCGAAGCCGGAATTCTCCAGATAGCCGGGGTAGGCGCGGATGGCGGGTAGGGGGCTGGTGTTTTGTTCGTCGGGTCCGGTGCGGTAAATGAGTTGGCTAAAGGGCCAGTCCCGGACCTCAAATTCCTCCGGTACTGCGTAGGCGGGGGAACGGAGGCTGGTCCATGCCTGGGCGGCCAGGTTCCGGCTCCAGTCAAGGCCGAAAAAGGGGTCGCGGATATCTTCCCATACGTCGGTGTAAGATGATCCTCGTTCTCCAAAGGGTAATTTAAGGGTTGCGATGTCCAGGCGCCGGCCGGTAAGGGGTCGCAGGATGCCGTCTATCACCCACTTTACAAAGCCTGAGCAGTTAAGGCCCCCTTTCCCGTCCTGGGCTTCCAGGGTCTCAATAAACACGTAGTTCCCCTGGGCGTCGATGGCCCCGTCCTCCCGAAACGAGATTTCCGGAAGTTTTTGGCGCAGTGTGTTCATAAATAGTCTGAGGTCCCGGTAGTTTTCCGGGTCCGGATCGAAGTAACGGCGTTTGAATCTTTCCCCTATGATAGTGAAAATGCTTTCCAGGGGCATGCTGAGGAGTCGTTCAAAAGACAGGGCTACGGGCTGGGACTGGCTGATGTAGGCGTCGTACAGTACCATGTCCATCTGGCAGCGGTCCGCGCTCAGGGGTCTGAACTGAATATACGTAGAGCGATCACTTCGGAGGAAGATGCGGATTCTGAGGGGGGAGCCGTCGGTACGGCTGCGGACATAGGCCCAGGATCCCTGGGCCCAGCCGGGGAAGGTCCCCATGCCCTGAGCATTGGGGCCGGTAAGTTCCCGTGCCAGTATCACGGCGAATTCACTGGCGCTTCGTTCTGTCCGAATCTGTATCCTGCCGCCGCCGGGAAGGGTATGAAGCTGGGTCTTTTTCGCCATAATCCGATCCTGGGTATCAAGGAACCACTCGTCCCGGAGGGAGATTCGCAGGGCGGAATCGTCCTCAATACCGGTGCTGGGCAGGTCCAATGCCTCCAGGGGAAGGGCCAGGCAGGCCAGTGTTACGACCAGGGCCGCTTTCCAGACAAGGCCTATGGTAAGGCGCATATACTAACATCTATCGGCAGGCCAATCCCTTTCTTTTATGTTTCCTGTTTGTTATACTTAAAAATGGTTTATTTTTAACAATAAACGGGGGCATGAATGAAAGTGTATAGCCATCGGCAGCTGATCTTTTTTTCAGCATTATCCGGTCTTGTCGTACTGATGTTTGCCTTTGGTCTGGGACTGCTGCGCGTACCTGGTGTCTCTTCCGGGGAACAGGAGGCTGCGGTTGCGGAGGGCAGTGGGAACAGTCATGAGGAGCTGAGTCTGTGGCAGTCTTCGCAATCTCTGCGTCCTATTAATAGCCTGAACGTAACGGACCTGGTTCCCTATTCCGAGGGTGAACGGGAAAATATCTCGATTTACGAACAGTACAACGCCGCGGTGGTGAATATTACCACTGAAGTGGTGGCAATCAACTGGTTTCTTGAACCGGTGCCCCAGGACGGAAGTTCCGGTTCCGGGTCGATTATCGACACCAGGGGTTATGTGCTTACCAATAACCACGTTATCGAAGACGCCTCAAAGGTGTATATCAACCTGGTGGACGGAAGCCAGTTTGAGGGTTCTGTGGTGGGGACGGATTCGGAAAACGATATTGCGATTCTTAAATTCGATCCCCCGCAGGGGCAGGAATTGCAGACTATACCTTTCGGCAGTTCCGACAATCTGAAGGTTGGGCAAAAGGTGCTTGCCATTGGGAATCCTTTTGCCTTTGAACGGACCTTGACGGTGGGCATTGTATCGGGCCTGGGGCGGCCTATCCAGACTTCCCAGCAAAATATCATCCGCGACATGATCCAGACCGACGCTTCGATAAACCCCGGCAATTCCGGGGGGCCCCTGCTGGATACTCAGGGCAGGATGATCGGGATCAACACGATGATCTACTCCCCTTCGGGGGGGTCGGTGGGGATTGGGTTTGCCATTCCGGTGAACACCGCCAAGCGGGTGGTGGCGGAGATTCTGCAGTACGGTAAGGTGCGCCGGGGCCGGATCGATGCGACGGTGGTGCAGCTTTTTCCGGCGTTGGTCCGTTATGCCGATCTTCCGGTGAGTCAGGGTCTTCTGGTTTCCAGAACCCGGCGTTCAGGGCAGGCGGAACGGGCGGGGTTGCGGCAGGGTACGGAGGCGGTCCGTTACCGTTCCACTGTTATCTACCTGGGGGGGGATATTATCACCTCGGTTGACGGTATGAAAACCGATACCTATGCGGACCTTTTTAGCGCCTTGGAGGATAACAAGCCCGGAGAGCAGGTAAAAGTGGAAATTATCCGGGGTGGGCAGTCCCTTACGCTGGATGTTACTCTGGTGGATCAGGAAGAATTGAATTAGTGTGAGCTCAAGTATCTTAAAAAACGTATGAGAAGATCGGTAAGGAGGAGGATAGTATGTCCGATACGGTAAATCCCTGGCAAAGTCCGAATACGGAGGTTGTGGCGGAGGAGGGCGCTCCCCGTGACGTTCTGACGCCGGTTATGATTCGTTACCTTAAAGATGCGTCCCCCTGGCTTCGTTTTATTGGTATTATTGGCTATATCGGGGCGGCGATCCTTGTTGTAATAGGGCTTTTCTCCAGCATCGTGCTGATAAGCGGTCTGTCTGTGCTTGACACCGGTCTTTTTGGCGGTTTTCTTGGGGCTTTTATCGGTGT
This sequence comes from Treponema sp., assembly GCA_031278715.1. GTDB lineage: Bacteria > Spirochaetota > Spirochaetia > Treponematales > Breznakiellaceae > JAISFT01. The sequence goes on along the minus strand of JAITJW010000031.1, from coordinate 8,936 downwards.
TCTCTACCTGGCCGGGGGAGTTATCGCCTTTTTCCCCGCCCGTTTCACCTATAGATTCGGAGGAAAAATCCGCGATTACCTTCTGAGCAGCGGGACCGGGGATCTGGAAGAGGCCTTGCGGTACAACCGGGCCCTGTGGAAGTTCAGTGGTATACTGCTTATTGTGTACCTGGCCCTTATCCCTTTGTGGATTGGAGGCTCGTTGGTTGCCCTGTTTTCCTCACTGTTTTAGCCTTGACAGCAAGCCCCGGAACCGCTCCGGTATTCCAATCCACCCGCTCTCCCGGCGAATCCCTTGATTCAGCGCTTACCGTGGAGACCCCGGAGGGGATAGAATTTGCCCTTTTTCCCGCGGGACCTGTCGTCCGGGGCTGTGCCTGGGGGATCGATCAGGCTATCCAGTGGGTTCTTGTTACCGTTATCAGCGTGTCGAGTTTTTTGGAGGGGACTACCGGTTCCTGGATGCTTCTGTTGGTGCTTTTCTGCGTTGACTGGTTTTACCACGTGATATGGGAGGTCTTTGGCCGGGGTCAAAGTCCGGGGAAGCGTCTTTTGGGAATACGGGTGGTCCGGAGCGACGGATCCCCGGTGAATCCCGGCGCCTCGTTTCTGCGGAATCTTATCCGTTTTGCCGATACTTTTTTGTTTCTCTGTCCCATTTCACTGGTAACTATGCTGTTAAGCCACGGCTACCGCCGTCTTGGCGATTGGGCTGCCGATACGCTGGTGGTATATACCGTCCAGTCTCTTTCTGTTTCCGCGCTGCCGGCCCTTGCGTTTTTGCCCAAAGACGGCGAAAAGGGTACGGCGCTGCGGGGGCGTTCTGCAGCCGAAGGGGGGGTGGTACCGCCGGGTCTGAGCGGGGAGGAAAAACAGGGTATTCTGATGTTTGCCCGGCGCTATACGCTGCTGGGCCGGGCCCGTGCGGATGAAATTGCCTCTCCCTATGTAAAGGTGCTGCGGGGGGATGAAGATGCGCCGGATGCCGGAGACCTGCCCCCCGGAGCCGCTGCGGATTACCTTCTGACCCTCAGCCGGAGGCTTGTGGGGGAATGACGGAGCATAGTTTTATTGTCCGGCGGGATAAATTCTGGCGGGAATTTGCAGAAACCCTGGGCAGCGCCCGTCTGATGCGGGAGCGGGCGGATCGTTTCCCCCGGAATTTCCGGGAACTCTGCCAGGATCTTAACACTGCCAGGGCCCACGGTTTTGATCCGGCCCTTATTGAACGGTTGAACCGCATGGTTTTGGAAGGGCATCAGCGGCTCTACAACCACCGGGATTTTTCCTTCCGGCCCCTGTTGATCTTTCTAACCCGGACGTTCCCCCGTGCGGTCCGGGCCCACTGGCGGGGTATTGGCGCGGCATGCCTGATCTTCTACGGCATGGCCCTGTTTTTCACCCTGTTCTGTCTTCGCTTCCCCGAAATGGCCTACCGTATTCTGCCGGAGTTTCAGGCGGAGTCTCTGGAGGAGATGTACAATCCCGAAAGTCCCCATTTTCTTGTACCCAGGGAGCTGTCCGGGGATGCGGACATGTTCGGGTTTTACATTTACAACAATGTTTCTATTGCCTTTCAAACCTTCGCGGGGGGCATTTTGGGGGGGCTGGGGAGTCTGTTTTTTCTGGTCTACAACGCCATGTTCCTGGGGGTAGCCGCCGGGCACATTATCAATGTGGGTTTCAAAGAGACTTTTTTCTCGTTTATCATTGGGCACAGCAGCTTTGAACTTACGGCGATCATCTTTTCCGCCTACGCGGGCCTCTTAATGGGGTACCGTCTTTTTGTATGCGGCGGTCTTAGCAGGGGCGCTTCTATCAGGCGGGGCGGGCGGGAGGCCCTTCCCATTATTGCCGGCGCGTCGCTGCTCCTGGTAATCGCCGCCGCGGTCGAGGCTTTCTGGTCCTCCCAGGTTCTGCTGGGGGCGGGTCTCCGGTTTGTTGTGGGGGGCCTGGGCTGGGTTCTCCTGGGTCTTTACTTCGCCTTTGCCGGGCACGGCAAAAAAGGTGGAGGAGGACAGGCCGGCTACGGCAAAAAAAGCGGCGGCATGGCCGGGGAAGGGGTGTGATGCTGAACAGCGGGATTCTTGCCCTTAGACGGCGGAGTTTGTGGGAAGCGGTGGATATGGGGCTGCTCCTGTGGCGGCGGAATCTGGGCTATCTTATTCTTTTTTTCGCAATTCCGTTCTGGATCTGCGCTTTTACGCTTCTTTTTGTGGCTAATTTGGGCTTGGCGGAGCTGCTGCCCGGTTCGCTTGGTAACTATCCGCTGCTCTGCGCCTGGTTTGTCCTGTGGTGGTTCAACCCCTTGTTCGACCGCTTTGTTCTTCACGTGGTGGCCAGGCGTTATTTTGAACCCAATGTACCGTTCCGCGCCCTGTTTCAGGGCCTGGGGGCTGCTCTGTGCCGGGGTTTGGCCGGGGATCTGCTTTGGCGGCGTTTTAGCCCCTGGCGGGCCGCGGTACTGTCTCTCAGGGTCCTTGAGCGGGGGAGTCCGTCGCGGGATGAGAGGACGGGGAACAGGAAACACTGGCGGATTGCGGTCCGGAAGCGGGCCCTGGCCGGCGGGGGGCTCCATTTCTGCATCTTCCTCAGTGCCTGGTGCGTCCTGCTGCTGTGGATGCTCGTAGCCGGGGAACTCCTGTTTGCCTATTTTGTTTCCGGGATTTTTTTTAATTCGGCCTGGAATTATAGAGTCTTTTTTGGGGAAGGGGGGCTCTACCTTTACACCCTCTGGTGTGTAAATTACCTGGTGGTGGAAAGCCTGTACGTGTGTATGGGGTTTGGCCTGTACCTGAACAGCAGGGTGGAAGTTGAAGGCTGGGACATAGAATTGTTGTTTCGAAAATTCACCGCCCGTTACCGGAAGGCCGGGGCCTTTGTTTTGCTTCTTTTCGGCCTGGGCCTGCCGCGCCTTACGGGGGTGTTTGGGCAGTCCCCCGGACACGATCCCCTGCCCCCGGATGTGGGGGTGGCCATGCCCGTGGAGATTCTGGACGAGATTCTTGAGCAGGAGATGGAGGGTGAACGAAAAACCTGGGGGATTCGTTTTAAGGAGGGCTCTGAAGACACGGAAACGATTGACTCTCTGGGTATTGCCCCCTTCCCCTGGGCAAATTTTTTCCGGGTCGCCGGGGCGGTGATATTGCGCGGCGTCCTTATTCTGGCCATTGTGGCCCTGGTACTGGCCTGCGGGATCTTCGTGTACCGCCGGAGGAAGCAGCCCTTCTACTCCGCCCAGCCGCCGGATACCCCCCGGACTGTCCCGGCGCCTGCGCCCGTGTCCACTCCCGAATTCCTTCTGGAAGAGGCCGGCCATTCCTACTGCCGGGGTTTAATCCGGGAGGCCTGGGGGCTTTGTTATGCGGCGTCTCTTGGCGCCCTTACCCGGTACCACCGGATACGTTTCCCCCCCGGGGCCACCGAGTACCGCTGTCTGGCCCTGGTCCGGCGTTACCAGGGCAGCCGGCAGCTTGGGCCGGAACGGGCCTTTGCGGAGCTTATCCGCCATTGGGTAGCCCTTGCCTATGGCGGAATTAAGCCCCCCGGCGGGGCCTTTGAAGATGCCCTGGCCTGGGTACAGTCCCTCTGCGGGCCGCCCTGGGGAAGCCCCGCCGGGGACAGCCCCAATGACGGGAACATCCGTGAAGCTGGAGACGCCTGTGTCTAAAACCGGATTGAAGGGGAGGGATGGGACATTTGCCGTCATCCTTGTTTCCGTACTGCTGGTAATTGCCGTTTTTACCATCAGCCAGCTTGAAGTTTACGAGCGGGTTATCCGGAAGCCGGTTTCGGCGGAACTGCGATCCGATAACTTTTATATACTTGGCAGATGGCTTTCCGAAAGCGGCCACCCTGTCCGTTTTTCTCCCCGCTGGGCCGGGATAGAGGACCTTTCCCCCCGTGAAGGGGGACTTTTCCTTATGGCTTCTCTGCTTGATTGGGAAAAGGACGGGGAAGCCCTGTTGCCCTGGGTACGGGAGGGGGGTGTCCTGATTATTTCAGTCGATTCCGCCTGGTACTGGAGGATGTCCGAAACCTTGAATGTTTCGGCCAACCTTAAGGCCCTTGAAGATTTTCTAAAAAATCTTGGCCTGATACTCCGGGTTCCCGCGATGGGGAATGAGGACAAAACCGTGGAAGATGGGGCCGGGATAGACGAAACCGGGACCCCGGTTTCCGGGGCCCCGGAAACCGGGGAAGGCAGCGCAGTAGCCGACGGCAGCGCAGTAGCCGACGGCAGCGTAGCAGCCGACGGCAGCGTAGCAGCCGACGGTAGCGTAGCAGCCGGGGGCGATGAAACTGAGGATGATACGGCGGAAGATGGGGACTATTTCCCCTACTACGACTGGACTATCAGCCTGGAACTGGCGGAGGAGCCCCGGCCGGATAAGGAGACAATGATCCTGTTGGACGAGTGGGAGAACATCCGGCTTATCCGTATGGCCCTGGGGAAAGGTTACCTTACCGTAACAGGTTCCTGCTATTTTATGTATAATTACAGCCTGGATACCGATATAGACGCCAGACTTAGCTGGGAGCTTACCGGCGCTTCTCTTAACGCTGAACGGCCGGCTATGCTCTTTGTCAGGGGAAGACAGGCGGCGGCGGGGCTTCTTGCCACCCTCCGGGAACGGGGAAACCTGCTGCCCCTGGTGGTTTCAATTGTGGCCCTTGTGCTTATTGGCTTTTGGACCATAATCCCCGGTTTCGGTGTCCGCCGGGAGGAAGAATCATCAGGCCGCGCCGCCATGACCGGACGTTTTACCGCGGAGGCCCGTTTCCTCCGGCGCTATGGCGCCTATGGGTCCTATCTGGAAGTCTACCTGCAGGAACTGCGCCGCCGGAATGGGGGGCAGGAACCGGGACGGGAAGTTAAAGAAGTGGAAGCAGTGCTGGCAGCAGGAAAAAAGATCAGCCAGCGAAGAATGGCCGCATATTTGAAGAATCTAATGTCGGCTTTGGAGAAAATATGAGTGATTATGAAAGGGCCGCCGGAATTTTGGAACAGATTCGGGAAGAAATCGGCCATGCCTTTATCGGCCAGCGGGATCTGGTGGATTACGCCCTCATTACCCTGCTTGCAGGCGGGCATCTTCTGGTAGAAGGGGCGCCGGGCCTGGGGAAGACCCTGCTGGTCCGCTCCCTTGCCCAGGCCATTGGCGGCGACTCCAGGCGGGTCCAGTTTACCCCGGACCTGATGCCCAGCGACATTACCGGCAATGTGATGCTGGATACCCGGACCGGGCAGTTCAGTACCCGCAAGGGTCCGGTGTTCACTAACCTGTTTATCGCCGATGAAATTAACCGGGCCCCCGCCAAAACCCAGGCCGCCCTGTTTGAGGCCATGCAGGAATTTCAGGTAAGCCTTGACGGGACCAGCTTCCCCCTGCCGGAACCCTTCATGGTGCTGGCGACGCAGAATCCCCTTGAACACGAGGGGACCTATCCCCTGCCCGATGCCCAAAAGGACCGCTTTCTTCTAAAGGTCATAGCCACTTACCCCGAACCGGAGGAAGAAAAGGAGATGATCATGAGGATTCTTGACAAGTCCAGCGGGGCGGTGCTGTGCCTGGACCAGGTAAAGACCGTCCTTGACCCCCAGGGCTTTGCGGCCCTTAGGGATCAGGCGTCCTGGCTGCGGGTAGATTCCGCCATCGTTGACTATGCGGTACGGCTCTGCGCCGCCACCCGTTCCAATCCCGGCATACAGGCCGGCGCAGGCCCCCGTGGCAGCCTTGCGCTGGTACGCTGCGCCCGTGCAAAGGCCCTGCTTGAGGGGAGGGACTTTGTAATTCCCGATGATGTTAGCGCCCTGGCGGCGCCGGCCCTGGCCCACCGGATCACCCTTTCCGCGGAAAGTGAACTGGAAGGCCAGGGGGAACGCAAAATTATAGAAACTATTCTGGCCCGTACCCCCGCGCCCCGCGGCGATTTTGGTTCCGGACAGGCCGGTAGCCCGTGACCGGCCCCGCACAGGCTTCCGCCGGGGCGCGTGTCCCTGCTGTCAAGGACTCCGTCAGGAGTGGCCCGGCCCTTTGTGTTGCGGCCCTCCTGTGGCTTTGCCTGGGACTTGGCGCCTTTTTCTCCGGCAGGATGTTCCTCCTCTGGGCTTTCTGCGGTATAGGCCTGCTTCCGGTAATCGCCCTCGACGCAGTCCTGCTGGTATGGTACTGCCGCCGCTACCAGGGCCGGCGGGATCTTCCCCTTACCTGCGCCCAGGGAGAACCCGTCCGGGCGCTTATCCATATTCAGCAGGAACGGGGAGGACTGCTCCCCGCAGGGGTACAGTTTTTTGACCTCTACCCCCCGGTAATGGACACCGCGGCCTTTCCGGCCCGCCTTTCCCGTGAAAGCTTGCGGAGCGGAGCGCAGGGCGCGGGAATCGAGTTTGACTACACCCTGATCCCCCGTGAACGGGGACCCTGGTTTTTCCCCGGTATGGAATTTCTCTACACCTCCCCCCTGTGTTTCTGGCGCCTCAAGACTCTCTGCGACTTTCAGAGCCGGGGGAAGACCTTCCCGAATTTTAAGAAACTCACCGCCGGCAGCGCCCTGCGGGGTATCCTTGAAGAACAGGGCTTTCAGGATATCCGGCGGCGGGGGCAGGGCCTGGAATTCCGCCACCTCCGGGAGTACCAGGAGGGTGACCCCATCAAATCCATCGACTGGCGGGCCACAGGCCGTCAGAGGACTTCAAGCGGCCTGTGGCGCTTTATCGTCCGGGAATACCAGGAAGAACAGGATCAGCAGGTTCTCTGCATCCTTGATACAGGTTTCCGCCTGCGCATGGCCGAATTCGACGCCGCCCTCAGCGGAACCATGCTGCTTTCTTACACGGCGCTCAAACACGGAGACGCCGCAGCGGTGATGAGCTTCGGTTTTATGGAGCGCTGGCTTCCCCCCCGCAAGGGCCTGCGCTATTTTTCCGTTATAATGAACCAGCTTTACGATCTGCGCAGCAGTTCCGCCCCCTCCTCCCCTTTTTCCGCGCTGGAAAGCGCACTGGCAGAACTGCACCGCCGCACATTTATTATCCTGATCAGCAACTTCAGGGAAGAAGACGGCGTATCCCTGTCCTGGATACTCCCGCGTATCCGGCAAAAACACCTCCTGCTCCTGGTCAGCTTCCGGGAGGCGGAGGCGGAACGCCTGGCCCGCAAAACCAGCGCCGAACTGTTCCCGCCGAAACAAACCGGTCTGCCGGAGCCGGCCGGCCATGTCCAACCGGGAATAGCCGGCCATGTCCAACCGGGAATAGCTGGCCATTCCCTGTCGGGAATAGCTGGCCATTCCCTGTCGGGAATGGCCTTGGAAAGCGCCGCGGCGTTCTCGTACCTTGTTTCCCGTAAAAGACTCTACCAAACCTGGGAACACCAGGGCCTTTTAACCTTGGAAGCTTCCACGGAAAATTTCTCTTCTGCCCTCGTGAACCGCTATCTGGACCTGAAACGCTCCGGCAAACTGTAAAAACACAGGCATAAAAAAACCCGGCGCTGTGCCGCCGGGTAATGGTCAGGTGAAGGCTGCTAGAAACCGTAAGCAAGGGTAAGCGTAAAGTTGGTGTCGAGTCTGGAATCCTTAGATGGGGCGATACGTGGGTTTACCTTACCAAAAGTACCGTAAGCCGAGTGGCTGGTCAGGGAGAATGAGGGCGTTACGGTGAATCCGTTGCCTACGGTAAATGCCGTGTAGAACTTCAGGAACAGCCGGTCAAAGGCCGCCGGGTCTTCAGTATTGGCGGTTTTGTAGCTGGTTTTATAATTGTCCGTATAACCCCTGAAGTGGAATTCGGCATCCAGGCCGGGCTTAAGCCAGGGGGTTACCTTGTAGGAGGCCCCTGCATAGGCGCTAAGGACTGTCCAGCCCAGATCAAGATTCGGGCTAATGTCCTTCCCCGACCAGGTTTCAAAAGCGGCTTTGGCATAGGTACTCAGGACGGCCGTATCATACCCGATTTGAAGGCCGGTCTTGGTGGTATAGGAACCGGCTGTTACCGTACCGTTACCCATGGTATAGAATTTTCCCGGATCCCCCCCTATGCCCCTTATGGTACCGTCCACCCAGAGGGAGAGGCCGGGTACGAAGGTGCCGATAATTGTCGGTCCCACGCCCCAGAAGAGCTTTACGCCTTCCTGGCTGCCGGTGTCTTCGTCTTCTTCACTGTCCAGCTTAAAGCCGAACCGTACATCGAAGGTGTCTGCCAGGGCATACTTGATCCCGAAGCCAATTTCGCTTAAGTATTCGCCGAAGGAATAGCCAGAACCCTTGTCATACACAGGTTTCCACGTCTGGGGCACGGCAGTTACTACAGTAGAATTTTCATCGGGCTTATTGGTTGGTAGTGTTGGGTCAATCAACACCCAGCTCCATGAGGGGGCCGCGGGCGCCGGAACGCCCGGCAGGAAGAACCCCGCGCTCAGGCCCGGCAGCACCGCCGGCTTAAACTCAAACCGGGCAATACTGCCACTGTCGTAGCTTACACCGGTGGTTCCGCCTGAACCCCACAACGCGCCGTCAATCAACCCGACCGATATTCTTATCTGGTCCTCAAGGAAGCCTGCGGTTGCAAACGCGTAGGGAAACAGCGCGCTGTCGCCATCGGTTGTCAGGTCCAGCATCCTGATAAGCCACTTTACCTCAAGGGTTCCCTTGGTCAGAACGAAGCCGAACTGGGCGCGTCCGGGCGTTCCATCCGCTGACAGCCGGGTAAAGGCGTCTGCATCGCCATCTTTTGAAATCACCAGGGCTGTTTTTACTTCACCACTGACAGCCAGGCCGTCTTCGGCAAACAGCGCCGGGGCTGCCAGGGCCAGGGCCAGAGCGAGGGCCAGGGCCGTTCCCTGCCGTTTTCCCTTCGTTGTCATTCTCATAATCTCCTCCTCCAAATCCCTCCCGGGATCTCTCTTCTCTTCTTCTCTCTTCTCTTCGCGCGT
>JAITJW010000188.1 GCA_031278715.1 Treponema sp. | reverse complement strand
GGGCTTCCAGGCTGCCGGGACCGTAGGCTCCCAGGGTATGCAGCACATCGAACAGGGCGGATACATCATCGCCTGTGGAACCGGACTGATCGTCCCGGAGCCGGAATCCAAAATAAGCCGCTGCGCCTCCTTCTCCCGGACCGGGGTACTTTTTAAGGACACCGGCGGTTAGCCCGTCCACCGTGGCAACCGGCTCCGCCTCCCCGGGGGTAGGGGCGTAGACATAGTCGGGCAGTAAGTCCGTGAGTATCCGCATCGGCGGAATTGCCGCCAAAGCGCCTGAAAAAACGACATCCTTGCCGGCCATCGCCCGCGGCCGGCTCATGGGCTCTACCGCCTTGAGGCCAAAGAGATCCAGGAATGCCTGCTGAACATCCATATCCGCGGTTTCTTCGTTCATGACCGCGGGGGCCGCCATCCATACCAGTTTGCCGCCCCGGCGGACAAAACCGGTCAGCAGATCAAGGGTTTCTTTTTTTACAAAGGGTTCAAAAAGCGCCACAATTCCCCGGTACCTTCTCCCCAGAATCTCAAGCCGGTTATCTTCCGCCGGATGCCCGTATTGGAGCAGTTTTTCTTCGGTTATGTAATTCCCGTAACCGTACTGCACCATCCAGGATCCAAAACGCTCCTCCACATAGTTGAGTTCCAGGGGGTAAAGGAGGAGCACGTCGGTATCCCGGTGTTCCATACCCTGGACCAGCGCGTGGGACAGGCCGCCGGCGGCTATGCCGTCCACTTCCGCCGCACCATACACTCTTCCCACATTCCGAAGCCGCCTGAGGACTTCATTCGGGCTGCCCCAGCTTGCGCAATAGGCATAGGGGAAGCGGTTAAGAACCCCAAAGGAACAGGCCAAGGCTTCGGCATAATAATCCCGGTCAATATTTCCCCCCTCCGGATGATCGTTTCCCGAACCGGAGAGGAATTCGTTCCACCTAAAATAATCGTAACAGGCGGAAACATTCTCCCTGATGGAACTGGACCAGGCGTAGGCCGGCGTATAATCGTAAAGTTTCCCCCGGGCGGCCGAACCGGGAACCATGGCGGAAAACAGGTCCCCTTCAAAGTGATGATCACAGGTTGGGGATTCCTGCCATGTTGCGTGGGCCCTGGTCATGATCGGGCCGCCAAAGAGTTTTTCCGAATATTCAAGGGCATCCACGCTGAGATCCACCACCCGGCGGGAAAGCATTTCAAAGTAGCGCTTGCGGAAAAGCCATGTTTCATAGATACCCTGGGGGTCTTTTCCCAGGACATACTGGGAAGCCTCGGCCCCCCCGTGCCGGGAGTAGGAAAAATACACCATGTATTTGAGGAAATTCCGGTACTTGTCCCCGTAGCGCCGGGCAAACTCATGGATAAGAGCAGGGGTAACATACCGGGTAGTAATTTCCGTTGGGCCGAAATGATTGGTCAGGTCCCAGTCAAACTGGATGTGCATTTCATCGGAATAGTAACCCTGGTACCGTATCCCTGCGTCCTTGTGGGCGCGGATGACTCCGTGGATATAATCCGCAGCGCCGGCGTCAAAATAGTCCAGTTCCGGCGTCCGGTACACCGCCACGATCAGGGCCCGTTTTTTTCCGCTTGCCGCACGGCCGCTTACCCGCATCTTCCCGTAGCCCCAGCCGGAACCGGTAACGGCAAAGGAGCCTTCATCAATGTCAACCGTAACGCTTTCGGAAATATCATCGATGGCATTCTCATCCACATAGTAGTAAGCCGAATTACCGATCCGCTCTTCGTCAAAAGCCAGCGCGTGCACCCGTTCCAGTTTTAGCTTGATGGGGCCCTTGTTGTTGTACCATTGCCGCTGGAGCGTCATGGTTGTATCGAAGGCGCCGCCCTCCAGGGCGCATTCCTGAAACTGCCAGGAAAAACCGGTGTTGTCATGCTTTTGGGCAAAACCTCCGCCTATATCAAGGGGCGAAATCAGGGAAGCCCCAAAGGTCATGCCCGCCTTGAGCGCGTAGTCATGGATAACCTTAAAAGCCTTGATGGTCTTTTCGCTGTCCGGATAATTTTCGCGCGTCGTGCCGCCAAAAAAGAAATCGTAACTGACCTCAACCCGCTCACCGCCCTGGTGCCGGGCGTTTTCGCAGAAGGACTTCAGGGTCGTGCCGGGCGGATAGAGGCCCCGCTTCTCGCCGGAAAACCCCCGTTCTTCGTCGTCAAAGAGCGGCTCCTCCGGTTTTTCAATAATACGATCCAGCTGCTTTTCATCCGTGAGGATCAACACGTGATGCCTGTCGAACAGGCGGAACACGCCTGTTTTTCTGATAACATCCATAATTTCACCCTTTACTATACGTACAATAATGATATACCGGTCAGGCTTTTATCGCCCCCGATGTGATCCCTTCAATATAGAGCCGGGAAGTAAAAATGAACAGCACCAGCAGGGGGAGGGTGGCGAATACAAAACCTGCCACCATGGATCCCAGGTCCACCGTTCCCGTCATGGACTGGAAAACCCGGATCACCACGTTGATAACCTGTTTGCTGTTATTTTCAATGACCAGAAGGGGCCAGATAAAGTCATTGTAAAAGGCCACCATGTTCATAACCGCGATGGTGGACAAAATGGGCTTGGACAGGGGCAGGGCTATTCTGACCAGGGCCTTTACTTCGCTGCAGCCGTCTATGCGGGCGGATTCAAACATCTCCCCAGGCAGCTGCGATATACTGGTTCTGCAGAGCAGGATGCCGAAAATCTGGCCCCCTGAAGCCCAGGGCAGGATCAGCGCCCACCAGGTATTGTATATACCGTATTTCTGAACCAGGGAATACTGGGGGGTAAGGAGCAGTACCCCCGGAACCATCATAAGGGCGATAACCGCCATATATAAGAAATTTTTCAAAGGGAAATTGAGCCGGGCAAATACATAACCGCTCATCATACAGAGCATCAAGGTCAAGGCGGTTCCCGCGCTGACGACAAGAAGCGTATTGATCATATTGGGAATCAACATGCTGATGGCTTTGTTGTAATTCCCCCATTCTATCGGATTCGGGAGGGCAAAAAAATCCCCGTAGATCTGTACCGTGGATTTAAGGGAAAGAAATATCATGGTAAAGACCGGGACAAACGTCAAAAGCAACAGAACCAGGGCAATGAGAAATATGATGATTTGAAACCAGGGAATCCTGACGGGTTTGATAGCTTCCATGCTTTTCCTCTTAATCCGAATTTGTTTTTATTTTCATGTTCAGCAGGGTCCCGATCATGGTGAACACAAACAGAATCAGGCCCAGGGCGCAGGCGTAGCCGAAACGGCCGAACTGGGTCGTGTTAAAGTACAGTTCCAGCCCCGGCACATAGGTACTGGTACCGGGCCCTCCGCTGGTGAGGAGATAAATACCGCTAAAGTCCTGGACGGAACTGATGAAGGTGAGGATGAGCAGCACCTTGACCTGGGACATCAGGATAGGCAGTTGGATCCGGAAAAAAATCTTGACCCTGTTGGCGCCGTCGATCCGGGCGCTTTCCAGGATACCGGCGTCAATATCCATAAGGCCGCCGTAGAATACCAGAAACGGCAGGACCCCTACAAAGGGGAAACCCACAAAGAGAATAGCCCCGAGGGCCCACCGCTCATCCCCCAGCCAGACCTGCTGAAAATTTTCCAGGCCGATGCGGCCCAAAAGCTGGTTAAGGAGGCCGATAGTGGGATCGTATATCTGCTTCCACATAAGGGCCCCCACCACGCCGGGGACCACCATGGGGAGCACAAAGAGCAAACGAAAGATGGTTTTCTGGCGGTTGAATTTCATGGAAAAGATAAGCCACGCCGTAAAAAGCGGGACCGTCATGGTTTTGAGAACCCCGACCGCCATAATGATAAACATGTTTTTAATGCCCGTGAGGAAATACCCCTCGGAGATCATGAGCCGGAAGTTGTCGAGGCCCACAAAACGCATGGTGCCCCAGGTGTTCCTGTCCCGGGACCAGTTGGTAAACGCCCGGGTCAGGGCGATAAACACCGATGAATAATTGAAGATTATAAGGAGCGCAAAGGTGGGGATAAGCAGGATATAGGCGGTCTTATGCTGGTTGAGGATCCTCCCGGTACGGATGATCCCATGCCTGGTCCGGCCTAGCCCCAGAAGGAAAAAAACCGCGGCCAGGACGCCGAAAAGCCCCGCCAGGACCCCCAGCAGGGGTTTAAGCCCCTGCATGATCCCCACCAGGGCAAGACCGGTACTGGAGAAGCGGAATACAAAATCCCCCAGACCGGTAAGGTAGATAGAGTCCTCCAGGGCCATAAAGTTGGTAATGCTGTTATCAAGCCGGGTGGTGTAGATCTGCCGGTCGTTCCCGTCAAAGAGGTAAAGGAACCGTTCTTCGGTCCCCACGACAATGTAATTGCCCTCCGCGTCGCTTCCCACCGCCCGGCCGGTAACCGCGAAGGACTCCACCGGGCTGCCCCGGCGCAGGATGTTCAGGTCCTCGTCCAATACGTAATACACCCCGGCTTTGTCCAGGGTTAAGAGCCGGTTCCCTTCGATTCTTTTAAGGTCCACCAGTTCGTACTGCAGGGAAACCCGGTTGACCTCCCTGCCCTGCCGGTCGATCCTGATGAGTTCCCCCTGGTTATCCGCCAGGAATATACTTTCGCCGCCGGAGGAATACAGGGCGCCCTTCATGCGGATGTTGTAGGAAAAATTGCTTTTCCGTTCCCCCCCGGGACTGTAGAGCAGGATATTATGCCTGCTCGCGCTGGTGCCGGCGGAAATCAAAATCTCCCCTTCATCCTCAGTAACGTCAATATTGAAGATCCTCCGTTCCGTATCGATGGTCAGAAGGAGTTCCCCGGTATCAAGATGCAGGACGTAGAGGTTGTTGTCTTCATTCCCCGCGTAGAGGGTACGGGAATCGGGCCGGACCACAAGCTGCCTAAAGGGTCCCCGGGCCTGCACGGACCATTCCCGGGTCCCGTCGGGGGCAAAGGCGATAAGCTCGTTGTTGTAGGTTCCCACCAGCAGTGTACCGGTTGCATCGTCCCAGCCCAGGCAGCTATTCTGCTGCCCCGTGGTAAAGGCCAAACGCTCCAGGATGTCCGTAACAAGTCCGGCATGGCGGTTTATCCCAATGACAACGCCGCACACCACCGCCCATACCCCGGCAAGGGCCAGGAACCTTTTTTTGTTCATCCCCGTACTCTCTCCCGGACTATTGGCCGGTGGGAGCGTTCTGGGGGTTCCTCAGATCGTTCCGGCTTATTTTAAAACCTGCCATAGCCTGATCCAGGTACTGGAGAGTTGACGCCTTGTGGCTGGACAGCCACTGATCCACCGTGATCCTGCCTGAAAGGTAATTGTAGGAATAATCATAGTAAGCCCTGAGGGCTTCCTGGATATCCGCGATACCCCGGGCCAGCCCCTGGCCGTAGCCCTTCTGGCAGTTCCCGATAAACGAAAGATTGTCAAACATGGCCTGGTAATCCGGGGGCAGTTCCACGCCGTATACCAGGGGAGGACCGCTTACCGATCCCCCCGCCTCAAGGCCGGCGGAAAGGTAACGGCTGTACCCGTCTTTGGACGAATAGTACATCAGAAAATCCACCACCAGGTCGTTGTGGGCCTTGTCTTTTTTTATCGCCCCCAGGAAGCCTACGGCCACTTCTATGGTCCGGGCCTTCGCCTCGATGCCGGGGCCCTCCATGCTGGGCATGTTGAAGGTCCCCAGTTCAAACCTGGTTACCCCGCTTATGGGCTGATTGTTGGACTCTATGGCTTCCCCGGCAGCGAGCTTGGCCATGTCGTTTTTAAACTGGCTCAATCCCCAGGCGCCGTTTACCGTCATGGCCGCCTTGCCCTGGTAGAAAAGGGGAATCGCGTCCTTGGTCCCGAAAAAGGCCTCGCCCCCGGCGTATTTGGGGAACACCTTGGCAAAATTCTCCCACACCGTCCGCATACCCACGGAATCCGGCGAGTATTGGCCATCCACCACGGCTTTGAAGAACCGGACCGGGCTCTGGGTTACCTTCCATGCGTCGTCGTTGTAGGGATCGGCAGGATCGTACTTCCACACCCCGTCCATATCGGGATCGTAGAGATAATCCCCGCGCTGGGCCCTGGTTGTATTGATCATGGAACGGGTGGTCTGATCCGCATAGATCTGGGCAAGCCAGCCCATGGCGCCGGCCCAGAAGCTGTCAAAATCCCCCGCCAGGGAAATGGGCTGATAGCCTGCGGCCAGGAGTTTTTCGCATACCGCAATAAGTTCGTTCCAGGTTGTAGGCGGCCGGACCCCTACTTTGGCAAAAATGTCCTTGTTGTACTCCCAGAGTACCTGAACCGATTCCAGACTGAGGGATGTCAATTCGTTCTGCCTGTTCAAATAGTCGTTTTGGAGCTGGAAGTTGAACTGGTCCCGCCACCTGCCGTTGGAATAGGGGCTTTTCTGGTCCGCATATTCCAAAAAATTCACCGACTTATCAACAGCAGAAGTCCATGCCAGGTTGATATTGACAATATCCGCGTTGGGGTTAGCGGTGGCGAAGATGTTGTGCAGCCATTCGCCGTAGCCTTCAACGGGTTTGAGATCGATGACGATGTTGACATCAGGATGAAGCGCCTTGTACCCCTCCGCCGCAGCCCTCCAGGCCGCCTCGCCGCCAACCCCTGCCTGGGTATTGATGGTAATGGTCTTATTCGCCGCCGGACCAGCGCCGCCCTGCTGGCCCCCGCCGCCGGCAAAGACCAGAGAGACTGCCAGCGCCAATAGCGCCGCTAAAATAAATAATCGTTTCATCTTGTCCTCCACAGAGAAAATTTATATACAGGCCAACGCCCGCATGTTGCCGTTTGGAAGGCGGGACTTATCCCGCAGTATTATGTCCTGCTTTATGGGTAGCGTATTCTGCTGTGTAAAATAATACTACAGCCTATCGGCGCCGTCAAGAAAAATCGATAGAAAGACTGTATCTTTAATCCCTAACTCCGCCTGCATTTACCCCTTTCGGTTGCTTTTTTCACCTAATTCCTTGTAATACCTTTTATACATACCAGGTCTCCTGTCGCTACGATCCGGCAAAAAAACGTACGGTTAAGATAACCGGTTCTCTCTTGGGGAAAATCGGGCAGGACATGCCCATGGGCAGCCGTCCTCCGTGGAAACTTCGTTTCCTCCGCCACCGCGCGTACGGTTCCGTACACGGCGGTTCAATGGGTAGGAATAAGGGTTCGTATTTTCAAGACCCGCCCTATCCTCTCGTGCAGCATCTCAAATCGTTTTAGTACATCGGGAAATCCCATTGATTCAAGATACTGGCTGGTCAGTGCATGTTTGAGTATCGGGCTATCGGCTGTATGCCAGCAACCCTTCCGGGATTTGCCCGCGGCCATGCCTGGCCTTCAGGGATTCCTAATTGAATCAGGTTCTCGCATCGCGTCCGTGCTCTCTTCCAGCGTTCCCAGTACATTTGTCGTATCCGCCGCCTCAATCAGCCGCTTATCCGTTTCAGGTGCGCCTTCAAGTCCGCTATACTGTTCAATCTTCATCTGTCCAATTAATTTGAACTTTACTATAATCCGAGCCTGTTCCAAAACTAATTGACTGTGCGCTCACGTTCCCGGCATAGCCGGAGGCACGGTTTTGGACCAGGCTCTTGCAGTTTCTCAGGCTTTCAGCCTTGCGAAACTACAGATTTTAAGGTTGCTGTTCTAAAACTGAAGTTTTGGAACAGCCTCATCCAATAAATCATTTTTAAACACTTCAACCTTATATCCAGTATCGCGCATTTTTTTGAAGTGCGAATTTTATGGCGAAAAAAATATATATAGGGCATACGCCCGTATTTCACAGTTTACACGAGCCGGAAAAGTATAAGGCCGGCTAAAATATTTCGCCCCTGAGCAATTTCTGTTTCTGCTTCATGTAGTAACTGAAATTTTCAAGAGACACATCCGGCGGCACCGTATGATCTACCGTGGGAATGAAACCTCCTTCCTCAATAAGGGGGATCATGGTCCGCAGGTGCTCGTCAATGGCAGCGGGACCGGCGGCAATACAGCGCTTGTCAACAGCCCCCCAGAGGCGCAGGTCTTTGCCGTATTTTTTTCTGAGCCCTACCGGGTCCATGTCTTCGGCGGCCCGCTCAATGGGCCAAAGGCCGTCAACGCCTGCGTCCATCAGCAGGGGGATGAGGGGATCGGGATCGCCGTCGGTATCGACAATCACGTACCTGGTACCCTTGCTTTTTATAAAATCCACAAGCCGCCTCATCCGGGGGAAGATAAAGTGTTTGTAATGGTCCGGGCTTAAAAGCGGCCCGGATTTCATGGACATATCCTCGTTGATGAAAAT
>JAITJW010000167.1 GCA_031278715.1 Treponema sp. | reverse complement strand
ACATTTGGAATTCCCCGCCGTAAGCGTATCGAAGATAGCGGAGGCGGACTCTACAAGCGTTTCCCGCAGGCTTTTCCCCGCCCCTGGGTGTGTAAGATTCATTTAAGGGTCAAGTTTAGAGAGATGTCATGCCCCGCATGGGTTTTCTACCTCCGGCAGGACCCCCGGAAACTGTTTAACCCCTGTTTTCCCCGCGCTGCCCTGGTGCGCGCCCTTGCCACAGGGCTTGTCTATATCCTACAATCCAGCTAGGAGTTTGTGTGATTGGTACAGAAACCTGTCTTATAGAAAGCTGTCCTTGCCCGGAGGAACTGTCGCTGGATACGCTGGCGGTGCATGGGGGGAGTCCTTACGAGGGGCTTACCGGCGCTGTAAGTGTTCCGGTTTACCAGAGTTCGACGTTCAGGCATCCTGGCCTGGGGGAGAGTACCGGTTTTGATTACAGCCGGGGGCTTAACCCTACAAGGGCGGAACTGGAGCGGACTTTGGCCCGGTTGGAGGGCGGGCGTTATGCGCTTGCCTTTGCCAGCGGCATGGGGGCCATTTCCGCCTTTATCAAGTTGTTTAAGCCGGGGGATCATCTGCTGATCTCCGAGGACCTTTATGGGGGGACTTACCGGCTTTTTAACGATTTTTACCGGCACTATGGTTTTTCTTTTTCCTGGGTCGATACAAGCGATGCTGTCAGGCTGCGCGATGCGGTACGGGACAAGACAAGGGCTATTTTTATCGAGACGCCTTCCAACCCGATGATGAAAGTAACGGACATTCGTCTTTGTGCAGAGCTTATCCACCGGAGGGGGGGCCTCCTGGCTGTGGACAACACGTTCCTTTCCCCCTATTTCCAAAATCCTCTGGCCCTGGGGGCGGATCTGGTGGTCCACAGCGGGACGAAGTACCTGGCGGGGCACAATGATAC
The DNA here is from genome assembly GCA_031278715.1 of Treponema sp. Taxonomy (GTDB): domain Bacteria; phylum Spirochaetota; class Spirochaetia; order Treponematales; family Breznakiellaceae; genus JAISFT01. The sequence goes on along the minus strand of JAITJW010000167.1, from coordinate 3,349 downwards.
GCTGTCCGGTTTTTTAGTCCACTCACGGGAAGATCTGGAGGAGACGTTGCGGAATATACAGAAAAGCGAGGGGGCAACACTGGGGCCTTTTGACAGTTGGCTTACGCTGCGGGGGATTAAGACGCTGGCGTTGCGGATGGAGCGGCACGCGTTAAACGGGCGCAGGCTTGCCGAGTGGCTGCGGGGTCAGGAACGGGTGGAACGGGTGTTTTACACCGGGTTTGAGGACCACCCCCAGTTCAAGCTTTCCTCTGCCCAGGCCCGCGGGCACAGCGGGATGGTCTCGTTTTACCTGAAGCGGAGCGCCGATGTGCCGGTAATACTGCGGAGTGTGTCTCTTATTCTTTTTGCCGAAAGCCTGGGGGGTGTGGAATCCCTTATTACGTATCCTCTGGTACAAACCCATTCGGCCATACCGGAACCGATGCGTTTGTCCGCGGGGGTAAATGACCGGCTTATGCGGCTGTCCGTGGGTATTGAGAACGCGGATGACCTTATTGCCGATCTGGACACGGCCTTAAAGCGCTGTACCTGCGCTTCCGAAGCATGAGAATCTCTACCAAGGGGCGTTATTCGCTGGAAGCCCTGCTTTACATGGCCCTGCTGCCCAAGGGAGAATATACCAGTACCAGGATTATCGCGGAAAGTACCGGAATTTCGGAAGGCTACCTGGAACAGCTTTTTATCCCCTTAAGAAAAGCGGGAATTGTGCTTGGGTTCCGGGGTCCCCAGGGGGGGTATGTACCGGGAAGGGATCCGGACAAGATTACTGTGGGGGACATTCTGCGGGCTGTAGAGGGGTCGCTGGAACCGGTGGAATGTATCAGCGTTAGTGTCTGTCCGATACGGAGTACCTGCGGGTCCCGGCAGACCTGGGTGGAACTGTACAACGAGATATCCAAGTGTATAGATTCCCTTACTCTGGATGACCTGGTACACGCGTATCAAACCATGGATCAGGTGGAGTACATGATATGAAAATTTCCACACGGGGCCGTTACGGGATTAGGCTTCTTATCGATCTGGCGGAACACGCCGGGGAGTCCCACATACCCCTGGCGGTTGTGGCTGAACGAAAGGGCATATCCATCCGTTACCTGGAACAGGTAGCAATAATACTGAGGCGTTCCGGTTTTATCAGGTCCGTTAAGGGCGCCTCCGGCGGTTACGCTTTGACCCGGCCGGCCCGTGATATTATTTTGGGGGATGTGCTGCGGGTGCTGGAAGGGGACATGCTGGTGGTGGACCCGCCTCTTCCCGATGTTCAGGAAACCCGGCTCCAGCGCTGCATCAGAACCACGGTATTCGACCGTATGAACGAAGGAATTGCCCGGATCATCGACAGAAAGCCCCTTTCCGCCGTGGTTTGCTCAACCGACCCGAAAGAATCCTACATGTACTTTATCTAGGGTCTGTCCATAATGTGCCTACATTATGGACAGACTCTAGTTAACGTGCTTCTGGACTTATATGTTAAAAATCCCTATAAAAACTCCTATATATTCTGGGGTCTGAAGCGAATGCCCCTATGCGATACGACACCGTAGAGGAACATTAGCTTTTTAACCTCTGCGGGAAAAATGCCAACGGCTTCATCCTAAGTGGTTTGGAATCGAAAAAGCCTGTCGATTTTGATTCACTCGAACCGAAAGAGGCAAAAAAGCTGACCTTATCCTATGGTGAAATCGCAAGTCAGACAGCCCCCGAAGTGCATACAGGCTGCTAAACTCCACAAACTTCCAAGCTGAATTTTTTGGGTGTATCGTTGAACCTTTTACAGTCCCCGAATTTCAGCCGGCAGCCTTGTTTTTTTCTCTTTTTTCTTGTTTTCTCTTGTTTTCTCTCTTGACATTCCCCGCTGCTGTGGTATACTGGTGTAGTATTTTAGAAATTGGCCGGGAACAAGCTTAAAAAAGGAGGATGTGCCGTGTACGTTGTCCAATACCGTTCGCAAAATGTTGCCCTGCGCCCTCATTCTCAACTGTTTATTGCCCCCTGTTTCCTAATCCCCAGCTGTTCACTGTTAATTGTTCTCTGTTCATTAAGTAGCCCCCCTACTGTATAGTATAGTATTCCTAAAACTACCTCTGCATACGGCGTATCCGCGTGGTTCCGGAAGAAGTGCGGCTACGCCTTTTTTATGTGCAGCGTCCCTGTATTCAAATGGAACCGCCCTGCTTGTGAATCAACCAACCCAAGAGCCTGCTTCACAGGGGAGGCGGAGCTCGGACCGGAGGTCCGGCGGGGTATTAAACCCCTCGGCACGAATAAAGCCCCGTATGGGGTTTTAGATATTTTTTTTCGGAAGCACTATTATGTATAGAACGGTTTTACGGGTAGCGGCTTTGGCTCTGGTACTCATCTCTGGGGTTTCCCCGGGGGCTTTTGCCGGGGGTCCGGGCAGAAGGCTGCGTCCCAGGATGTAACGGTTCTGACCGTCCCCGGTGTGTATTCCGGCCGGTCGGGAATTGTGGAAGGGACCTACTGGGCGGATATTTACCGGGAAGATCTGGGTATTGTCTTTGAGGCGATCATTTCCGGCCCTGAAGCCTGGCAGGCGGCCCTGGCGGCACGGGATCTGCCGGATATCATCGCAGGTCCTCCTGCCGACGCCATCCAAACCCTAGTTCAGGGGGGTATGTTAGTCAATCTGGACGATCACAAGGCCAAGCTCCCCAACGTGTTCGCCTACGGCGGCGCCATGATCCCCTATGTCCGGGACAATGTAAGCCCCGGGAGGGTCGATCTTGTCAGTATCTGGGTTTCCGCGCCCGATCCTAATCCCCGGGGGGATGCCAACGAGGGCCCTGCTATGCGCTGGGATTACTACAAGGAATTAGGGTATCCTGAGATCGTCGAATTTGAGGATTACCTGCCGGTATTGAAGGCTATGGTGGAGCGCCACCCCCTGACGGAGGACGGTCAGAAGGTGTACGGCGTCTCCCTCTGGAGCGACTGGGACGGAAATATCATGTCGCTTGCGAGATCGGGGTTTTTTGGTCACACTACCATCGGCTTCGCGGAAGTGGATTTCGCCACCGGCGCTTCCCGGAGTCTTCTGGATGATACCAGTTCCTACAAACGGATGCTGAAATTCTACTTTACCGCCAACCAGATGGGCATTCTGGACCCCGACTCCATTACCCAGGGCTGGGTAACCTATCTGGCAAAGGGGACTGCCGGACGGTTCCTCTTCTCCCCCCTAACGTACGGCTTTGGCAATTTCAATACTCCTGAAAAGGCCGCCCGGGGGATCGGTACGAAGCTGGTTCCCTAAGAACAACATGCTGATAAAGCGACCCTTCGCGCGTATACCTACCAATGTGCCTGAGGATATTCTGATTCTGGC
>JAITJW010000128.1 GCA_031278715.1 Treponema sp. | reverse complement strand
CTGGCCCTGGCAGCCCCGGCACTGTTTGCCCAGGAGGAGGCAGGGACCTGGTCGTTTACCGGCTGGGCACGCGCCAATTCCGGCTGGAATTTCCAGGCTGATACGGTGTTAGGTAAGGCAACCGGGGCCGAAGCTACCCTTACCTACACGAAGGGAAACTGGAAAGTCGCCGGGACCGCCACCGTAAACTCGCCCGATTTCGGTACGACCCACGATGCAAACGGTAACATTACGGCCACCTACACTCTTAACGGCTGGGAAGCCTCTGTCAAAACGGCGGCGAATTTTGGCGCCACACCCACAACTAAGACCGCCCAGTTCAGCATGAAGAAATGGAACCAGAAAGAGGACCTGTGGGGACTTGTAGGCGTGGCAGCGTTTACCGACAATTCCCAGGAATGGCCGCTGTTTGACTTCGAATATAATAAAGGAAGCGGCGACAATAAGGCGGCCTTTTTCATTAACTTCTGGGACAAGAAGATCCTTGTGGAAGGCGGCTACGGCGCCTACACGGACACCGTCTGGAAAAGCCCCGGCTCGCTTGGTACGCAGTACGACGACGACTCCGCACTGCGCGTCCAGTTCAACTTCGTAAAGGGCCTTAGCTTCGGTTTTGCCTACCTGCCGGCCGTACATAAGAACGGGGAGCCCGGGGGCTTCGCCAGCCCGGGGTTTGCAAGCTGGAAACCTGTTGATGCTGTCCGCGCGACGACCTTCGGCGCCAAATACACCGGCGGGCCCCTGATCCTGGCGGCCGGCCTTAACCTCAAAGAAAACGCGGAGAATCTCTACGCCGGCTTCTCCTACACGCTGCTGGATAGACTGACCATTACCGCAGACGGCGCGGCCAAGAATCTTGGCGTTTTTGACACCACAGGCGATTTGACCTTATCTGAACAAATCAAATACGTAGATAACCGGCTTGAGATTGGCCTCACACTCGGGGAGCGGGGCTTGGCGGGAACCTCAGGGGATAATTTTAAATTCGAGCTGGGGCCATATATCCAGTACGACATTATCGACAAAGTCGCGCGGGGAAAACTTCAATTCAGCCTGGGAAAGGGGTTCGGCGATCTTGTAAAAAACGACTCCTCGTGGTCGGTTACGACGGACTTCGGCTGGTCGCTGGCAGGGAAGCCGCATATCGACCCGAACGAGGTCGGGACGGGCTTTGGCATCGGGTATGTATGCGGTGTTACCAAGGAAGCAGGAGTTGAAAAGATAACCAACCAACTGTACTTCGGTTTTAAGGTCAGTTTTTAACACGGTATAAGAGGAGGCGACCCTCCGCCTTCCGCAACCTCACCCGGCGGAATACCGCCGGGTTTTTTTTCGAGCAGCCTGCAACAGGCTGCTACTCCGCGGCTTCGATGACGTCGGCGCTCAGGGTAACGTTCTCCACAAAGCCGTTTGTTCTGCTGTCGTAACGCAGGTTAACCAGGATCAGTTTTTTCCCGTCTGCGCCGAAACTGGTCTTGGCCTGGGCCACGGCCTGATCGTAAACCTTGCGCCGCCGGTCCGCGACGGATTTGAGAAAGGGCAGGGGAATATCGACGGCGACCTGCAGTTTACCGGCCAAGGTCCGTTCACCGGAATACGGAAAGGTCAGGGTTCGCTCTTCCCCGCCAAGACTGTACATGAAGCGGAACTCCAGGACGGAACTGCCCTCCGGAACCCAGTTACCGATACTTTGCCTGTCGCCGTTCAAGCTTATCGCATGTTGGGCAACAAAATCCCAGGACCGCTGCGTCCCGGGGGGAAGCAGCATTTGGGTAGCGGTGTCCCCGCTTTCGGCGCTGGTTACCGGTACAAGCAGGGACTCCCGGTTGTTATAACGGTAGGTGGCTCCGGTTTGTTCCAGGGTAAACCCATCCTCGCTCCGGTTCTCCACGGTCAGGGTTACCCGTTTGGCATTGTTTGTTTCCAGTTCCGCGTAGATGAGCTGGTCCTCGTAGGTGAACATATCAATGGTAGTACAGCCTGCGCTTATCATCAGTACAGTAAAAACGGCGCTGTATACAACGGTTTTCAGTTCAATAATTTTCATCATAATTCTCCCTGTTTACTCAGTATATGAATCGTCTGGGTTTATACCAGACATTTGTTGCGCTTCGCTCAACAGGCTGCCAGAGGTTCGCAAAGCAGCCCAATAATCGGGTTTTTGCACAGGACGGCGTCACATCGGCCTTATATGCGCCGGCCCTGCAATCCGCACGATGTCTGCAAAAATTCCGCCGGCGGTAACCTGGGCTCCGGCGCCGGGACCTTTGATAACCATAGGGAGTTTGGAATACCGGCTGGTAGTGATCACTACTACATTGTCGGAATCCACAAGGGAACGGAAGGGGCTTCCCTCCGGTTCGGGGCGCAGGGACAGGCACGCGGAACCTTCTTCGATAACCGCCACGTAGCGGAGGGCTTCCCCGCGGTTTTCCGCCTCTTTCCGGCGTTTTTCAAAGGCTCCATCCAGTTTTTCCAGCTCCGCAAAAAATTCATCTACGCCTTTGGCGTTAAAACAGGCCGGCGGCAGGATAGGTTCGATGTTCACCGCGGAGAATTCCAGGGCCATGCCGCACTCCCGTGCGAGAATCAGGACCTTGCGCGCGGCGTCCATGGCGTTCAGATCGTCCCTGGGGTCCGGTTCCGTATAGCCGCGGGTCCTGGCCTCCCGTACAAGGGCGGAAAAGGGGCTGGAACCGTCAAAATTATTGAAAATAAAGCTCAAGGTCCCCGAAAGCACTGCCTCGATACGGTGGACCTTGTCCCCGGACAGGTGCAGATCTCTCAGGGTGGATATAACCGGCAGACCTGCGCAGACGGTGGTTTCGTACAGGTAAGGTATTCCGCGCTCCCGTGAGTACTCGGTCAACTCCCGGTAGTAGGCAAGGGACCCCGAATTGGCCCCCTTGTTGGGGGTTACGATGGGGACGGAGGAACGGATAACATCTCCATAAACGGCGGATACTTCGCTGCTGGCGGTACAGTCGCAAAAAGCGGTATTGGGGAGGTTCATCAGCTTCATCCTGCTGATAAAATCCGGAAGGCTGTAGGGTTCGGGTCGGAGGGAACTATTCTGCATTCCCTTCGTCAGCAGGGAACGGAGTTCCGTAACATCGATTCCCGCTTCGTCAAAGACCATCAGGCGGGAATTGGCAGCCCCCACCACGTTGATCCGTATTTTGTATTCCGCGGCCAATATCTCCTTTTGCCGGGCAATCTGATCCAGCAGGGTGCCCCCGATAAGGCCAAGTCCCAGGAGGAACAGATTCACGCTGCGGACGGTAGAGAGAAAAAAAGCCTCGTGGATCGCGTTTAAGGCTTTGGCCTCGTCCTGCCGGGCCACAACTGCGGATATATTGAGTTCCGAAGAACCCTGGGCAATGGCGACAACGTTTACCCCGTTCCGTCCCAGGGCGTGAAAGACTTTGCCGGAGATACCGGAACTCCGCTTCATCCCGGCTCCCACTACGGCGATAATCGACAGTTCCTCTTCTCCCAGGGGCTTCTCAATTGCCCCGGAGGCTATTTCCCGCCCGAATTCTTCCTCAAGCGCGGCCAGCGCCCCGCCGGAGTCCTGGGGCAGTACCGCAAAACAGATCGAGTATTCGCTGGAAGCCTGGGTAATGAGGATGATGTTGATCCCCTTGCGGGCCAGGGCCCCAAAAAGACGGGACGAGAATCCCGTAACCCCTACCATGCCGGAACCCTGGACCCGTATCAGCACGATATTGGTCATGGAACTGATGCCCCGGATAGGATAGTCCCCGCCGGGGGCGTCCCGGACGATCCTGGTACCGGGACACGCGGGGTTAAAGGTGTTACGGATGGTGATAGGGATTCCCCGTTCAAAACTGGGCCGTATGGTAGGGGGGTAGATCACCTTGGCCCCAAAATGGGAAAGCTCCATTGCCTCCACATAGGAAAGTGTCGCAATGCGAAGGCTGTTGTTCACCAGCCTGGGGTCCGCGGTAAGGATACCGTCCACATCGGTCCAAATCTCCACCTCCTCCGCCTCCAGGGCGGCGCCGATGATGGAAGCGGTAAGGTCCGACCCTCCCCGGCCCAGCGTCGTCGTGCGGCCCCGGCTGTCGGAACCGATAAAACCTGTACACACGGGGATAGATCCGGAAGCCGGATTTTCAAAGAAACGGCGGATATTGGCGTAAGTTTCGGCGGGGATAACGGCGGCCCGGCCATAGGCGTCGTCGGTCTTGATTAGGGGGCGGGTATCCAGGCAGGAAGCGGCGATCCCCCGTGCCCTGAAGATCCGGGCAAGCAGGGCCGCGGACAGGCGTTCCCCAAAGCTCATCACCCGGTCCTGAATGGAGGGGGAAAGCTCCCCCAGAGACTCAATACCCTTGAGGATACGGGTAAGCTCTTCCAGCATCCCGTCAAGATCGAGCCGGGCGGTCTCATGGTCCTCCCCCTCAAGAAAACAGGCGGCCATGTCCCGGTGCCGTTTTCGCAGATCCCCGATAAGGGCTTCCCAGGCCCCGGAAACAGCGGCCAGGCGGGCGGCGGCGATAAGGGCGTCGGTTACGCCGGAAAAAGCGGAAACTACTACCGCGGCGACCTTTCCACGGTGCTCCGAATCGTCCAAAATTCTGATAACATTTTCAATCGCAGCAGGGGACCCCACGGAACTGCCGCCAAACTTCAAAACCAGCATGAACTTATGGTACTATATTGTATTCCGGTTTTATAGTAGTATATTCTTTTCCGGGTATACGCCTGAGTTCCAGATAAGCCGGATAATACAAATCCAGGACTGCCGGGCCTCTATTACGAATAGACGCCGGTGGGTGGGAGTTTCCCTTTGACGTTTGATTTCATTCCGCTCGTTGCGGGTGTTTTTCTGTCATCCCTTATCATGGTTGCCCTTGTCCTCAAGGTTTCCCATCGTATGGCCTGGTATGATCATATCAACGACCGGAAAATCCATACCGGCAACATCCCCCGGCTGGGCGGTTTGGGTTTTGCGGTGGCGTTTATCGCCTGGAGTCTCGTCATTACCTTGTGGATCACGGAGTTCAATTACGGACTCCGGTTCCTTCCCCTGCTGTTTGCCTTTATCCTTATCCTGATCAGCGGTATCTGGGACGATTTTAAGCCTATGGCGCCCCGTTACAAACTTGTCTTTCAAATAGGCGCAGCCCTCTGCGTTCTTGCCTCCGGTCATACCTTTACGTGGTTCTGTTTTGCCGGTTCCGCGGATCCGCACATCCCCGGCTGGGCCCTGCTCCGCTACCCCTTGAGTTTTCTGTGGATCGTGGGAATGACCAACGCGATTAACTTTATCGACGGAGTCGACGGCCTGGCAGGGGGTGTTTCGCTCCTGGCCGCGCTAACTTTCGGGGCTGTTTTTATGTTTCCGGGGGTTCCGGGCACCGTTCCGCTGCTCTGTATCTGCCTTGCCGCGGCCATTCTGGGCTTTTTGGTGTTTAACGCCCCGTTTCCCCATGCAAAAATCTTTATGGGCGACGGGGGCGCTTATTTTCTGGGCTTTACGCTGGCCCTCCTTCCCCTGATGGGAGAGGACGGACAGAGCCTGCCGGTCTTCCACGCCGCCGCGGTTTTAATGATCCCCATACTGGACACCACCGCCGCGGTGTGGCGCAGACTGCGGGACGGCAGGCGGATCGACAGCCCCGACCGTTCCCACACCCACCACAAACTTATGAATCTGGGGCTTTCCTCCCGGCGTATCGACGCCATTCTCTTTACCCTGCAGATAATCCTGGGGTTTCTGGTGTACGCCGCAATAAGGATGCCGGCCTATCTGTCCCTAATCCCGCTGGCCCTGGCCTATCTTGCGGGAATCAGCTTCTTTACGCTGATCCACTTCCTCAACCGGCATCATAACCATGCCCTTACCGGCAAAAAATCCGGCGGACCGGAATCAGGATAGCCCCCCGTGGCCGCTTCCCCGCCGCGGCGTTATTTTGACTGGGCCGCCACCGCCCCGCCGGAAGCGGGGCTTGCCCGGTATGACACCGCCGTTCCGTTTGGAAACCCCTCCTCCCCCCATGCCGAAGGCCGGGCCGCACGGGATTGCCTGGAAGAGGCCCGTTCCCGCTGCGCACAGGCCCTGGGACTAAAGCCAGAGACCGTCTATTTCAGTTCCGGCGGTACCGAATCCAACGCCCTGGTGATTCTACCCTTCCTGTTCCGACCAGGGGCCTGCCTCTACTCCGCCACCGAACATCCGTCGGTACGGGAGAACTGCCGGATTCTGGAAAAACAGGGGAAAACCGTGGGCTGTATCCCGGTAGAGCCGGATGGCCGGGTAAGCGGGGCCGGTCTTGAACGGAGCTTTGAGAAGTACCGGGAAAGCCGCTTTGCCGCAATTATGGCCGTCAACAACGAAACCGGGGCCCTTAACGACCTGGACGCCCTCAGCGGACCGCTGCGCAGCAAAAAGGGGGCCCCCCTCCACCTCCACTGCGATCTGGTCCAGGCCGCCGGTAAAGTACCGGTGGATATTCCAGGCTGGGACCTCGATTCCGCCTCCCTGAGCGCCCATAAACTGGGGGGGCCGCGTGGGATCGGACTTCTCTACCTGCGTAAACCCCTTGAAACCCTGTACCGGGGCGGCGGCCAGGAAAGGGGAATCCGCGCGGGGACGGAAAATATCGCCGGCGCCCTGGCCCTGGCATCCTGCCTGGAAACGTACACCCGGCCGGACAGACTGGAAGCGTCCTTCCGGGCCGCACAGGAGCGTATGAACCGGCTGATGAGGGCCCTTGAAACCACCGGACGCTATACCCCCATCCCCGCCGGCAGAAAAGACGCGGAGGACGGACGTTTTTCCCCCTACATCCTCCAGGCGGCCTTTGACGGCGTTCCCGGCGAAGTCATGGTCAGAGCGCTGGATCAGGCCGGTTTTGCCGTATCCACCGGCTCAGCCTGTTCTTCCAGCAGGACCGGCCGGCCCATTCTTGAGGCTATGGGACTGGACCCCAAACTGCAACTGGAGGGGATCCGCATTTCCCAAGGCTGGTCCACCACCGTACAGGACATCGAAGCCCTTATCCAGGCCATCGGAAAGGTCCTGGACTATCTATGAGTCAGCCATGAACACAATTTACATCCTTAAGCCAGGAGAACTTACCCTGAAAGGGGGAAACCGGAACGCCTTTGAACGCATACTCATACGGAACCTCCGGAAACTCCTGAACCTCCGGGGCCTGGCAGGTTCCGGAGAACGGGTAGAGGGAAGCGGAGGCCGTTTCTTTGTCCACTGCCCCCCGCAGACCGCCCCCCGCGTAGAAGACGCGCTGAACCACCTGTTCGGCATTTCCGGCTGGGCCAGGACCCGCAGCTGTGAAAAACGTGTCGAAACCCTGCTTGCCGCCTGCGTTGACGAGGGAAAAGAACTCTACAGGCAGGGACTGCGGAGCTTCAAAATCGAGGCCCGCCGTACCGACAAAGCCTTCCCCCTGGATTCCTACGGCATCCGCGTAAAGGCCGGGCAAGCAGTACAGGAAGCCGTGCCGGGACTTGCGGTGGATGTCCATTCCCCCCAGGCAGTTATCCAGGTAGAAATACGGGAGAAAACCTACGTGTACAGCCTAAGCCAGACAGGACTCCGGGGCCTCCCCGTGGGGACCGCTGGCCGGGGACTCCTGCTCCTCTCCGGGGGCATCGATTCCCCCGTAGCCGGTTTCAGGATAGCCTCCCGCGGCATGGGACTGGACGCCATCTACTTCCACGCCTTCCCCTACACCGGTGAAGAGGCCCGACAAAAAGTCCTCCGCCTGACAGAGATCCTGGCCGCCTACACACTGGGCATCCGACTCTGGACCCCAGGCTTTACGGAAGTCCAGCAGCGGATCAAGACCGGAGTTAAAGAGGAATGGACCACCGTCATGCTGCGGATGGCCATGATGGAGGCCGCGGAAAAACTTGCCCTCCGCATCAGAGCCAAATGCCTTGTTACCGGGGACAGCCTTTCCCAAGTGGCAAGCCAAACCGTAGAAAATCTAAACTGCGCAGAAAGCCTGATACAACTTCCGGTACTGCGCCCCCTCATCGGCGCGGACAAAGAAGAGATCATCCGGCTTGCCCGGAGCATCGGCACCTACGAAACATCAATACTACCCTACGAAGATTGCTGTGTTTTGTTCAGCCCCACCCACCCCGTGTTACGAGGCCGCGTAGACGAAGCGCAGACCCTGTACAAACAACTCGATCTGACAGAGGAAATCGACCGGGCCCTTTCCGGGGCCCCAGTTGAAAAGTGCGGTTTTTTACCACCAGCCACGGCAGCCCCAACATAAAAATTAATATTTTTAAGACACTGTAAATAAAAAGGGAGCACATAGCTTGCAAAAAGCAAATGGAAGGTTGGAAGGTGTCAGACACCATTTTTTGACAGCGTTCACCTCAAGGCAAAAAAGGTGACCGCCACGCTTGCGTGGCGAAGACCTAAAAGGTGTCAGACACCATTTTTTTCGGCTTGCTTCCGTCCGGCCTGCAGTTGACGCAGAGGTGACTGACACCCCTGCGCACCCAAACGGTGTCAGACACCATTTTTTTCGCCCTTGCGTTTACTGCCCAAAACGGTGTCAGACACCATTTTTTTGACAGCGTTCACCTCAAGGCAAAAAAGGTGACCGCCACGCTCGCGTGGCGAAGACACCCTTGCGTTTACAGGAAGGTGTCAGACCCCATTTTTTGCCACGCTTGCGTGGCGAAGACACCCTTGCGTTTACAAAAAGGTGTCAGACACCATTTTCCGGGCCCTTTCCGGGGCCCCGGTTGAAAAATGCGGCTTTTTACCACCAGCCACGGCAGCCCCAACATAAA
>JAITJW010000116.1 GCA_031278715.1 Treponema sp. | reverse complement strand
CAGGCCCCCCCTACTATTTTACAAAAAGCTTATGGTAACGCAGAGGCGTCAGGTGTCCTTATTGCGGATGACAGACTTTTCTGGATATGATGCCGCATGACAAAACACCGTTGTCCCTGTGGGGCGCGGGCTGGTGCGGGAGTATACGATGGGAAAGTCCGGGGCATTTTTAAGGGTGAAGCGGCAGGTTGCGGGGTATCGTCCTGTCGAGGAACGGATCAACGACTACAGCGAGGTGGAGCTTCAGCTTTCCGACGGGGAGCGGATGGCGCAGGCTTCCCGTTGTATGGACTGCGGGGCGCCCTTTTGCCACTGGGCCTGTCCGGTGGGGAATGCCATGCCTGAATGGCAGGACCGGCTTTACCGGGGCGATTGGGTGGGGGCCTGGGTGGCGCTGCAGGACACTACTCCTTTCCCGGAATTTACCGGGCGGGTCTGTCCTGCCCTCTGCGAAGCCTCCTGTGTTCTGGGGGCCAACGATGATCCTGTAACTATCCGGCAGAACGAACTGGCGGTTATCGAAAAAGCTTTTAGTCTGGGTCTTGTGGTCCCCCAGCCTCCCCGGAAGCGGAACGGCAGGAAGGTCGCCGTAGTGGGGGCCGGTCCTGCGGGTCTTTCCGCCGCCTGGTATCTGAACCGGGCGGGGTTTTCCGTTACCGTCTACGAAGGGGACCGCAAAGCGGGTGGTTACCTCCGCTATGGTATTCCTGATTTTAAGCTGGACAAAAACTTCATAGACCGGCGGGTGCGGATCATGGAGGCCGAGGGGGTCAGCTTTAAGACGCATACCCGGATCGGCGATGCTCCCTACGCTTTCGGTACCGGAGGGGGTGACAGCCGGGTAATTGAGCCCCGGAGTCTGGAATCCTCGTTCGACCTGATCCTCCTTACCATTGGGGCGCGGGATGCGCGGGATCTCAGGGCGCCGGGCCGGGAACTTTCCGGTATTGTTCAGGCCCTGGACTTTCTCTCTCTGCAGAACCGTAGTCTGGGGGGGGAACCGGTGGATCCTATTATCGCTTACGGCAAGCGGGTGCTGGTCATCGGCGGTGGCGACACCGGTTCGGATTGTGTCGGTACGGCCAACCGTCAGGGGGCCCGGAAAGTTACCCAGATAGAGCTGCTCCCCATGCCCCCGGAACACCGTCCGGATTCCGCGCCCTGGCCTCTCTGGCCTACGGTGCTTAAGACCTCAAGTTCCCACCTGGAAGGGGGGGAGCGGCTCTGGTCCGTCAATACCAAAGAGTTCCGCGGTAAGGGGGGGGGTGTGGATTCTGTCCTGGCCTGCCGGGTGGACTGGACCCGGGAAAACGGCCGCTGGGTAATGAACGAAGTCGCGGGCAGTGAGTTTGAGATAGGCGCGGACCTGGTGCTTCTGGCTATGGGCTTTACGCATGTCGTCCAGGGTGGCGTTGTCGCCGGCCTGGGGCTGGAAACCGATGAGCGGGGCAACATCAAAACACGGGGCACGTTCCACACCAGCAACCCCAAAGTCTGGGCTGCGGGGGATGCCAAGAACGGCGCAAGTCTTGTGGTCCGGGCCATGGCGGAAGGCCGTTCCGCTGCAGAGGCGATTATCAGGACTCTGTAAGGTACTGTGCCATTCGATCCTGTCTCAAACAGGTGAGATTTTGAAACAGGCTGCCAGAAGCCGACGGGTACATCACCCATGAATCTGCCATGAAGTAACAATCAGCGTTAATTCGCCAAAAAAAACAAAAAAAATCCTAAAAATCGATTCAAAAACGCATATCCGCCCCTCTATATAGGTGAGAAAAAACCGGGCCCGTTAGGGCAACGGCAATCATCTAATGGCGCCGCACGGCGCAGGAGGGGCTATGAATTCGAAGCTAAGCAAGATTATTGCTCTGGTACTGGTACAATGTCAGTTGGCGGCAATGCTTCCGGCAATAGAACTGCGGACGGATCTGCGGCAGGGTATGGCGCGGCTGGAACACTACCTGGACAAAGCTGCGGCAGAGCGAAAAGTCCAAAACTGGGAACAGCTTGCCCAATCAGGACTGGAAGCGGCGATGTACGAATGGGAAAGCGGGGCTGTATGGCTGCAGGAGCAGGACAGTGAGACATGGCGGAAAGAACGGGAATGGGCCGAAACGAGTTACCGCAAGGAAATGGAGACTGCCTATGTACGCTGGGCAAGTGAGCGGGTCTACAGTGAACGGGCTGGTTTTGAAGGTTCCGGGCTGGAAAAGGCGCTGCAGGAAGCGGCGGAACTGTGGAACTATGAAAATTCCGGGCAGATAGTAAATCTGGCAGACGCAGGGGAAGTCCGGGCTGCCTGGGAACAGGTGGCCGCCGAAATTGTAGAGCGCTACCTGAACGGCTGGGAGGAACAACAGGGTGCGGTTTACATCGAACTGGAAAGTCGCTTCCAGGACCTGGGATTAAGCGATAAAGAACGGGAAAGCCTGATCCTCGAAACAGCAGAAATCCGGCGGATCGAGGTTCGGCGGGAATACAACCGTATTGCCCTGGCAGAGGGGAACCGTTTTATGACGGAACTGCTCTACGACCAGGGAAGTATGAAAAAACTTGCCGCTAATGAGGCCGCCTCAGTTATTGCCAGGGAGCTGGCCAGAGAAGCGGAAGAGGCCACGGAGGAACGGGCAAGGGAACTGTTTAACCAACTGGACACAATGATCTCCGCGGAAGCACAGGGGGACATAGAGCTTAGTGCTGAAGATTGGCTTAACCAGTTCCGGGCTGTCTTTGAAGAGGCCCTGGCCCGCTGGGAAGAGGCGGAACTTGGCTTTTTGGCGGCCCGTTCTGAATGGGAACATGATGCGGAAGACGCTTACCTTGCCGGAGAAGAATCATGGAATCAGGCCTACCTTGAACTGACCGAACGGCAAAAACAGTGGGAAGCAGCGATACTGCTGAAAATTGACGAGGGTTTTGCCAAATGGCAGGAAAACCAGTCACGCCTGGCGGCGGAACTTGAGGATGCCCGGACAGAATTTCTTGCGGCGGCGGCGGAAAGCCGTAGCATAAAGGAAACGATGCTGGAATCCCAGGAGGCAATCTATATCCGCAGTCGTCAGATGATGGACCTGGTCAACCAGGGAATTGAAAGCTGGTTCAATCTCTGGGACGACAAGTACCTTATGGTTTACACGTATATGAAAAACGCTATCGAAAAAGAAGCGTCCCTGGCAGAACGATTTGCCGGGCTGGACTATGAAGTATTCAAAAACCTGCTTACCGCTATTGATATTGATGATCTGACAAATCCAAACAAGAATAACGCACAGATACTGCAGGCCCAAATTGAAGTTTGGGTAGAAGCCTGTCTGGTACTGCAGGAAAGAGAGATACTGTCATCAATTGATGAGCTTTTAGAAAGCGCCGGCTCCCTTATCAACACGGACACGGGCTGGCTTTCTCTGGCTATGAAGTACCGGGAATTCGCGGATGACAGCGCCAGGCGGCTCTACGAACTGGCGGGCAGCGCCGCGGGAAACTCCGGAGATTACCGCGGCGAGCTTACCGCGGAACTGTTAAAGGCTGAGGCCCTGTTGAATTACTGGGATAAGGAACTTGAGGTAGCCGGCGCCCTGCACCAGTATGCACAGGAGACAAGCTCCACTATTGAAGACGCGGCAAAGACCCGGGAAGAACTGGAAAAGGCCAAGGCCGCCTACGAAGAATCAGTAAAAGACTATCAGGGTATCACGGAACTTATCAGTCAAAAAAGTACGGCCCTGGAAAGAACCCGGGAAGATTTTGAGAAAGCACAGGCGGTTTTGGCGGGGTTTAAGAAAGAGGTGGAAGATGCCCAGCGTGATTATCTTAATATAATTTCCGCCATGAAAGAAATGAACCCGACCCTTGTCTATGCGGAACTGACGGAACTGGCAAGAATGATTCTGGATTTCTGGAAAGGAAAAATACAGAACGCAGAGGGAAAAGAACTATCACTTGAAGATACTATACATACTTATTACCAGCTTTCCCATGAGTATATGGATATTCTACATTCTTTGGAAATAAGTTCCCTGATCAATTCCCTGGAAACAGGCTCCGGTCCCGGGCAAGACGGGATTACCGGACTTGAGACAAAGGCGGAAGATGCGCGGTTCCTTTCCCGGTCCGGTCAGGAAGAAGATCTGCGGGCCGCGGCGGGACTTTATCCGGCGGAACTTCTGTTAAGAAGTACCTGGGGAACGGATACGGAGGGGGAAGAACGAACATGGAACGGTAAAGAGTTTCTTATTGAACTTGACATGGCTTACCGGGAGACCGGGGACCCGGTGGAACGGGAAGACTTGCTGGTCCTGATGCGCTGGGTATGGGAAGAAGCGGCGTTGTATTACGATGAAGAAGTACTGCTGCGGAAAGAGACCATCGAATACCTTAAAACAGGAACACTGCCGGATCCTGACAGCGAAGGAGCGGAACGGGCCAATTTAATCCGGGAACGCTACGGACAGTACGATGCCGGGCTGCAGAACCAGAAAAATCGCGAAGCCGGACAACGGGTAGCAGAACTTATAGCGGCCCTGAAAGCAGGACTGAACACCGCGGGAGAGAAAAAGACCCTGGAATACGCGGCAGAACTGAGAGACGCGGGAAAGGGCCTTAACGAATCGGGGCAAGAGGCCCTTGAATATTTTATCATGTCGTTTCTGGAATATGCGGCAGTCCGCGATTACGAAAACGGTCTTGAAAGCCTGGCGGACAGGGAATCCCGTGAAAAAGAATACCAGGAGGCCCTGACCTCTTACACTGCCTATGACTCGTGGCGCTACGGTATCTATGACACGGCAGGCCTGGAAGAAATAACGGGTAGTGCCGAATTTGCGGCTCTTGCGGATGAGGAACGGGAATGGTTTCTTTCCTGTGTCGAATTGGGAGACACCCTGGCCCTTTACACATTGATTGAAAATTTAAGAACCACATCTGCAGAAGAACTTGTACGCAGAACCGATGCGTTAGTTTACACCCAGTACTACGTTGGAGAAAAAGAGGAAAACCGGTCTTCATGGCTGACAAGCCTGGCTGCCCACCGTGCGCGGATAAGCTCCAGCGGAATTGACAGTAAATCATTAATGGAAATAGAACCACTGTTTGCCTCCGATGCTAAAAAGACATATCTGGAAGGACTGGAACAAAAAATATACCGGATTGGAATATGGTTTGACACAATGGATGAGTGGGATCAAACCCAATACCGGGAAGCAGCCGGTACGCTTATGCTGGAATCCGCCCGCGCGGCCCTGGAAAATAGCTGGCAGGAATTCCAGAACGGAATAAACACGGACTCCTGGCTCTGCCTGATGATACATGACGAATTGGAAAAACTTCGGTACATAAACGAAGGAGCTGAAACACTTGCAGCCATAAAAGCCGAAAAAGAGGAAATTTTAACGGCGGTACAAAAGAAATACAATGACTATGCAAACAATGAGTACGATGCGGCAATCCGGGCCATTGATCAGAGCTGTATAGACTACAACGCTGTAGTAGACTTGGCGGATGAATATTACAGGGCAATGACAGAAGCCCGGCTTCAATTACGCAAAAAACAGGAGATATACGATTGGGCGGAAAGTGTTTACCTGAAAGACTTCGGAAGCAATTATGATGAATATTACGTAACACCCCAGGAAAAACTGGTCCAGGTACAGTACGCCAGGGAACGGGCACTGATTGCCGTAGAAGTACTGAATGAAATATCAAATGGTGTTCCGGCCCGGACTGATGCCAATTACGGCCAGGCGCTGGAATCCTACAGGGAGAGCCGCCGCGCCTACTATCTTGCCCAGGCAACCGCCTACCAGACCACTCAGTCGATTGTCAGACTGGAAACTATTGTCCGGGAAGCGGAACTTGCTGAAGAGGCGGCGCGAAGCAGGCTGGTAGGAACATTTACATCCGTTTCCCCAGGCCAGTATGAACTGGTAAACCTTGTTGATGACGGAAACGGGGGCTATAAACCGGTATTGACTTATACGCTGGAAAATCTTCAACAGGCCGGTACGGTTTCCCACGAGGCGGTACGAAAACCGGACAGTGAAATTGACGGAGAAGTCTTTCAGAAATACTTTGGCGATGATACGGCAGTATCCATAGAAAAGGCCGGCAGTGGGACAAGCATGACTTTGGCCGAGTGGGAGGCCGGGGAATGGCTAAAAAAAACAATGAACCGGGGGATCGATTACCTTAACGATGTAATGCTGGCATCCCTTTACATAAAATACTGCAGTCAGGAAGATTCCGCTGAGGGAAACACATGGTTTATTAACGGGGGGGACCCCCGCCGTAACGGAGATTACACGCTGGGGGACATTCCCCTGAACACATCGTTCCATGGAATTGATGTAAAAACCAGGTATAGCGAGGCCAGAAAAACGGCGCTGCAGGAAGCGTATAACCGGGTTATACGGCAAAAAGGCGGGGAAGAAGATATCGCCTATTACCTGCTTTACCGCGACAGAAATCTTGTAACCGGAGCCGACTCCCGTGAAGAGGATTTGCTTAAATCACGGGCACTGCAGAAATTATCTGAATCTATCGGGAAAACTCACGAAAGATACGTTGTTGATGTCAGAACCTACACGGGAATAGCAATTGGATACACCGCCGCGGGGACAGCGGCCGCGATAGGGGCCATCTTCATCCCATCCCTCTGGGCCATTTCCATTCAATCATTCGCGCTTGCCGCTACATTTTACGCACTGGCCGGGACTGCCGAGTTTGCCCGCAAACAAATCAACAGTCTGTGGACTGATGTGAAAAACCTTGGGAACCGGTACACGGATATTGTAAACGGTCAAAATAGCCAGTTCCGTGACGAATATGGTACATGGATGGAAGCGGCAGTCCGGCTTAAGGCTGAACGGGAAAAGCTGAACCTGTTCTACTATGGTTCGGCACAGGGCCCGGCAGGAGAGGGAAAAACAAATACCTTAAGCTATGACGATTTCCGCACAGGTCTGACAAACCTGTTCATTTTCGGAGGTAATAACAATACCGTTACATTTAATGACGCTATAGCGGTGTACAGTAAAACTCTGTATGAAGAAACTAACGCCGGAGCAGGCTCTACAGTAACCGGAGCTATTAGTATTCTTAACGCAGCACTGGAGGCGAGGTCAAAAAATCAGCAGGCCCTTATGAACGGGGAAATTGAACGGCTCAAAGAGGAACAACAGGGCGCTCTTGAACTTTACGGCGAAATGATGAATGTCGCGCGGTCTATTCCCCAGGACCGGCAGGCGGAATTAAGGGCCCTGGCCCTGCGGGCCGGCGATCCCAGTCTGGATATTGCGGAACGCCGGGAATCATCCGCGGAATACGAAAGGCTTATTAGCGAGCTGTCATTTGACACGGAAGACCTGCGGGAAGATATGCGGATATTACTGGATCGTGCCCTTGGAGACAACAGCTGGAACAGTACAAATCACGGGCAGAATATTATAAATCTTGAGGGGGAACTGTTCGGTTCCCTGACACGGTACAGCCGGCCAACAGAAGCATACACGGAGCATGAAATACTGCTGCTGCGGGAGGCGGGCCTTGCCGCCCTGGACACAGATACGGCTCTCCGGCTTTCCGTAAAAGAACAGGAATGGGGAATCATCTTTGAGGATTTTCTCAACCAATACAGCGCGTGGCTGGAACAGGTAGACCAGATTAGGCAGGCGGGGCTTTCCGAATGGAACAAAGCCCGCTCAAGGATGAACGAAGGCTACAACACCTGGCGAAAAAATTTCAATGACGAGTACCAGGCAAAAACTGCGGCATGGGACCTTAATTATCTTGAGTTTGTGAATGAAAAACAGATCTGGGTTGAGGATCAGTACCTTTACGCAGTAAATGTGGGAAATTCAGGGTTATTTGAATACGCAGGAGATAATGCGGATCAGATAATCGAGCAAAGCCTGGCAAAAGTCTCGGTTGGACGGATGAACCGTGAAACTATCGATCCTTTATCCTATACCGATATGCTTTTAGAAGATTCAATTTTAGGGGAACTCCTTGCCAGAGCGGATAACCTGGCCGGCCGCGGAGACCTGGGGGCGCAGAAGGTCCTGACGGCGGCAAAGCGGACAAGCACCGCCGGAAACCTTGCCCAGGCAGCAAAACTAATCGGTGAAATGGACAACGATATGCAGAAAACCGCGGCAAAACTTGCCGCCCAGCAGGCCCAACAGCTTATTGAAGAGGCAATTAGTCAGTTATACAGCCGGCTCGACAGGGAAAACAGGACCATGCTTGCATGGGAAGAACAGCTGGTTCAATCCTATGGTTACCAGATTGACGGACAGATCAGACGAAAGGCAACCGTCGATTCGGCTCTTTTTGGAAACTATACGGTAACCCAAACGGTACACCGCTATGAATTCTACGTCCCGGAATCCGGTCCGGTATCGGGAGTGGATCTAAACGCCGCGACCTTAAACGGCCTGGATGCGGATACGATCATGTACATGGCGGAAACAGCCAGGTTGAATCTGGACAAATGGGGAGAGATGATCTTTGGGCGCGTTGAAAACAACAAAACAGTAGAACACCAGGTTCTTCGCAGCAACGGGAACGACGATAATGCCCTGGTTACGGTACGGGACGGGGCATTGGGCGCCCATATCGGCTATGGACCGCTATTGAAAGATGAAGTGAGTTACCTCCACAGCCCCCTGGAAGACGCCGAAGATCCCGGCGCCGGAGAAATGGGTAAGATCCTGCTGGACTTTTGGTGGAACGGAATGGTCAGTTCCGTAGGGTATTCCGAAATGGGTAAGGCCGTCTATGATCAAAAATTCTGGGCCCAGGCATACACTCCGGGTTTCACCGCTCCCACCATCAGGGATACGCTTGACTTTGCACTGGACATTACGTCAATAGCATTAAGCGGGGTCATAACTCCCTTTGCAGCTTCCCTTATAAACATGGTTGACGATTTATTGTTCTCCGGTCTTGATCTATCCTTTAGTTACCGGACTACCGATGAAGTCATGAAGAGTCTGACAACCACTGCCGCAACATCAGTCCTGTCCCTTGGCTTTGGCGCCCTTGGCAAAACCAACGTCGCCAAAAGTATCGTTAAAACTTTTGACAAATTCAAAAAAGTCGGCGGTGATATTATTTTAAAAGCGGGAAGTGCCGCCATTAAATCTTATACGACTACTATGGCAGTAAACGCTATACAGGCCATAAACTTCAAAACTGGAGATTTTGATACGAAAACATTCACAGAAAGCCTGTATAGTACAGAGACTCTGTCCGGTACCGTAAGCACCCTGGTAGGAGTGGGACTTAACGGTATTGCAAACAAGGTCATATCAGCAGGTAATGAAAAACTCTTTAGCGGCCTTGCCAACCTGGGGGTAGCCGGACTTACAGAAGCTTCCCGCTATGGGGTATACGCAGCGGACAGCTTGATTAATGGCAAGGGCAGTTTTGGTGAACGCCTTGGACAGGCATACGAGGACATGGGGGGCGTTACATTGAACATTGCCAACCTGGGGAGTATACTGGACTTTATAGGAACCGCAAGCTTCCGGCTAGGTGAAAATTACGATACTAATCTTGGAACCCTGGGCCAAATGTTCTCAGGGGTAGGCCTCATGGAACTGAATCTCGGCCTTGACGGTACTTCCCTTTCATTCGGAACAGGCGGCATCGATCTGGCGGGTAACCTCTACAACACCGCTAAACACGGCCTCGATTATATGTCGCTGGCGTATGGAACCTATGAAGGCTCGGAGAATCGTGATATACTAGTCACCAATTATCTGGACGGCGACTGGGTAGCGGAGAATACCTCTATGAGAATAGAGGCCGGAAGTGATATACTAAACGTAGTTAACCAGGGAGAATTGGGGACTACTACCGTGGCACAAACCAGAAGGCAGGACGATGGTACCGGCCGCCTTATCACCATAGCAGATACAGGAAACACCAACCTTAACGCAATAGCACTGCAGCACGAATCCTGGCGGGACGGATACATAACAAGCGATAACGACATCGAAACTTTCAAAGCCGTACTAAGCCACATCCAAATGGCAGTAAAAATGCTGAATGACACTGTCGAACTCCCGCTAAATGGGCTACTAATAGATGATTTGATGATGTATCTTGGTATGGGCGGTGATACGACTGCCTTTGCCAAATATGTATCTGAGAACTACGATTCGAGTGGGGATTACTGGAAACTCATGGATAATGGTACACTTGTGAATGATAACTCAGGCTGGCTGACAGACGAAAGGGGGGATCCAATATATAAGGACGGAAAACCAATTGGCGCACCGGGCATAGAAACCGGCCTACTGAATATTTTATATGGTGGAACATCGAACAGAGCTTACGGTGAATATACTTCATGGCAAATTTTTGTTGCGCAACATGCTATGCAAGCTTCATCAATGACCTATAAAATGTCAGATGGCATAGCTTTCGTCTGGCCAAGGGATCGATCATGGACTGGTAATACCACGGGCCAAGAATTGGATATGGACTTCCTGCTCCGTGCTGCCGGCAACACAATAGCCGATGCGGTTTTCTCAAAACTCTCACCGGGGGTTGAGCGTTACAGCATAGACACAAATTCTAATACCTCAATTGATATCATGTCTTACATCAGAAAAACATCCGAATATAAAAAACCAATCGATGAATTGTATTGGGGAACCGCGCCGTTAGATGCAATAGTCATGCGGCTTACCTCGACGCAAATCCGTGTTAACACTGAAGCTGCCTTATCATTTATTAAAGATCAATTATCACCCGCAGAAACAGCGCATCGTGAAATATATGAGCAATATGTTCTTGATGCAGAGCAGCGTTTGTCAGAGTTACAAAACAATCCATCGGGAAATTCATTTGGAACCAAACTTGCGCAGGCAGCACTGATTCTTGCCGGTGGAAGATATGTATGGGGCTACGAAAATCCTTTCAATTCATCCATGCCAGGAGTAGATTGTTCGGGGGCGATATTGTTTGCGCTGCAGCTAATGGGCTACGATTTACCAAGAGTAACCGCTAACGATATCATCAAAAATTTCACAACCGAAATATCCGACGGAACGATACGCCCTGGTGATATCAATGCCAACCTGGACTCAAACGGACGTATTACACATGTGCAGACATTTACTGATACTAACCGGGTGATTGACCCGTTTGGCGGTGAAGCAAATATATCTAGTAACCCAGGGGTAATTAGATATCGTGCTGCGCCGTCTACTAATTTTGTTGCGTATCGATTTGATTTGGATAAAATAAAAAGCTATTACAATCCTTCACATGATATTCTGGGTGGCAACCTGAGTATTTACCAGTATAACAATGCATGGCAAAGATTGTTAGAATACTCAAAATAAAAAAACATGGGGCTGGGGAATACGTTTGACAACGGTGAAGAACCCAGGAGCAATCTCCTGGGTTCTTCGATGGGGCCTTACGGCCGGCTTTCATTTCACCTTGCGGGGTATTTCTAAAAACCGGCCGGTTTTTAGAAATACCCTGTGATTTTATGCCCAAAGACGCAAAACATGCCATTTTTAAGTGAAAAAACTCTAAAAGCTGAAATTTTAGAAGTTCCCCCTGTAGATTTTTGTGATTGAAAATCTAACGATAGAGCTATTCCCAAAACTCGGTTAGTTTTGGGAATAGCTTTGGAAAAAGCGGCAAAAAGTCCACTTTTTCCTCTAAATCTAAGGTTGCTTTCCCAAAAACTGAAATCTTGGGAAAGCCTCGATAATAAAAAATTTGTTAAACCGGTGGTTTATATTTTTAATCTGCCGGGGCTGTATATTAAAATCATAAATTTATCAAGAAAACCTATAAATAACACCTATGTTATTTTTATACCGGCATCAATAATGTAACTGTGTCATTGACAAGAAATAGCGCCGATCCTATTTTCTTTAATGGCGAATTGGAGAAATATGAAATACGGTATATTACCATACTTTCATAATTCAACAGCCGAAAAGCCGGGCCTGAAAATCCGGCAAATTTGTGGTCTTGAGAATGGACATCCATTTTGTATAGACAGATAAGGAAAGTTTATGAAAATAAAATATCGCCTGTGTGCTATCGTTATTTCGATTTTAGTCGTCATTGTAGCGGCCATATCAATTATTTTACTGAACCGGGCATCTTCCCTGCAGATGAAAACTGCGCATCAAAGCCAGGAACGGCTTGCTGCGGAGCAGAGCCGGATTATCCAGATAATCTATGAAGGGCATATACATACCGCCTTTACCCTGGCGGCTATCATGGGCGATTTTGATAAGACCGATGTGGGCAGACAACGCACCCGTCTTAATCAAGTACTGGAATCAATACTGGAGTCAGACGATGAGATTATCGCTATTTTTGCGGTCTTCAAACCAAATACTATTGATCCCGGCGCAGACTCCAATTTTGCGGGAATCGTCGGCAATACTGAAACCGGCCAGTGGGCCCCCTGGTATACCCGGCGGTCCGGGCAGATTGAGTATTTCACTTACAGTGATATACCGATGATCATGGAAACCATAACCGGACCAATGGCACGGAAAGAAATAATGTACGACCCGGTACCCCAGACGGTAGCCTCAAAAGACACCCATACCATACGGCTTACTGTGCCGGTTATTCACCGTGCAACCGATGAAGTAATAGGACGGGTTGGACTAAATATTGACATACGTAATGTCCAGCCGGTAGTGGACAATATCATCAAAAATTCAACGCTAAGGGATATCAGCGCCATGGCGATTTATTCTGATAACACCACGATCATCGCCAGTTTTTCCGAAGCGCATGTTGGCAAGGTCCTTAGCGATGCCCAAAAAGTATTTTATGGCGATGACATTAATACTGCCAGCAATGCGGTGCTGACGGGGAAAAAAGAGAGGTTTTCGGTATATTCAACTTTTCTCGGAAAATATCTGGAAGTTATCCTTTTTCCTTTTACCATCAGTGAAACCGGGGTCAGCTGGGCCCTTATGCTGGGCACAGAAAAAAATATTATCCTTGAAGAAGTCAACGCCCTGACCTTGTTCACTATTATCCTTGGGCTAAGCTCAATATTTATTGTAGCGATAATTATTTTCTTTGTTTCTGGAAAAATCGCCAAACCTATCGTTAATGTGGCCACAACGCTTAAAGATATATCCGAAGGTGAGGGAGACCTGACGAAAAACGTTAGCACCAGTTCCAAAGACGAGATCGGCGACCTTGCCAAATACTTTAACGCGACTCTGGACAAAATACGGACCCTGGTGGCTACTATCAAGAGTCAAAGCGTGGCACTTTTTGATATTGGAAACGAACTTTCCAACAACATGGGCCAGACAGCTTCTGCCATTAACGAGATTACCGCCAATATTCAGAGTATTAAAGGCCAGGTGATTAACCAGTCCACATCGGTAACGGAAACTAACGCAACCATGGAACAAATCACCCTTAACATTGACAAGCTCAGTGCCCAGGTAGATCAGCAAAGTTCCAGTGTAGCGCAATCATCCGCAGCTGTTGAGGAAATGCTTGCCAACATCCAATCTGTTTCCCAAACCCTGTCCAACAACGCCGGTAATGTGAAGGAATTGATTGAATCGTCCGAAATAGGCCGGGCGGGGCTTCATGGTGTGGCGGAAGATATTCAGGGAATTGCCCGGGAATCCGAAGGACTCCTGGAGATCAACGCGGTGATGCAAAACATTGCCAGCCAGACAAACCTCCTGTCCATGAACGCCGCTATCGAGGCAGCCCACGCCGGAGAAGCGGGGAAAGGTTTCGCAGTAGTGGCCGATGAAATCCGCAAACTGGCTGAGAATTCCGGGGAACAATCCAAGACTATTTCCGTGGTTCTTAAAAAAATCAAAGACTCCATAGATAAGATCACCAAATCAACCGAGAGTGTTCTTAACAAATTTGAGGCTATAGAGCAGGGAGTTATGAAGGTTTCGGATCAGGAAGAACACATCAGGAACGCCATGGAGGAACAGAACGAGGGGAGCAAACAGATATTGGAAGCCATCGGACACTTGAACGGGGTAACCCAGACGGTTAAGAACGGTTCCAAGGAGATGCTTGAAGGGAGCCACCAGATCATTGAGGAAAGCAAAAATCTTGAAGTGGTAACCCAGCAGATAAGCCACGGAATGAGCGAGATGGCCGGCGGAGCAGATGAAATCAACGTGGCGGTGAGCCGGGTGAACAGTATCAGCGAACAAAACAAGGAAAGCATTAATGTCCTTGTTAAGGAAGTATCGAAGTTCAAGATAGAATAGATTTAACGGGCCACAGGATTTTCTGCAGATTCTGCTATAGACGGGTTATAGACATTCACCCCGGATAATAGTATGCTGAGATGATCCTCCCCGCTGCAAACAAAAGGAGTCACCCATGGACAAAAGCCGGTTGTCCTGCGTTTCCAATCTGATAGAAGGTGAAACCTATACCGTTGTCAAGGAATTTACGGATTATGACGGAAACAAACATCCTGTCGGGGAGAAATTCGAATTTGAACTCTATGATTATTACCTCTATGACGCGGGATATACAATATGCATAAAAAAGAACGGAGAGGACAAAATCATACGGCTTAAAGACGATAAAAAACATCAGGCGCATATTATCAAAATACTTGACGAATATATAAAACCGCTGAAACCGGCCAAATCTTGAAATCCCGGTCCGGCTATAAAAATGCGGACAGCCGGCGCGCCGGCCCTGTCCGTACCACCCGTACCACTATTTCCCCCTGGCAGCCTCCGTGGTAAACAAGGAGGCGGCCATTGGCGGGAAGGTACTCCCACCGGAGTTTTTTCCCGCCCCCTTCTGCGGGAGATTCGGGGGAAACCTTGGGGAGATCCGGCAGTACCTCCGCCGCAACGCAGCTTATCTCCGGTTCCGGCCCCACATACTCGCCGGGCAGGAAAATTTCGGTAGGAGCCGTTATGTTCCCGTCCGCCCGGTAACGAAAACTGAAGATACCCTTTTTCCGGTCCCAGCGGTACGCCAGGGGGATGCCTGCGGTAGCCAGAGGATAGGGCCGCAGCCAGCCTGCCGCTGCCCGGCCCAGGATCCTGCCATCGGGACTCCGGGTTACGATTGACAGGTCCTCACCGTTCCAGCCGTCTCCGCTTTCCTCGTTATGGGTGGCGCTGTAGTTCCAAATGGTAGAATGGAGCCGGGCTTCGTCGATAGCGTCATAGTAAAACGTCAGGGCTTCTTCCTGCATCGAATAATTTCCGGTCCGGTAGGCCCTTCCCCCGTTCATGTTGTAGGGAATACCGAATTCCCCCAGTAAACAGGGCATGTTTCCCATCTTTTCTTTGGCCCAGTCCAGGGCTTTCCCCAGGGCTTTCCGATAGTAGGCGGCCAGGGCTTTTCTGCCCAGCAAGGGGCGGCCAGTGGTATCAATACCGAACCAGGGGCGGAAAAACCGGATGTAAAGGCTGAAACCGTCGTACCAGTGGAAGGCGTTTACCGTGTTGGAAGGATCCCCCTCATGCCAGGCTGGGTGCCCTCCGTTGGGAATCCCCTCGATAAAAAACAGGGGGGCTTTCCGGCCTTCCTCCATAGCCATGATAAATTTGGTCATAAAAGGCTTAAGCAAGTCATCTTCAAAATGGGGGGGCCGTTCCCGGTACAGGGCAAAATGATCTTTCCGCAATAAGCGGGGACTTCCTCCCTGTTCATCCCAGACCCCCGATTGCTTCCAGGGACAGTCAAAACCTTCCCGGAACAGGGATAATCCCCGTGGGTTCAGGGTTTCCCACCGGATTATCCGCTTCCCCAGGGGGGTAAGACCGTATACCGGTATTTCTACCGAATGACCGCCGGCGGCCATCATGGTCTGAAAGGGACTGGGAACCGATCCCAGGGGGACCATAGGCTGTTCCTGAGAGGCCAGATCCCGGTGTCCCACAAAACCCAGGCTGGGTTCGTTCATCGTTCCCCAACCCACAATGGCCCGGCAGCTTTTAAGCCGGCGGAAGGCGTGCCTCATGGCGGCAATGTAGCGTCCCTGGAGCCAGTCCTGAACCGGTTCTCCCTCGATCCGTATATCCGGGGCATAGGTATTTCCCGCAAAGAACAACGTAAACATGGTGGCTGTGGCGTAACGGCTGTAGTTGGAAGGCCAGGTCATGAGGGGACAGGGCCGGCCCCCGTGGTACTCAGCGTAGTGTTGCCAGGTAACGGCCGCCCCCGTGGCATCCAGCAGTTCCGGTCTTATACCCAACCCTTCCAGAGTCCAGACAGGGGCCCCGTCTCCGCCGGTAAAGCGGCTCCAGACATCCTGGTGGGGGTCGATAAACACCGAAATTCCCCACTTTTCCGCCGCAAGCAGAAGTTTCCGCAGGTAGGCCAGGTAAGCTTCGTCGTACTGCCCGGGGCCCTGGTGTTCCAGTGCCTCCCAGGTAATAAGCAGCCGGATAAAAGTAAAACCCCAGCGGGCAAGCTGCTCAAAACACCCTTCCGCCTCTTCCAGGGGAAAGGGGCGTCCTACAAACGACACCTCTTCGGGATGTTGAAGGGATTCCGCCTGCAAGCCCCAGGCCGGCGGTCCCTGGGGAACCTTGGAATCTCCTCCAAGGTTTACCCCCCGCAGTATCAGGGTCCGTCCCTGTTCATCAAGTATTCGT
Source organism: Treponema sp. (assembly GCA_031278715.1). Taxonomy (GTDB): domain Bacteria; phylum Spirochaetota; class Spirochaetia; order Treponematales; family Breznakiellaceae; genus JAISFT01. The sequence continues at coordinate 28,272 of JAITJW010000116.1, read as the reverse complement.
CCGTCGTGAATCCGCATAATGATCATTCTGTAATAAATGGGAAAACTGCTCTATTCCCCCTGTCCGGCTGTACACGAACATGGAACATGCCGTCTGCCGTTTACAAGGTGAAGAACTACACAGAGAGAATTTTAAGCAGGTCTTCCACCGTGTCGGTAGCCAGAATTTCCTGCCGTTTTTCGGCGCTTTTGAAAAGCAAACTTATTTCCGCCAGAAACTGCAGATGGGGGCCGGTCTTTTCCACCGGCGAAAGGGTCATGATAAAAATCCTGCACGGTTCATGGTCCAGGGCTTCAAAATCCACCGGCTGTTCCGAAATTCCAATACAGGCAACCAGATCCGTAATTGTAGGGCTCTTGCCATGAGGAATGGCGATACCGTGCTTCATCCCCGTAGACATCTTCCGTTCCCGTTCCATAACCGCATTATAAGCGGCTTCGCGATCGGGAATTTTATGGGCCGTATACAGCACATCCAGCAGCTCGTTGATAATCTCGTCTTTCGTGGTCCCTTTCAGGTGGAGTTTAATCGTTTCTGATGTAAGTACCGTCTTAAGGTTCATAGGTAGTAGTGTAAGGCCGGATGTTCGAAAAGTCAAGGATTCTCGTTCTTCGCGCTGCTTATTTTCCCCAATACGGACCTCAAATCCCGGCAAACCCCCCGTGCGCCGCCGATCTGTCTGATTTTTTAGACAGATCGGCCTCCGGTAAGCCGCTCTATTGTGTCATCGGGAGAGGGGGCTACGGCGAAAAGCCATGTTTCTAGCGGTTTTCCTTAAGGTCCTTCCCCCGTATGGGCCGCAGTTCCGCATCGCTGACCAGGGCAGGATCGTCTATACCGGGGGGAAGTTCCCGCCCGCTTTCGTATTCAACTTCTTCATCTTCGTAGGACTCAGCCTCCGGAAGCGGGGCCTCCTGTTCTTCGTTTTCAAGGCGCACGGAGATCATCTTACTTACCCCCGATTCCTCCATCGTTACCCCCAGCATGGTACCTGCCCCGGTAATGGTCCGCTTGTTGTGGGTAATAACGATAAACTGGCTTTTCGTGCCGAACTCCCGCAAAAGCTGTACAAAGCGGCCCACGTTTGCCTCGTCCAGGGCGGCGTCAATCTCGTCCAAAAGGCAGAAGGGCGAAGGCTTTACCATGTACGTGGCGAACAGTAGCGCTACGGCGGTCATGGATTTCTCCCCCCCGGAAAGGAGGTTGATGTTCTCCAGCTTTTTTCCGGGCGGCTGGGCGTAGATCTCTATTCCCGATTCCAATACGTGATTTTCATCCAGCAGGTGCAGCTTTGCCTGGCCTCCGCCAAAAAGACGGCGGAACATGTTGTGGAAATTTTTCTTGATTTTATTGTAGGCCCTTATGAACATATCGCTGGATTCCATCCGAATCTCCGCGGTCAGGTTTTCCAGGTCCTTCCGGGCCTTGTTCAGATCTTCAAGCTGGTTTGTAAGAAAATCGTAGCGTTCCTTTACCTCCGCGAATTCTTCCGGGGCCATCAGGTTGACCGATCCCAGGGCCCGCAGCCGTTCCCGGCCTGCGGCAAGTTTTTCCCTTAGTTCCGCCGAAGATGCGGTAATGGTAAATGTCCGCTCCTCAAATTCCAGCAGATCACGGGAATGGGTCTCCCGGAAGTTATCACGGATATTCTTAATCTCGGTTTCCGACTGAACAAGTTCCAGGTGGATTTTTTCCAGGGATTCCTGAACCTTGTTAAGCTGCGCCATCCGTTTCTTGATGGTTTCCTGTTTTCCCGCCACATCCCCGTTCCGCCTGGCTATGTCCTGTTCCAGTTTTCCCAGTTCCGCCTGAAGCTGCAGTCCCTTCTGCTCAATCTCCGCAATTTCACCGCCCATGATGGCGATTCTTTCGTTTGTCTCCTCAAGCCGTTTCCGGTCCAGAAAAATTTCGTCGCGGACAGTTTTAAGAAGCCCTTCCTGACCTGCCAATTCCCTGCGTATTAAGCGGGCCTGTTCCTCGGCGGCGTGGGCCTGGGTTTCAATCCGGGCCCGGCTTATCCGCAGATCCTCAAGGGTTTTACGGTACTCGTTGATCCGTTCCCCCAGGTCCGTGTTGTCCCGGCGCAGGGCGCTGATCGTGTTTCTCCGTTCCTCAATGCCGTCTTTAATAAGCCGGATATTGGCATCCAGGGAGCGTTTTTGGGTGATGATCCCTTCGGGGGCAAGAAAGTCGTCGATAAACGAGGGGGAAGTTTTCCGGTAACTGTCGAACAGTTCCAGAGCCTTGCCGGCCCCCAGGGCCGCTTCTTCCAGGGCCCCCGCCAGACCGGTGGCAATGTGGGCAAGTTCCCCCGACGTGGGCCCGCCGGCGCCCCCCCGTTCAGCGGCCGCCCCCGCGGCCGCGGCCAGATCCCGGATCAGGGTTTCCCGGCCCGCCAGCAGAGTCCTAAGCCGCCCCAGGGTCTCCGACAGTTCCGCCTCCAGAACGCGGCGTTCCGTTACCGAATAGCCTGCCTCCTTAAGGCCCGCATCCAGGGCGGCCACAATATCATCCGTGATGGCCGCCAGGTCTTTTTCATAAGCGGCTTGTTCGCGCTCTTTCTGGCGGATCTCCTCCTCCAGCCGGAGAACCTGACTTTCATTGTCCCCGATACGGGAACTGGCAATTTGAATATTTTCCTGAAACGATGAGATATTACCTTCAATGTCCACGGTCTTTTTCCGCAGATCCAGCACCGCCGCATCTTGTACTTCCGCATCGGCGGCCAGCTCCTGACTTTTTTCCAGTACGATCCGTTCCCGGCCCTCGTTTTGCCCGATCTTCCCCTGAATCTCCCCCCGTTGCTCCGTAAGAAGTCTGGCCTCGTTTTCACGGGCCCGTTTTTCCACGGCCAGGCCGTAGATATTCTTCTGGTATTCGACGAGTTTTTCCTCCATCAGGTTTACCTCGTCCATGCCCTCTTCCAGGGCCCTGTTCGCCGCCTCCATCTCCGCACGGATAGAATCCCGTTCGGCGCTGCGTTTTGTCAGGGTTTCCTTCCGCGCGTCACTCTCATATTTGAACTGTTTGAGCTTGAGGAGGTGGATATCCAGTTCCAGATTGAAATTCTCCTCCCGCAGGGCCCGGTATTTGATGGTTTTTTCCGACTGGAGTTTGAGAGTGTCGTAAGAACGCTTAATCTCCCCCAGAATACCTTCCACTTGGCGCATGTTCTCCTCGGTTTTCGCCAGGTTCCGTTCCGCCTCAGCCCCCCGCAGCTTATAACGGGTAATCCCCGCCGCTTCTTCAAACAGATAGCGCCGCTCTTCCGGTTTGGAGGACAGGACCTGATCGATCTTGCCCTGCTCCATGACCGAATAGGCCCCCTTGCCAACCCCGGTATCCCAGAAGAGTTCCCGCAGTTCCCGCAACCGCACGGGCTGGGCGTTGATGTAGTACTCACTTTCGCCGGAACGGTAGAGCCGCCGCTTAATCTCAATTTCCGGCACGTCCAGGGGCAGCAGGCCCTTCTCGTTGGCAATGGTAAGGGTTACCTCCGCCACGTTGAGAGACTTGCGGTTTTCCGTGCCGTTAAAGATCACGTCCTCCATCTTTTCGGCCCGCATCGCCCGGGAAGCCTGTTCACCCAAGACCCATTTAATGGCATCAACTACATTGGATTTACCGCAACCATTGGGACCCAGAAGGGCGGTAATCCCCTTCGTAAATTCAACCTGGGTCCGGTCGGGAAAAGACTTAAACCCAAATATATCCAATCGTTTCAGGAACAAGACAAACTCCGTGTCCGGGCGAATTTCTTCCGCCGCATATCCGCCAAGTGTAGCATTAGGGGGGAAATCGTAGCAAGGTTTGGCTGGATATACAGTTATCCTATATTTCATATAGAAATAATATGTTTTTATTGAAGATCAGGAGGCCGGATAAAACCATAGTCGTACAAAATTTGTTTTATTTAGTTTTCATAGACATTTTTGTTGACTTTTTCTTGACTTTTCTCGGTATCGGCCTTATTCTGGCCCTATAAACTAACCTAACAGGGGGCCATTTTATGGCAAAGGTAGAACTGAAAGGTATTTCTAAGGTGTACGAGGGTAATGTCCGTGCTGTGGACAATGCCAACATTGTAGTTGAAGACAAAGAATTTGTTGTCTTCGTAGGCCCTTCCGGGTGTGGAAAATCCACCACCCTTCGTATGGTCGCCGGGTTGGAAGATATTACCGAAGGCGAGCTTTACATTGACGGGGAGTTAATGAACGATGTTCCCCCCAAAGACCGGAATATCGCTATGGTATTCCAGAATTACGCCCTGTATCCCCACATGACCGTGTATGACAATATGGCCTTTGGGCTCCGCATCAAAAAGGTTGAAAAAAGCGAGATCGATCGCCGTGTTCATGAGGCCGCCCGGATCCTGGATATTGAGAAATTCCTTGACCGCAAGCCCAAGGCCCTTTCCGGCGGTCAGCGCCAGCGTGTTGCAGTAGGCCGGGCCATTGTCCGGAACCCCAAGGTGTTCCTGTTTGACGAACCTCTTTCCAACCTGGACGCCAAACTCCGTGTCCAGATGCGTGCTGAACTTTCCGATCTGCACCACCGGCTTAACGCCACGATGATCTACGTTACCCACGACCAGGTGGAAGCCATGACAATGGCAAACAAGATCGTGGTTATGAAGGACGGGAAAATCCAGCAAATCGGTTCTCCCCTTTACCTCTACAACCATCCCATTAACAAATTCGTCGCGGGCTTTATCGGTTCTCCTCCCATGAACTTCCTCACCGTCAAGGTACTGGAAGAAGGGGGTTCCCTGGTCCTGGACGAAGGTTCCTTCAAAATTAAACCCCATGCCACCCATGTGGATTACCTTAAAAAGTACACGGGCAAGGAATTGTTCTTCGGCATCCGGCCTGAAGACCTCACCTTCTCCGCCGCCGGGCCAACGGATAACAGTTTCCCCGTGAAGATCACCGTGGTTGAGCCTTTGGGCGCCGATATTCACCTGTGGTTAACCACTGTTACCCAGCCCTTGGTAGCCCGTACCGAACCCCACCACCTTTTCAAGGTGGGTGATGAGGTAAATTTTGTCCCCCACATGGACAAGGCCCGCTACTTTGACAGGGATACGGAAGAGGCTGTCCTGGCAGAACTGGACGCCGCCGCCAAAGATTTCTAAATAGGGCGATCCCCGCCTGCGGTGGGGACCGGGCTATTCGCTCCAACAAAAAATCGTCAATTTGCCTTGGGAGTGTGCGTTCTGCGTAAACCCCCAAGGTGAAATTTAGCAGTTAGTTGTACTTAGCAGTTCGTCGTGTTCCTATCCCGGGCGCGGCGCCCGTGTTTTACCGGCCCTGTTATGCTACGATAGGGGCATGGCCTATCTTTACGAAACACATTTACATACCTGTCTGACCAGCGGCTGTGCTTCCGCACGGGGGCGGGATTATATAGCATACTACCTGGACGCCGGGTATTCCGGCATTGTCGTTACCGATCATTTTTTCAGGGGAAACTGTCTGGTGGACCGAAACCTTCCCTGGCGGGAATGGGTTAAGGAATTCTGCCGGGGGTTTGAGGACGCCCAGGAGGAGGGGGCCCGCCGGGGGCTGGACGTGTTTTTTGGCTGGGAGGAGACCTTTGAGGGTGATGATTACCTGGTTTACGGGCTGGACAAGGAATGGCTCCTGGAGCACCCCGAAGCCCGGCATTGGACCCGGAGGGCTCAATACCGGGCGGTACAAGCCGCCGGGGGCTGTGTGGTCCACGCCCACCCCTTCCGGCAGCACAATTATATTCGGGAAGTGTGCCTGGCGCCTCGTCTGATTGACGCCGTAGAGGTAGCCAATGCAGGAAACCGGGAGCAGTACTACGATGTCCTGGCCCTGCGCTACGCCGAAAAACTTGGCCTTCCCATAAGTGCCGGTTCCGATATTCACCACATCGATCAGGTGGAGGCCGGGGACCTGTACGGGGTCTATCTGCAGGAAAAGCCGAAAAACGCTTCCGGCTTTGCGGCCATGATCAAGGGGATACGGGATACCGCAGACCTGAAGATTGGGGAGGGCCGCCTGGAAAGCCGGGAGGACGAGACAATACGTATCCCCCTTAAAATCCTGAATGAAAACGAAAGGCCCATATCCCGCAATTTTTGGGACTTCCTGGAACGGGGCTGATTGGGTATAGTACCTGATATGGACGATACGTTCTTATCCCCGCCGGACCTTCCGGTAGAACCAAAGGAGATCAGCGGTCGTATTAAGGAATTCCGGGAGATCATGGCAATAAGCGCTATCGACATGGCACGGGACATCGGTATTTCATTTGAAACATACGAACGCTACGAATCCGGCGAATTGGACATTCCCATCAGTGTACTTTACAAGATATCAAACCGCCTGGGTACGGACACCACAGTGCTTTTGACCGGTGAAGACCCCCGGATGGAAACCGCCAGTGTCTGCCGCGCCGGTAAAGGCATCCAGGTGGAACGGTACCCCGGCTATGAGTATTCAAGCCTGGCCTACAATTTCAAGGGCCGGACCATGGAACCCCTTCTGGTAACACTGGATACCCGCAAGCCTCCCGCCCCCCTGGTCTGTCATTCGGGGCAGGAGTTTAACTACGTCGTAAAGGGCAAGATCCGGGTAACCGTGGGAAACCGGGACTACGATCTTGAGGCGGGGGATACCGTCTACTTTGACGCACGGCTTCCCCATGCCCAGTGCGCCCTGGAAAACGGCAGCGGAGATTCCGCCCAATTCATCACCATTATCCAGGAATAGCACAGCATGAACGAGATACTTTCCCGGTACTGTCCCCGGATTGAATTTGACAGCTATGAGGATTTTTACGCTAACTACCGTTGTGAAGTGCCTGAAAATTTTAACTTTGCCTACGATGTAGTTGACGAATGGGCCCGGATACAGCCGGATAAGCTTGCCCTGCGCTGGACCAACGACCAGGGGGAGATGCGTTCCTACAGCTTCGCGGACATGAAGCGCCTTTCCGACAAGGCGGCGAACATGCTCCTGGCCCAGGGAATAGTCAAGGGGGAAGTGGTCATGCTGATCCTGAAACAGCGGCCGGTAGTTTGGGTTTTAATGACTGCCCTCATGAAGATCGGCGCAATCTGCATCCCCGCAACCTACCAGCTTACCCTTAAAGACCTTATTTACCGCTGTAATATCGCGGGAGTTAAGTTTTTGATCGGTATTGACGATAAAGAATTGGTGGAGAGTATCCGTACCGCCCTGCCGGATTGCGGGACGGTAAAAAAGGTAGCTCTGGCGGGAAAGGATGTGCCCGCCGGTTTTATCGATCTTTGGGCCGGGATTGAAAAGGCCCCGGAAACCTTTAGCCGCCCCCGGGGTAACGCGGATACCCAGACACTGGACCCTATGCTGGTGTATTTTTCTTCCGGGACCACGGGGATGCCCAAGATGGTGCTTCACAACCACAGCCTTCCCCTGGGTCACATTGTTACCGCCAAGTATTGGCAGTGCGTGCAGGACAACAAGGTCCACATGACCCAGACCGATTCGGGCTGGGCCAAGTTCGCCTGGGGTAAGATTTACGGTCAGTGGATCTGCGGGGCCGCGATTGGGGCCTATGACACGGAAAAGTTCAGCCCCCAGGGGATGCTTTCCGCCCTGCAGCGGCTGCGGCCGGCAAGTTTTTGCGCCCCGGCGACGATCTTCCGTTTTCTTATCAAGGAGGATCTTTCCGGCTGGGATTTTAGCTTTATTGAACATACATCGGTGGCGGGGGAGCCCCTGAGCCCTGAAGTATATTACAAAATGAAAGAAATGACGGGCCTGGAAATTCGGGAAGGTTTTGGTCAGTCTGAAACATCGGTGATGGCGGCCGCTTTTAAGTGGCTTCCGGTAAAACCAGGTTCCATGGGGAAGCCCGCCCCTCTTTTTGGCCTTAACCTGCTGGATGAGGAGGGAAACCCCTGCGATGACGGCATTGTAGGTAATATAAGTATCACTGCCGCCGGGACGCCCGGCAGTCCGTTTCAGGAACCCGGTAAAGCGTTAGAAACCGGCCCCCTGCCAGGGCTGTTTACAGGTTACTGGAACGATGAGGAGATTACCCGTTCTGCATGGTATGACGGGGTTTACCATACGGGGGATATGGCTTGGCACGACGGGGACGGTTACTACTGGTTTGTCGGACGAAACGATGACGTGATAAAATGTTCCGGCTACCGCATCGGTCCTTTCGAGGTGGAAAGCGCCCTGATGGAACATCCTTCGGTGCTGGAATGTGCGGTAACTGCTGTACCGGATCCGATCCGGGGCCAGGTGGTTAAGGCCACTATCGTTCTGACCCGGGCTTACAAGGCTTCGGAGGAACTAATCAAAGAGCTGCAGAACCATGTGAAACGGGTTACTGCCCCTTATAAGTATCCCCGGATAGTGGAATTTGTAGAGGAATTGCCCAAAACCATTAGCGGTAAGGTTCAGCGGAACGTGATCCGGAGCAGAGATACAGACAGAGGAGGTAAACAAGCATGAATCCCAAAAAACAGATTGTGGAGTGGCACGATTCATATTCAATAGGTATCCGTCTTGTTGACGATCAACACAAGGAACTGATCAACCTTACCAACAGACTCCACGAAGCAAGCGTCCTGGGCTGGGACAAGTCCAAGGTTGCCTTTATGAGCGCAATCCGCGCCGCAGTAGACTATGTAGGTTATCACTTTAGTACCGAAGAAAAGATCATGGAACGGGTTAACTACCCGGATTACAAAAGCCACAAAAAAGAACACTCGGACTTTGTTAAAGAGGTACTCCGCCAGGTTCAGGACTTTCAGGCGGGTCAAAAAGTCAGCGCCAACGATTTTGTCCTGTTTCTTAAAGACTGGGTTCTGGCCCATATTGCCGTATGCGACAAGAAGATGGGCATCTACCTTGTCAAACTGAAGCGGGAAGGGACTCTGCACAGTATTACCATGAAAGTTAAACAGCAAGTCCCCGCCACAGGTGCGGAAGGCCAGCGCCTAATCATAAAATAGGCCCGTTTTGATAAAAGAGGCTTTCCCAAAACTTCAGTTTTTGGGAAAGCAACCTTAGATTTAGAGGAAAAAGCGGACATTCGGCCGCTTTTTCCAAAGCTATTCCCAAAACTAACCGAGTTTTGGGAATAGCTCAAAATGCTCGTAATTTTCCCATTTAACGTAATAATTTTAACGCAGTAAGTTGTAAAGAAGCGCAAGAACACAGACAAGGGCAAGGACGGCGACCAGGTAAAGCCAGAACGGCAGTGCGAAACCCGGTTCCCGCGGCGCCGCTTGCCCCCGCCTCCCGGACCAGGGTACACCTTTTGCGGAATTGGCTTTGGGATTCCCGGCGCCGGAGGGACCGGCCGGCGGGGTAGAATAGCCGCAGGACGGACAGCCCCGGACAAAATCTTCTTCCCTGCCGGTAAAACCACAGGCGGGACAACGGACGGAGGCAAAAAAACGCCCACAGGCGGGACAGCTCTTTGCCGACATGACTACTTCGGCGCCGCAGTTATCACAGAAAAAACGGGGTTTCTTACCCATCTGCTAGTACTCCACGTATCGGGGCTGCCAGGAGTTTGCTGCGCCCTGCGCATAAAACCGCAGTGCAACAGGCTGCTAGACCTTGCCGGTTTCTGCCTGGGGCTTGGGGGTACTGTCAACACTCTTGTCGGCGGCGGCGGGTTTTCCGGCGTCCGTCCCGGCATCCGGTTTTTTATCGGTTTTAGGCGGCGCGGGGGGTGTTTTACCGGAACTTTTGTTCTTATCGGTAACGTAAAAACCGGAACCCTTAAAAATAACGCCTGTACCGCCATTGATAAGGCGGCGTACTTCTTTACCGCACTGCGGGCAAGCCTTGAGCGGAGCATCGCTCATATTCTGAAAAACATCAAACGTATAGCCGCAGGTTTTACATTCGTATTCGTAGGTAGGCATAGCTGTCCTTGGAGCGATTCCAAAACTATCTGAGATGGTCCCAAAACCCGCTGGTTTTGAAACAGCCCCATTTATTTTGTAACCGGCTTTTAATGTGAATATACTGAAAACAGGTTGAAAAGTAAAGCAATGCCCTCTTCATCCAAGGGCGGGCTGCGCAGGGTAAGGTAGACGCCATCCTGCTCCGGGGGCCGGGAAAAGAGGAGGCTGAGGAGTTCAAAGATCTCCGGGTCTACGCCCGCCTGGTTCCCGGCCCGAAAGATAAAGATCCGGGCCGTGGAAAACAGGGTCATCATGGTACGGGCGTTGGCCTCCGATGAAACCTTGATGCGCAGTTTGAGTTCGTGCAGGGGCCCGGAAAGTTCCAGGGCTGCCTCGCCGGGGCTGTAGGTTAAGTCCGCATCCGGGGGCAGGGCCGAAAAACCGGCCATGAGCTGCTCTGCGGGGATCTTAAGGGGGATTCGCAGGGCGCTTAAAAAGCGATCCAGGGATTCGGCGGGCTTGTCCATCCACAGGGCCAGGCTGGTCCCCTGCCGGAAGGCGTTGAAGCCGTCGGGGACCTCTATTCCGGGGCCCTGTGTAAAGGGGCCGGCCGCCAGTTCGGTCGATTCCCAGGTTTCCCGTGCCGTTGGCCCGGTTGTTCCCCGGGTCACGGTCGTCTCCCGCACTGCGGCCGGCGCCACAGCGGCAAAAGCCTGGCCCGGACTTACAGCCAGGGAGAGGCCGTAGGCGGAGGAATACCAGTAGGATTTTCCGGATGCAGACCGCCGCCGTTTCCAGTCTTTGCTCATGCTAAAGGCCAGGCCGGCCCGTGTGCTGGGGTAAGTCCCCCAGGTTACGGCCCGGATACCCCGGCCGCTTTCCGGGGAGTACAGAGCCACCGCGGCAAGGCGGGTCTTGTCCAGGATTTCCGCCACCTGGACGGAACTATACCCTTCGATATTGACGTGATCCAGAATGGACCGGGCTTCCGGCACATTGACAACGGCATAGGCCATAGCGCCCTCATCCAGGGGGATCCTCTGTTCCAACAGAGGGTCCACAGGCTTGGGGACGCTGACGCAGGCCGCCAGCATACAGGCAAAAATGGCGCCTGGCGCCAGGTTACGAAAGTTTCTCAATTTTTACCAACCAGCGGTTGTCCTCCAGGGGTTTCTGTCCATCCACCGGGGCCCAGGAAACTTCCCGGGCCAGGGTTTCCCCGGCCACCAGGGGGGCAAAACTCTCCCAGGCTGCCTTAAGTTCGGCGGGGCCGTACAGGAACAGGCGGATCCGGTCTGTAACTTCCAGCCCTGCTTCTTTACGGAGGTTCTGAATTCCCCGCACCAGGTCCCGAACATCCCCTTCTTTGGAAAGTTCTTCGGTTATCTCCGTGTCCAGGCCGACGGTAAGGGTCCCTTCGTTGAGGACCCGGAGATTGGCCTTCTCGATCCGCCGAATATCCAGTTTTTCCGCGGTGATCTCCACCGTTCGCGGTGGAGACTCCACCGTTCGTGGCGGAGCGTCCACCGTTCGTGGCGGAGCGTCCACCGTTCGTGGCGGAGCGTCCACCGTTCGTGGCGGAGCGTCCGCAGAGTGGTTCCCCACCTCAAGTACCAGGGCGGCTCCTTCCAAGAGGCCCTGGATTTCGGTCTGGCTGAGGGTCTCGATCTTGGCTGCCACGGCCTTCATGTCTTTGCCCAGTTCTTTACCCAGGATACGGAAGTTGGCTTTTACCTCGTATTCTACCAGGTCTTCCTCGTTGTCCCCAAACACGACTTCTTTAACGTTCAGCTCCTCCCGGATAATGTCCTCCATTTCCAGGAGTACGTTTTTTTCCTCCACATTCCGGGTAACCAGTTCCACCATGCGCAGGGGCTGACGTACTTTGATGTTGTACTGGGAGCGCAGGGACCGGCCCATAGACACGGCGTGCTGTACCGTGGCCATGCGGTACTCCAGTTCCCGGTCCCGGCGCTCCTCCCGGATAAGGGGGAAGTCCGCCAGGTGTACGGATTCTGTCTCTTTTGAACACCGGAGATTCCGCCAGATGGCCTCTGTCGTAAAGGGCATAAACGGGGCCGCCACCTTGATCAGTGTTTTAAGTACATCGTAAAGCGTGCCGTAGGCTTCCAGTTTGTCCGTATCGGAACCTTCTCCGGAGGGGCGCCAGAAGCGGCGGCGGGAGCGGCGGATGTACCAGTTGTTGAGGAGATCGATAAATTCCACGATGGGATCCACGGCCCGGCTCATGTCGTAGGCGTCCAGTGCGCCGCTTACCTTTTCCACCAGGTTTTCCGCTTCGGAGAGGATCCACGCGTCCAGGGGGTTCGAGGGGTTTTCCGGCGCGGCGGCGGGGCTTACCCCGTCGATGTTGGCGTAGGTTACGTAAAAACTGTAGGCGTTCCACAGGGGGATGATGATGCTTTTGAGTACGTCCCGGACCCCCTCGTCACTGAAGCGGAGATCGTCGGCTTTGACCAGGGCGGAATGGACCAGAAAAAGCCGCAGGGTGTCGGCGCCGTAGGTATTTACCAGTTCCATGGGGTCCGTGTAGTTCCGCAGGCTCTTGCTCATCTTCTTGCCGTCTTCGGCCAATACAATGCCGCCCACTACGCAGTTCTTAAAGGCCGGTCTTTTGAAGAGCGCCGCCGCCAGGACCGTAAGGGTGTAGAACCAGCCCCGTGTCTGGTCAAGGCTTTCCATGATGAAATCCGCCGGAAAATGGTGGTCGAAAAATTCCTTGTTCTCAAAGGGGTAGTGGTTTTGGGCGTAGGGCATGGCGCCGGATTCAAACCAGCAGTCCAATACTTCCGGGATCCGTCTCATGGTTCCCTGACAAGCGGCGGCCCCGCCTCCCTGTTCCGGGGGGACTTTGGCACAGGGAATGGTGATCGTGTCTACAAAGTGTTTGTGGAGGTCTTCCGGGTATACCCCGGACAGTTCTTCCAGTTCCGCCCGGCTTCCCACGCAGATGGTCTTGCCACAGTCCGGGCATTTCCAAATGGGCAGGGGGTTTCCCCAGTAGCGGTTCCGGCTGATGGCCCAGTCCCGTGCGCCCTCCAGCCACTTGCCGAAACGGCCATCTTTGATATGCTCCGGTACCCAGTGGATCCGGCTGTTGGCGGCAAGCATGTCCTGTTTGATCTTCTCTACATTGACAAACCAGGAACCCACCGCCCGGTAGATGAGGGGGCTGTTACAGCGCCAGCAGTGGGGGTAGGCGTGGAGTACCTGCTCTCGTTTGACAAGTTTGCCCTCGGCTTTAAGCCGTTCCATGATGGCCTTGTCCGCGTCTTTCACAAAAACGCCCTGGTAATCGCTAACTTCCGCGGTGAACTTACATTCTGCGTCTACCGGGCAGATTACGGGAACGCCCGTACCCTTAAGGACCCTGGCGTCGTCTTCGCCAAAACCCGGCGCGGTATGGACGATGCCGGTACCGTCTTCGGTGGAGACAAAATCCCCCAGGTAGGTACGGAAGGCATTCTGCTCCGCGGCCCAGGCAAAGTAGGGGAACAGGGGTTCGTAGGCGATTCCAGCCAGATCCGCGCCCTTCTTTTTCCAGACGACTTGATAGTCCGCGGGGTTTTTGTAGTAGGCGGGGAGCCGGGCTTCCGCCAGGATGTAATGATCTTTGCCGCCGGACTGCGCGTCCGCCACCAGCACGTAGTCAATATCCGGCCCCAGGGTAAGGGCCAGGTTGGACGGGAGGGTCCAGGGGGTGGTGGTCCAGGCCAGGAAGTAGGCGCTGTCGGGAAGAGGTGGGGGCGTTGCGGGGGCGCCCGGGGACCGGCCCTGTGCCCCCGCAGAGGGGGGGGCCGAAAGACCGCGAAGCGGGCTGGAGGCAGGGGGGGGGCTCCCCCCCTCCTTAACTTTGAAGCGGACGGTGATGGCGGGGTCGTGGACATCTTTGTAGCCGCCCAGGTTAAGTTCGTGGTTGGACAGGACGGTGGCGCAGCGGGGGCAGTAGGGCAGGATGTAGTGGCCTTCGTAGAGGAGGCCTTTTTTCCAGAGGGATTTCATGACCCACCAGATGGTTTCCATGTAGGCGGGGTCCATGGTCTTGTAGTCGTTGTCGAAGTCCACCCAGCGGCCCAGGCGGGTAACGACTTGGCGCCATTCGTTGACGTAGCGCAGTACTGAGGCGCGGCAGGCTTCGTTGAAGCGGGCGACGCCGTAGCTTTCGATGTCGGTTTTGGAGTTAAGGCCTAGTTCTTTTTCTATGAGGTTTTCTACGGGGAGGCCGTGGCAGTCCCAGCCGAAGCGGCGTTCGACTTTTTTGCCTCGCATGGTTTGGTAGCGGGGGACGATGTCTTTGATGGTGTTGGGGGAAAAGTGGCCGACGTGGGGGAGTCCTGTGGCGAAGGGGGGGCCGTCATAGAATACGTAGTCCTCCCCGCCTTCCCGCCGGGATAGGGATTGTTCAAACGTGTGATGCTGTTCCCAAAAGGCAAGTATCTCCTCTTCCATTTTGGGAAAATTAACCTTTGGGTCTACTGGTTTATACACACACCACTCCTCTGGGATCCTCCAAAACAGGTTGTAGAGGGGTATCCCGGAAAATATTGTACTAAGTGAGCTTGTTCCAAAACTAATTGACGGTGCGCTAAACGCGCACGGTTTTGGAACAGCCTCAAGTATGGCACAAAAGGGGTGATATTCCAAGCTGACATGCTGCCAGCAGCACAAGGGAGAGATCTGGCAACTTCCTCACGACTCTCCCGAAGCCCCCGCCCAGGTGATGAACATGGACGCGGCAAAGGAGTGAACCGACGGTTCGTTCAAAGAGCGCCCCTTGCCAGCCTTGGCTAAATTGTCTATACTATCCTTTGTTGCCCCCGGGCAGCCTAAAAGCGATCTTATGTGTTTTATATATAGGAGATGTTCCAATGAAACGGACGTATCAGCCCAGCAAGGTAAAAAGGAACCGTAAATTCGGCTTCCGGGCACGGATGAAAACCCGGGGGGGGCGCTTGATTTTGAAACGCCGCCGGGCCAAGGGGCGTTACAAGCTTACGGTTTCCGACGAGAAGAAGCCTTATTAACGGTGTGGAAGAGTCCGGTCCTGGTTTCCGGTTCCGGACTTACGAGCGGTTAAAACAGAGCGAAGGGATACGGAAAGTTTTTAAGCTGGGAAGGGCCTACAGTTGTCCGGGCGCCAAGTTGTTTGTGATGAAAAGCGGCCTTCCCTATAACCGGATAAGTTTTACCCTGGCGCGGAAATTCGGCAATGCCCCGGCACGAAACCGGGCCAAGCGGCTGGGGCGGGAGGCGTACCGGTTGCTACGGCCCCGTCTTGTCTCAGGTTTCGATCTGGTCCTGCTGGTTTACCCGCCTCCGGAGTCCCCGAAAGGGCTGCAAAATTCCGGGGCCGGGGGGCTTAGGTCCCGCATGGATCAGTTTACCGTGCTTTGTGCCCGGGCCGGCCTTCTTCTAAACGGAAGTTGAATCATGGTTTTCATACGGAAAGCAGCGTTGTCTTTGATCCGTTTTTATCAATATGCCATTTCTCCCTATTTCCCCTCGTGTTGCCGTTATGTCCCCACCTGTTCGGCCTATGCGTACCAGGCAGTGGAAAAGTACGGGGTTTGCCGGGGCGGTTTTATGACAATCAAGCGGATTCTGCGCTGTCATCCCTTCCATCCGGGCGGTTATGACCCGGTTACGTAGTATCCGCCAATAAGGAATTTGCATGGAAAAAAGAACTATTCTGGCTGTTGTACTTTCGATTGTGGTGATGCTGGGCTTCTATTTCATCATGGGCCTTGTTTACCCTCCCGTCCAGCCCGCTCTTCCGGCATCCGGCGGCACTTCCGGTGATGTTCCCGTGGTTACCGGCACCCCGGTTCCCGGTCTTGGGGCTCCGGAAACCCCGCAGGTTCCCGCCGATACCCCTCCCCCTGCCGCGGGACAGCTTACAACCGCCGACCTGAGCCAGGCGGAGACCCTGCGGGAACAGCGGATTTCGGTTGAAACCGATCTGGTAATCGCGGAGTTCAGCAGCGCCGGGGGGGACCTTGTTTCCTGGAAGCTTAAAAAACACAACGACGATTCCGGGCCCCTGGAAATGCTGTTAAGCGGGGACCGGGGGGTCCAGGGGTTTAGCGTGGCCTTTGGCGGCATGAACACCCAGCCCTTAGACGCCCTGTTCAGGGTAGAGCGTCCCGCCGGGGATCCCTACACGGTGATTTTTTCCCAGGACTTCATGTCTCCGGAGGGCGGACAGTTCCGTCTGACCAAACGTTACACCTTAAAACCCAATGAGTACATGTTTGAGCTGGTAGTAGCGCTGGATGGCGGACATTCGATGACGGGTTTCAGTTTTCCCGGAAATCCCGGCGCAACGGCGGCGGCCTATACCCTGGGTTTTGGCCCCCAAATTGGTCCGGCATTTGAAAAACTGGACCAGCGCTACGAGTACCGGAACTATTTTAGCTTTACCAACGGCAAGAGGAAGCAGGAAAAGGTAAGCGAGGGAAGTCCTGCCATTTTGAACAACAGCCGGGCATCATGGTCCGCCATTGCAGGGAAGTATTTTACCCTTATTGCCATTCCTCTGCTGCCCCAATACGATCTGGTCTTTTCCTCCCTGCCGGAACCGGGGCTTCCCAGCGCATCCCGGCTCTACATTTCCCGGCAGGAGCTAAGTTCCCCCCGCAATGAAGATGTGTACCGGTTTTACCTGGGCCCCAAGACCCAGGAGGACCTGCAGCCCTACAACACCGGGGCCAACGGCTTTTTCCTGCGGGACATGCAGCTGGTAGAAGTTGCCAATTCCAAGGGGCTCCTGGCGCCGCTGGAAACGATTCTGAAGGTGCTGCTCACGTTTTTTAACCGGATTGTTCATAACTACGGGGTGGCGATTATCCTTTTAACCCTGCTGGTCAAGGTGCTTCTCTTTCCGCTTACCAAAAAAAGTTCCGAATCGATGCTGCGGATGCAGGCCCTGACCCCGAAAATCAAGGAGATTCAGGAGAAATACAAGGATAACTCCCAAAAAATGAACATGGCAATGGCGGAATTCTACAAAAAAGAGGGCTACAATCCCCTTTCCGGCTGCCTGCCCATGTTGCTGCAGTTTCCCATTTTCTTTGCCATGTACAACCTTTTTAACAACCACTTTGACCTGCGGGGGGCCATGTTTATCCCCGGCTGGATACCGGATCTTGCAGTTCCCGAGTCGGTATTCCACTTTGAAAATTTCAGTTTGCCCATTCTGGGCTGGACCGATATCCGGCTTCTCCCCTTCATCTATGTAGGTTCCCAGTTGCTTTACGGTAAAGCTACCCAGACTCCGGATCAGCAGAGCAATGCCCAGATGAAGATCATGCAGTACGCCCTGCCCATCTTTTTCTTTTTCGTCCTCTACGACGTACCTTCCGGGCTTCTGGTGTACTGGATCATGTCAAATGTCCTGACCATAGTGCAGCAGTTGACAATCAACAAGTACCTTGCCAAAAAACGGGCGGAACTGGCACAAGGGACAAGCAACAGCGCCAAAACCGGCGCCGAGGTCTTTAAGGCAAAGAACGGCAAGGGGCCCGTTATTGCCCCCAGAAAAAAGAAAAAGTAAGGGGCCCTGTTTCAGAACCGGCCGGGTTTTGAAACAGGCTCGACAGGGGTAAAACCCGGACGATGTGTAATCTTTAACCGCGAGGAGCGTAAATATATGGTATACGAATTTGAAGGCCGTACCGAAAAGGAAGCCATTGACCGGGCGGCGGAAGAGCTGGGGCTTGAGAAGGACGATTTTGATGTGGAAATTCTGGAAACCCAGCGGCAGGGACTGTTCAAACGGGGCTATGTAAAAATTCAGGTCCATACGGAAAAGCCGGTAACGTCCGAAAAAGTTTCGGTGGATGATGCGGGGGAGGGGGAGGAACCTGAAACCAGGGCGGAAAAAACGCAGAGGCGGGGGCAAAGCCAGCCGGTCTACGGCGATCCGGAACCCAAAACCGGTTTTGAAAGTACCATGATCGACTTTACGGAAGGGCTTCTTGAACGGATGGGTTACGCCGCCAAGGTAAGCGTTTTGTTCCGGGAGGACCGGAAGCTGGGGCTCAAAATTGAGTCGGAGTTTTCTTCGATCCTCATCGGGAAGAAGGGGAAAAACCTGGATGCCCTGCAGCTTTTGGCCAACATTTACGCCGGTCGCCAGGGCCGGGAGGATATGCGGATCATCCTGGACAGTGAAAACTACCGTATCCGGCGGGAAGAATCCCTGGTACGGCTTGCCTACACGGTGGCGGACCGGGTGCGGGAAAGCCGCAGTTCCATCCTTCTGGAACCGATGAACCCCTTTGACCGCCGCCTGATCCACACCACGCTGAACGATATTGCCGATGTGGAGACCAAGAGCGAGGGGGAAGGGCTCTACAAGCAGGTGCGGGTCTACTATCGCAGCGGTGCGCGTTGATGGTATACGCCCCGATCCTGTCCTCTGCGTACCGGTTAATGCCGGTCCTTGTCCTGTTTCTGTTTCTTGTCCCCACCCCGGCCAGGGCCCTGAGCTTGGAAGAACTGGCCGGGCCAGAGGCGGCGGCGGAGCTGCGGGCCGGTAAAACCCTTTCCCAGGTCCAGCTTAGAAACCCAAGTCCCACCCTTAGTCCCCGGCATGGGGGGGCCTTGGCCCTTGTGGAGGGGACTTTGGCGGAGCTGGACTCCGGTATCATGGCCGAAAGCCTGATCTTCTATAAAAAACCACCGTCCGCATCCCGGTCCGGCTGGAGTAACGCTGAACGGGTCGCCATCTTTAACAGTACGCTGGCTATTTCCAGCCTGGAGGGTATCCAGTACTACTCTGCAAGCCGCGGGGCCATGCGAACCTTCTACGAATATTCACGGGTGATCGATTCACCGGATACGAAACAGGAACTTGCCGATCCCTATTACCCGGAACTTCCCGCGGACCTTAGCTTTTACGCCCGTCAGCGGGACCTTACCTTTGGTGATAACATCTACGAGTACCGCTACCGCAGCGGTTCCGATTTTTTTGTTTTCATTCAACGGAACATTACGGCCCTCAAAATAGGCATTATTTCCGCGGTGGGCAAAGACAGGCTCCGTTCCCTGGTGGCCGTCATTGACACCGGGGATGGTCTTTTAGTCTACGCCGTTTCTCTGGCCAAGGCCGCGGCCCTTCCCGGCCTGGGGAACCGGATCGGCAGCTCCTTTACCAACCGGGCCCAGGCCATCCTTGGCTGGTTCACTACCCAGGCAGACAAAGCTTTTGCGGGGTTGAACCAGGATTAACGTAGCAATGCGCCGCCGGTTCATTGAACGTGTTTTTAGTATTATAATAAGCCCCACCGCCCTTGGGCTGTTATGGAGGTAATCATGTTACAGCAGTTTGAAACTCTGGGGCCCCGTGTACGGCCACCCCTGAGCCGCTGGATACCCTTAAGCGTCCAGCATGTATTTGCCATGTTTGGGGCCACAATTCTGGTACCCATTTTGACGGGTCTGGATCCGGCGGCAGCCTTGTTTACCGCGGGTACGGGGACCCTTATTTACATCCTGCTTACCGGCGCCAAAGTCCCCGCGTTTCTTGGTTCCTCCTTCGCGTTCATCCCGCCTATCATCGCCATAGCCGGCGGTCCCGGAGGACCCAACATGGCCTACGCCCTGGGAGGCGCTGTGGCGGCGGGCGTTTTCTACTGTTTGGTGGGGGCTATTATCAAATTTACCGGCTATTCCTGGCTGGATCGGGCCCTGCCCCCGGTAGTTATCGGCTCGGTTATCGTAGTTATCGGCCTTAATCTGGCCCCAACCGCTATGGCTATGGCCATGAACCAGGGGGGCGGCGCGGACGGCGAATACAGCCTGGTACTCCTGTCTATCGCCATATTCACCCTGGCAGTAACGGTGGGGGCGAATATCTTCCTCAAGGGTTTTTTCAGCGTTATCCCCATACTTATCGGCCTGGTGGCAGGTTATCTTTTTACCCTGATCATGGGCCTTTTCTTTCCGGCCTACCACATCATCGACTTCCAGGTTGTCAGGGACGCCCCCTGGTTCGGCCTTCCCGTGTTCCGTATTCCCGCTTTTAACCCGGTGGCAATGCTCACCTTTATCGTTGTCTCCCTTGCCACTATCTGTGAACATCTGGGAGATACCCTGGTAACCAGCAAAGTTGTGGGGCAGGATTTTTACAAGAACCCCGGGCTTCACCGTACCCTTACCGGTGATGGCCTGGCGACCGCCTGGGCGGCCTTCTGGGGCGGCCCGCCCAACACTACCTACGGTGAAAACATCGGCGTTATGGCCATTACCAGGGTGTACTCCGTCTGGGTTATCGGCGGGGCGGCGGTCATCGCCATTATTCTGTCGTTCTTCCGCAAGTTCGGCGCCCTTATCAGGACTATCCCTACCCCCGTATTGGGGGGTATCTCCATGCTCCTCTTCGGAATCATCGCCTCCAGCGGCTTAAGGACCATCGTGGAAAGCGGCGTTGACTACAAAGACAAACGGAACCTTACGATTTCATCGGTGATCTTCGTCATCGGCATTGGCGGCGGCAGACTGGCCTTCGCCATTACCAAAGACCTGCAGTTTGAACTGGCCGGTGTGGCCCTTGCCACCGTGGTAGGGATCATCCTTAACCTTGTGTTCCCCGGAAATCTTACCAGGCCGGTAAAAAAATAACGGGCCGCACATGCGTTATTTCAGTACCCGTAACAAGTCGGAAGCCGTGGATTTTACCGCCGCGGCCCTGGCCGGGCTTGCCCCGGACGGAGGGCTTTTTGTGCCCGAAGAAATTCCCCCCTATCCGGCAGCGGTCCGCTCCTGCCTGGGAACGATGGACTACCGCGACATTGCCTTTGAGACCATTAAACCCTGGGTAAACCCCGACATACCGGACCCGGCGCTGGAAGAAATAGTCTACTCAGCCTATCCCTTTGACGCCCCCCTTGTCGGAGTAGCGGACCGGCAGGTACTGGAACTCTTTCACGGCCCTACGGCGGCTTTTAAGGACTTTGGCGCCCGTTTTATGGCCCGGGCTTTTTCCTACCTCCGCCGGGGGGAAGATAAGCCCCTGCGGATCATTGTGGCTACCTCCGGCGACACGGGCGGCGCGGTGGCCGATGGTTTTTTCGGGGTAGAGGGTATTTCCGTTACCGTGCTGTACCCCAGGGGCCGGGTAAGCCCCCTGCAGGAGCGGCAGATAGCGGGGCTGGGGGGCAATGTCAGCGCCCTGGC
Source organism: Treponema sp. (assembly GCA_031278715.1). Taxonomy (GTDB): domain Bacteria; phylum Spirochaetota; class Spirochaetia; order Treponematales; family Breznakiellaceae; genus JAISFT01. The sequence goes on along the minus strand of JAITJW010000116.1, from coordinate 7,187 downwards.
GGTGGAAGGGAGTTTTGACGATTGTCAGCGCATGGTTAAGGCAGCCCTGGCGGATGCAGAACTAAAAAAACGCCTTAACCTTTCCTCCGCCAACTCGATCAACGTGTCCCGCCTTATCCCCCAGGCAGCCTACTACGCCGCCGCCGCGGGCCGGGCCCTGGCGGGCCGCCTTGATCCCGGCGGGGAGGCCAGCCCCCGGACAGGGGATTACGGTCCCGCCGCGTCCGGGCAGGACCGTTCAGCGCGGAACGGGGAAGCGCCGGGGGCTGCGGGAGCTACAGGATCTGCGGGGACTGCGGAACACCGGGTACGGAAGGGCCAGGCCATCACCCTGGTGGTTCCCTCCGGCAACTTTGGGAACCTTACCGCCGGCGTCTACGCCTGGAAGATGGGGGCCCCGGTCCGGCGCTTTGTGGCGGCCACCAATATCAACAAAACCGTCCCCGATTATCTTTCAAGCGGGACCTACCTTGCCCGGCCTTCGCAGGCCACCATCTCCAACGCCATGGACGTAGGGACCCCCAGCAATTTTGAGCGTATGGCCGCCCATCTGTCCTGGACGGACATGAAAGAATCCATCCTGGGCGCCTTTGTTACCGATGACGAAACCCGCAATACCATCCGCGCGGTTCACGCCCTGGCCGGTTATGTTCTGGACCCCCACAGCAGCGTGGGCTGGACCGCGGCGGATAAGCTTCTGGAGCGCGGTCTTGTTTCCGGCCCCCTGGGAATTCTTTCCACCGCCCACCCGGCGAAATTCGCCGAAACTGTGGAACTCCTTACCGGCCCTGTCCCCGTCCCCCCCTCTTTGGCAAAAGTCATGGAACGTAGCCCGCAGAGCAGCATTATTCCTGCGGACAGTTCCGCGCTAAAAGATATTCTGTAACAATGGAGCTTGTTCCAAAACTAATTGACTGTGCGCTAAACGCGCACGGTTTTGGAACAGCCTCAATGGAAAAATCAAAATACGTGTCTGGATAAGGTTCGTGTTTCAGCATATAATGCCACCACTCACAATCGTATGACATAAAACCGCAGGATTCCATGATGGAACAAAGGCATTGACGGTTTTTCGCTTCGACGTGCGTAATTCCCTTTGCCCCATGATGTGAGAGCGAATCCATCAAATCAAAATCGCCGCCCATTGGAACAAGCGTACCGGCAGTTAAATGATAAAGCGTTAAATCAACTGCACTGCCCCGGCTGTGGCTTGACTTGGCAGCTACATACCCCTTTTCAACTATCTCGGATCTGTCAATATTCGGATAGTGTTTCTGTTTCTTCCGGCCATCTTCCGGTTGTTTTGACCAGCGCAGAAAACAATCTACAGCGCATTGAGGACGGTAACCATCCCAAAGAAGCAGGCCAAAACCAAAAGATGCGGCTTTTTCCCGCGCTTTTTCCAAAGCTGCGCATAAAGCTCTTGTACCAACAATTCGATTTACTGCGTATCCATCAACCGGTTTACCGGTAAAATTGTCCCATGTGGCGTATTTGGCATCCCAGCGTATTCCGGATACAAGTTCGTCCACAAAGACAAAATCGTTTTTCATCGTTTCCCCCCTTTCATTGCCAGCCATATAATCCGGTCGATCACGCCGGCAAACGGCAGCCCTGCGGCCGCCATCATTCCCGGATAACGGCTGTATGAGGTCATACCGGGCAAAGTATTAACTTCGTTTAGTATTACGCTCCCGTCTTCCTTCAGGAACATATCCACTCGCGCAAGTCCCCTGCATCCCAGGGCACGATACACGGTTTTTGCCATCTCCCTAACAAGCACACGCGCCTTTGCCGAAATACCGGCAGGAACGATTACCGTGGAATTTTCTGAACCGTTTTCAGGCTTATTCTCCTGATGGATTCTGAAAAAACCATAAGACAGACAAATCTGATCTACCTCGCCTGCTATCAAATCCGTATCGTTCCCCAATATCGCGCACCCTACCTCGCTGCCGGTAACAGCCTCTTCAATCAGCACCTTCGTGTCATACTGCCGTGCGGTTTCTACCGCACCCCGTAAATCTTCTTCCCGGCATACCTTGCTGACGCCAAACGATGAACCTGAACGGGCCGGTTTTACAAAAACAGGATACACAAACCGGCCGGCATCAATATTTTCGTTTAGCGTAAGTGTCCGGAAATTTGGCGTGGCAATTCCCACGTTTGCGGCGACGATATAAGTAAGGGATTTATCCATACACAAAGCAGAACTTTGAACATCGCAGCCTGCATAGGGGATGCCGGAAAGTTCCAGCAAACCCTGCATTGCACCATCCTCACCAAGTTTGCCATGCAGAACAGGAAACACCATATCCATACGGATCGTTTTGTACTGTCCCTGTTCCTGAACGATTAATCCGTGTACGCTTCTGTCCGGCGACAGTATAGCCGGATGGCAGTTACCGCTCTCCCAATTTGCGTCAGGGGAATGGCAAAGCTTCCAAATACCGTCTTTCGTAATTCCGATATAGAACGGTTCATATTTTTCAATGTCAAGGTTTTTTGCAACCTCTTGTGCGGATTTAACGGAAATGGCATGTTCTTCGCAGCAGCCTCCGAATATGATCGCTATCTTCAACTTATCCATGCTGTCTTCTCCTTTCAAATTTCACTTTCAAATTTCAGGCAATTGACAATTGTATTTTCAACAATATCGTTTAGCGCGTGTTCTGTATGATAGGCGGTATGCGGAGTAATAAGCACATTTGGTAATTCTTGAAGCTGCAGCAACAGTTTGTTTTCAATAGGTTTTTTTCTGTAGTCAAAGTAGAAAACACCTTCTTCCCCTTCAAGGACATCCAGCGCCGCAGCGCCTATTTTGCCGCTTTCCAGCGCCGGAATAAGAGCTTCGGTATCAAGAAGTGAACCACGTCCGGTATTGATAATACATACGCCGTGCTTCATCTGTCCGATACGCTGACGATTAATAAAATGGTATGTGCCCGCGTTAAGCGGTATATGCAGCGTTACAATATCGCTTTGCTGCAACAATTCATCAAGATGAACATAGCCGGCAAATGGTTTAGGACATTGGTCATAGGCCAATACACGGCAGCCAAAGCCCCGCAGCCTGTCCATAACCGCTGTGCCAATACGCCCCATTCCAATTACCCCAACGGTCATATCGCGCAACTCTCTCCCGCGTACATCATTCAATCTGAAATCGTGAATATCCGCACGGCTGATAATGGATTTTACATTCCGCATCTGCATCAATATCAGCATTACTGTGTAATCGGCCACACTGTCGGGTGAATACATGACATTTTCAACCGAAATACCGGCACTTTTAGCACATTTTATGTTAATATGGTCATATCCGATACTTCTTGTGGAAATGTACATTACACCGGCCCGGCGGAGCGCAAAAAGAACGGAGTTTGGAATTCTGGTTTTATGATCGACACTGATACAGCGGTTTCCGGATGCCAGTTCAATATTAGCTTCAGATACCGCTGCATCCGTGATCGCCGGTACAATGCCAAAGCGGGGCGCCATCTTCCGGAACAAAACGGCCTCATCCTGCCCACAGCCATAAATTGTAATCCCCAATCTTTTTCTGCTCATACGTACACCGCAAACCCTTCCATGACGAATATCTGCACCACATCCCCCTCTGGCAAAACAAAAAGCCCGTTCTTACGCTATAAGTTTACCGCGCAAGAACGGGCCGTCTTTTAATATTAGCTTGTTAATTTATTAAGATAAAATAAAAATGATCTTGAGATTTTCCTTAGACGGCGGGCTGGAGTGGAAGCTCTACCGTAAATGTTGTGTAATTGTTGTCGCTTTCGGCGAAAATTTGCCCGCCATGCTGAACGACAATTTCTTTGGCAATTGCCAGGCCAAGACCCGCGCCGCCTGTGTCTGAAGAACGGGCGGCGTCCAGCCTGAAGAACTTTTCAAATACAGACGCAAGCTTGTCGTTGGGGATGCTTCCGGCGTTTTTGAATGTGATAGACACCACATCCCCGGAAAGACCGGCCGTTATATCAATAACACTGTTGTCCTTACTGTACGCGGCGGCATTTTTCAGAATATTGGAAAAAACCCGCGCCAGCTTATCGGGATCGGCGTAAACGCCCAAATCTTCGGAAGCGTGAATGACCGCCCGCTTACCGCTCGCGGCAAGCAGCGGATAAAATTCGTCAGTTATCTGTACCAGCATATAGTAAAGGTCGATATTCTTTTTCAAAAGCGTAACCGTTTGGAGATTATAACGTGTAATCTCAAAAAATTCGTCGATAAGCTGTTCGAGCCGGTACGCCTTGTCCAGTGTGATATGCACATATTTTGCCTTTTGTTCCACCGGCATGTCCGGCGCTTCGTCAAGCAGGCTCAAATAACCGATAACAGAGGTAAGCGGCGTTTTAATATCATGCGCCAGATACATAACAACATCATTTTTTCTTTGATCGGCCAGCTTCGCATCCTGCTCACGTTTCTCAAGTGTCTGCTTTAACATGTTTAGCCGCTGTTCTAAAAAGGCCATTTCCGCAGAAAGTTCGATTTGCCTGCCTTCACCCTGAATAAGTGAGTCTATGCCATCATTCACCTCATCAAAATATTTCATAAAACTGGAGAGTATAATGCGACACAAAAAGAAAAAACAGACGGCAATTGCAACGGATATAAAGATTCCCATATTATTCCGTATGGCGTACTGATATATTATCATTGCGTCCTGGTGTTGTAAATAAAACCTGTTTTCCAGAAAACTTACAATTCCGTCTCCCACAACCCCCTGTCGCTGTAAAAATACGCGCAAGAACACTACAACAATGACAGCTATTAGTATCGCAACCAGGACATACAGGTAAAGCTTGCGTTTTATTTTTGAGTAGTCGGTTTTTCTGTCTGTTTTCTTACTTTTCAATTTTATATCCAACCCCCCATACTGTTCTTATGTATTTCGGATTATCAACGGTGTCATTCATCTTCTCACGGAGGTGCCGGATATGCACGGTAATGGTGTTATTACTTTTGCTGAAATACTCATCACCCCATATCGCGTGAAACAACTGCTCGGAACTTACCACATTTCCCTTACTCTCACAGAGTATCCTGAGAACCGAAAACTCGGTAGGGGTAAGGGACAGCGGCTTTTCGTTCAAGAGACATTCATGGGTTTTTATATTAAGGACAAGGCCGGAATGGACAATTATATCAGCGTTCTGTGCCGTTACACCATTGTATTTTTTATACCGGCGCAACTGCGCTTTAACACGCGCAACCAGTTCCAGAGGACGAAAGGGCTTTGTTATATAATCGTCCGCTCCCAGCGTTAATCCTGTAATTTTATCCACCTCCGCATCTTTTGCGGTCAGCATGATAATTGGATACGTATGCCTGTCCCGTATTTTCTGGCAGATAGCAAGGCCGCTTGTGCCGGAAAGCATTATATCCAATATGGCAAGGTCAAGATCAGTCTTTTCGATACATTCCAGCGCTTCCTTGGCAGTATAATATTTGAAAACCGAATAGTTCTCATTTTTCAGGTATAGTTCAACCAAATCCGCAATTTCGCGCTCATCGTCCACAACAAGGATCTTATCATCCACCGTATCAGGTCCCCCTTATGGATTTACTTTTCCGCATCCGGCGGACAGCAGGGACAGCCGCTTGTGAAACGGCCGCTACAGGACTCCCAGCGCCTTGAGCCATTCCGCCGCAATGATACCGTGGCCCCTGGGCGCCGGATGTACACCGTCGGCGGACATATCTGTCTCGCTTATCCCTTCCACCGCGCAACGGGCAAAAATACCGTCCATAGGGATAAAGACATCGGCAAATTCCTTTGCCAAACGCCGTGCAGCCTGGATCTTGGGGTCCAAATCTTCGCGCCACAGGGCCTTGGCAGGATCGGAGTTAAGCAGAAACGGCTCAATGATAACGATAGCCGTCCGGGGAAGATCCCGCTTCAGATTCTCAAGCAGGGTACGGTAATTCTTTTCATAGGTCTCCGTGGATGTCGGATCGCCGGAATCGTACCGGCGCCAGGTGTCGTTTATGCCGATAAGAACGGAAACCAGGTCAGGCTTTAGGGCCTTAAAATCCACATCGTAGCGTTCCAGCAGGTCCTTGCTTCGATCCCCCGAAACCCCCCGGTTCAAAAACCTTAGCCCGGAACCGGGGAACAGATTCCGCCAAAGCCCCGCAACCCCGGCGGGGTACCCATCGCCAAGATCGCTTCCATCGTCCCGTGCCCGGCCACAGTCGGTAATGGAATCACCCTGAAAAAGAACAAGCGACGATTCATTCAAATAACGTTTCATACAGAACCTCCTGTTTACTCAGGCAAGTTTACCCTAAAGCCGGTAAAATGACGATAGCCCCGCCTATCGGCAGGGGCTCCCTCCGCCGGGCCCCGCCAAATTTTTCAAGGCGCCGTTTCATGCTTGAAACCGAGAATTGCTGCCCTGCGGCTATCAGCGATTGACAAGAACACATCTATGACATATCATAAAATTACTGGGAAATATATGTCGTACAGGAAGATATATTTCATTGGTTTTGTCGTACCGTTGCTTCTATTCGCCTCCTGCCTTCATTCAAGAACCACCTCTTCGTCATCCGCCATAAGTGTAGGAATAAAAATCTCCCACGGCAGAGCGGTGCTAAAGGCAGACGGAAAGCTGAACGAGAATTTGTACTACGACGGTATATTTGATTCCAAAATAAAAGATGAAAAATACTACGACAAGCCGGCAATTACGGCGGGAATGATTACAAAAAATGAAACAAAACATCTTGCCACAGGGGATGAATACAAATTTTCCATACTGCCGACGGAAGTCGTTACCATAAACATACGCTCCGCCGATGACAACGACGTAGAAGTAATGGTCTATCAGTACGGAAAAGAAAAAACCTATACGGTAAAAGGCACAGACAAACTGGGGCTTTTTTTGGCGTTCCAGAACAGATAAAAAACGGAATTCCGCCCGCCCCCGGCCCCAAAGTACACCCCCTGCTGTCATTGCCGTCATTGCTTTACCCCCTGTCTTTATACTAACCCACACGTTGTCTGCATCTTAAATCATGCCGGTCTCTTACCACTCCCGTGCCTTGAAGTTTTCAGGCGTATCCGCCACGGTAACCGAGTCCCCCGACTGTACCAGCACGTACAGTCCTTTCCTCTGCGCATACTTCCTTACCTCTTCGGCTACCGCCATCCCCGCCAC
>JAITJW010000108.1 GCA_031278715.1 Treponema sp. | reverse complement strand
CCGAAGACGCGCGCGGAGGCGAGGTAGCGGGGGTCGGTGTCTTTGATGCCCTGGTAGGTGTTGAAGAGGACGGGGTAGAAGATGCCGATGAACATGAGGAAGATGTGCATTTTGCTGCCTATGCCGAAGAGGATGATGGTCATGGGGACCCACGCGGGGGGCGGTATGGGGGAGAGGAGCTGCCAGAGGGGCAGGATGAAGGCCCGGATCCTGGGGTTCCAGCCCATGAGGAGACCAATGGGGACGGCCAGGACAACGGCGATGGCGAAGGCCGTAAAGAAGCGGCCCATGCTCCAGGCGATGTGGAAGACCAGTTGCTTGTGCCAGAGCATGAAGGCGAAGCGCCGGGCCACGACGCTGAGGGGTGGGAGGAGGCTTTCGGGGATGATCTTCCAGCGGGGGAGGAATTCCCACAGGAGCAGGATGGGGATGAGGACGGAGAGGAATTCCAGGGAGAAGAAATTACCCAGGGAATTTTTGGTGAAGCCCCAGAGTTCCTGAAAGACCCGGCGCCAGCCTTTGGTTTCGTAGGTGTCGGTTTGGTTCATTTTTCCATTGTTTCCTACTAGTTTGATGGATATAATAATATAGTAGGTCTATGGGTTTAGTCAAGAAGGATGCAGGTTTCCCCCCTATTGGAGAAACAATTAGGCCGAATATCGAGTTTTTATCATTAATGAGGTTACGGAAAACATTTGAGCCTGTTCCATCGAACCGGAGCTTCGTACCAGCCGGGTTTTGGAACAGACCCGGTTCCCTATCATTTCCGCGTCGTTTCGTCACGAAAATACAGGCACACCTTCCTGCCCGCCACCTCCGCGATGTTGAAATCGAAGCCGAAGATGCCGTCCAGGATGGTTTTGGTGATGATCCGGTCCACAGGTCCTTCGGCGCTTATGGCCCCGTCTTTCATGGCGATGACGTGATCCGCGTAGGCCGCGGCGAAGTTGATGTCGTGGACAACGATAACCACGGTCTTGCCCAGTTCCCCTACCAGTTTTGAAAGGATGTGCATAATTTCCACGGAAAAGTGGATGTCCATGTTGTTGAGGGGCTCGTCAAGGAAAATATACTTGGTGTCCTGGGCCAGGACCATGGCGATGTAGGCCCGCTGGCGCTGTCCCCCGGAAAGCTCGTCAAGGTAACGGTCCCGGATGTCTTCAAGCCGCATGTAGGCGATTACCTCGCCGATCTTGGCCTTGTCCGTCGTGGTAAGCCGTCCCCTGCTGTGGGGGTAACGCCCAAAGGCCACCAGATCCTCAACGCTTATCCGTATGGAGATGTGGTGGGACTGTTTTAACACCGCGATGGTTTTGGCAATATCCCGGCTTTTCATGTCCCCCATGTCCCGGCCGTCCAACAGCACCGCGCCCTCCCGCAGGGGTAAAAGCCGGGTGATCACGTTAAGCAGGGTCGATTTCCCCGCGCCGTTGGCGCCGATAAGGGCGCTTACCTTGTGTTCCGGTAGTACCAGGTTTATTCCCCGCAGTACCTCGTGGTCGCCGTAGGATTGGCGGACGTTCTTAACCTCTATCATACCCGGTTCTCCCGCAGAATTAAAAAAAACATATAGGAACAGCCCGCCAGGTCGATGATGACCGTAACCGGGACCGCGTATTCCAGCAGTTCCACCAGGGTCTGCCCGGCGATAAGGACAAAAGAGGCAGTCAGGGCCGCGCCGGTAAAGAGGATCTTGTGCCGGTACGTTTGAAAGAGTTCCCGGCTTATATTGACCGCTATCAGGCCCAAAAACGTAAGGGACCCTATCATCGCGGTAACTACGGACATCCCCGCCGCGATAAGCAGCAGGTTAAGGCGCAGTTCCGACGTATAGGCTATGCCCAAATTCACCGCATTCGCCTCCCCCAGGCTCATCACATCGTAGATCCGGTGCCGCGCAAGCATAGCTGCCGTAAGCAGGATCATCAGCGGGGCGGTGATACCTATAATGGCGGTGTTCATGTTGTTCACCGTTACCGAAGTTGCCGAGCGGACCTGCTGGAATTCGTCCGGATCCATCAGGACTTCGATGTAGTTTACCCCGCTTCTTACGATTCCCGAAAGAATAAGGCCAAAGAGCAGCAGAAAGACGATGTTGTTTTTGTTTTTTCTCAGCATGATCCCGTACATGGTTACCGAAACCGCTACCATCACCCCGGCTGACAGGAGGTAGTTAAGGACGGCGTTGGCAAACCAGCGGTTTGAGGAACCGAACACAAAAACCAGGATCGTCTGGGTGGCGATAAACACCGAATCGAAACCTATCATGGAAGGGGTCAGTACCCGGCTTTCGGTGATGGTCTGGAAACTAAGGCTTAGTACCGCCACCAGCACCGCGGAAAGCCCCATGCCGACCAGCGAAGGGATGGTCCGGGCCATAATGCCCGCGTAGGCGTCCCGGCTCATGGACATTCCCAGCCGGAGGGCCTTGAGGGAGGTTCTGGCGTAGATGTACAGAACCACGGCCAGGACGATAAGCGCCGCAAGGACGGCAAACACGGGGAGGGCCCGTTTAAGCGTGTCGCGGGACTTTTCCATGCCGTGTCATCCTTATCAGCAAAACCATAAAGAGAAGACCCCCCACAATGCCGATGGTAAAACCCACCGACATTTCGTAGGGGAAGATCACCAGGCGGCTGATTATATCGCAGAGAAGCACAAAAACGGCCCCCAGCAGCATTACGTCGATAATCGTTTTTTTCAGGTTGTCGCCGTAAAAATAGGCGGCCATGTTCGGGATGATCAGCCCCACAAAGGGGAGGGGACCCACTGCCACAAAAGAGGCCGCGGTGATCACCGCAACGATCATAAGGCCCCCGAATATGACCCGGTTATAGGCCATGCCCAGATTTCTGGAAAAATCTTCCCCCATCCCCACGATGCTGAAGGCGGTAGAGTAGATCGCCGCCAGAATCAGGGGCGGGATAATAACGTAGATCATCGAAAAATCCCCGATCCGGGCAAAACTGCCCAGGTTTATGGAGGACATGATCTGCATCACGTCAAAACGGTAGGCTATGGCGGTACTCAGGGCGGACAAGACGCCGCCGTACATCATGCCGATAAGGGGTACGTACACCAGGTCCCGCAGTTTCAGGCGGTTGATGATCTGGGTAAACAGCACCGTGGCGCCCAGGGCCGTGGTAAAGGCGAAAACCGTCTGCAACAGGTGGGAAGAGCGGCCCAGGACGATGTAGGAGAGCAGTACCCCCAGGGCCGCGGCGTCGGTGGCGCCGCTGGTGGAGGGGGCCATGAATTTGTTGCGGCTTATGGCCTGCATGATAAGCCCCGCCGCGCTTAAGCCCGATGCGGACAGAATCACCGCCATTGTCCGGGGCAGCCGGCTGGTCAGCAGAGTCCGCAGGGCCTTTTCGTTAAGCCTGATAATATTCGCCGGGGTAACCGAAGAATCCACGCCAATCATAAGGGAGAGGAAGCCCATCGCCAGAAAGACCAGGATAATCACCCCCCGCCTGACTGCCCCCGAATTACCCTGTGTGCCGAAACTGTAACCGTATCTGATGCCGAACCTTCCTTTGTTATTCCTTCTTAACTTAACATGGGCCGGTTTTGATTTCAATCCGCCCTGTGGCCAGTTGCAGCAAACTCCTTGACAGAAAAACGCCAATATGTTAGTATAATATAACACATGAGTACTTCAGGCGCTTTTTTGCCGGATAAAAATTTTGAAACCCTGCTGGCCCGTTCCGCTGCGCCGGTCCTGCTGGGAAAAAAGCCCGCCGCCCTGTTTGCCGGCCCCCTGCCCCGGTGTACGGGGACTGCCGTACCGGGGGGCATCCGGTTCCTTAGTCTGACCAGGCCCGGCCACAATCCCCTGATTTTTGTATTCAGGCCCTCCCTGTTGGAACGTACCCTGGAAGCTCCGCAGGCCCGGCGGTCGCTGGAAGAGTTCGGCTATCCGGTTTCGGAGGGCCTGCAGGCCCTTCTGCGCTGTCTGGGCCGGCGTTTTCAGGAGAGCCGGGAATTCCCCCATGAAATCGGTTTCTTCCTGGGCTATCCGCCCCACGATGTGCTGGGGTTTATATACTACCGGGGGGCCGGCTGTAAATTGTGCGGGCCCTGGAAGGTTTACGACGATGTTGAACGGGCCGCGGCCCTGTTTGGGGAGTACGCGTGGTGTAGACAACGGCTTCTGGAACACCTCCAGGGCGGCGGTACCATTTTTGACGAAGAATTACCCGTCCTCCTCAAGGCCCCTTGATCAAGCCCCCCAAAACAGGGTATAACTCCAACGGTTTCCCCAAATTCCGGTTTGGGGGTTTTGACTATTCATTTTCCAAGGATACGAGCATGTACGCACTTGTGGAATTTAAGGGCAAACAGTACAAGGCCGAAAAAGGCGCCCTGCTTAAAGTTGACAAGCTGGACGCCGAACCGGGTTCCAGCCTGAATATTGATAAAGTTTTGCTGGTCTCAGGCGAAGAGGGGCCGGTAAGTGTGGGGACCCCGTATATAGGGGGCGTAACGGTAAACGCCACGGTAGAATCTCACGGTAAAGATCCCAAGATCATCGTGTTCAAGTATAAACCGAAAAAAGATTACCGCCGTAAGCAGGGGCACCGGCAGCAGTACTCGATCATTAAAATCGGGGATATTGCCGGGGTATAGGCTGTGGTACGGGTCGGTGTAACCCTGGACGGGGCCGGACTCCTTACAGCATGCCGGGTGGAAGGCCACGCCGGCTGGGGGCGCAGGGGCAGGGATCTTGTCTGCGCCACCGTGTCGGTCTTGGCACGGAGCGCCCTGCGGACTCTTTCCGGCAGAAGGGGCATCAGTTTACGGGGCGCCGCGCCGGAGCGGGGCCTTTTGTGGATGGAAGTGGATTACGATGCGGAAGGCCGGGACTTTCTGGCCGCGGTGGGGACCTTTCTTGTCGAGGGCCTGCAGTCGGTTTCGGAAGCGTACCCGGATTGTTGTAGTATAACTATACAGGCGGTTTCAAAACCCCAGGGTTTGAAACCGGTCCAATAGGAACTGTGGAGGATTAACATGGCTCGCAAACGGGGCGGCAGCGGCGCAAAAAACGGACGGGATTCCAATCCCCAGTACCTTGGTGTTAAGGCTTCGGGGGGAAGCCCGGTACGGGCCGGTACCATTATTGTCCGGCAGCGGGGAACGAAGATTCACCCCGGCAGCAATGTGGGCTGCGGCGGGGATTATACCTTGTTTGCCCTCAAGGACGGGATGGTCAGCTTTACTCAGCGCCGGGGCCGGAAACTGGCCTCGGTTATCACCGCGGAATAGCGCCGGGACGGTTCCGCTGTCCGGTGCGGGTTCCGGTCCGGCCGGTCCAGTACCCGGTTTTTTTGATCTGGAAAATTGGAAAAATTTGCCGACGAGGCGTTGATAGAAGTGTCTTCCGGTTCCGGCGGTAACGGTTGTGTAGCGTTCCGCCGGGAAAAATATGTCCCCAGAGGCGGACCTGCCGGGGGCGACGGGGGCCGGGGCGGTGATGTGGTGTTCACCGTGCGCCGGAATCTGCGTACCCTTTCCCATCTTCGGTACAAACAATCGTTTAAGGCGGAAAACGGCAGGGACGGCGAAGGGGGCGGCCGTTACGGAAGGAACGGGGCGGATGTGATCATCCCCCTGCCCCCCGGAACGGTGCTTAAAAATACCGAAACGGGGGATCTGATCCGGGATTTTGGCGAAAAAGCGGACGATTTTGTCTTCCTCAAGGGGGGTAAAGGGGGCTGGGGGAACATCCACTTCAAATCCCCCGTCAACCAGGCTCCCCGCAAGGCCCTGCCGGGGCAGCGGGGGGAACAGGCCAGACTGCGGGTGGAACTGCGGATCATCGCGGATATTGGCCTTGTGGGGTTTCCCAACGCGGGAAAAAGTTCCCTGCTGGACCGTTTTACCAACGCCAGACCAAAAATTGCCCCCTATCCCTTTACAACGAAGATCCCCAGCCTGGGGGTCCTGCGGGTGGATGACCGGGACATTATCCTGGCGGACATTCCCGGCCTTATCGAGGGCGCTTCCGGGGGCCTGGGGCTGGGGATACGGTTCCTGAAGCATATCTCCCGGACCAGGGCCCTGCTTTTCCTGGTTGATCTGTCGGCGGATAACTTTTTGGAGGCTTTCCGGGTACTCTGCGCCGAATTGGAGGCATTTTCCCCGGCCATGCTCCATAAACCCCGGCTTATCGTGGGAACCAAACTGGATCTGGAGGGAACCGCGGAGCGGCTGGGGGAACTGGCGGCCCATTACCCGCAGGAAAAGGTGTTGGGGATCTCAGTTTTCTCAGGAACGGGCCTTGGAGCCCTGACGGGGGAACTGGTACGACTGGCGGACTTAGGATGAGGCTGGCGATTCTGGGGGGGAGTTTTAACCCCGTGCATCTGGGCCATCTCTACCTGGCCGACGCGGTGATCTCCGCCTTTGGTTACGACCGCGTGATCCTTATCCCCGCGTTCCGCTCCCCCTTTAAGCTTGACGCCGCCGCCCCTTCCCCCCAGGACCGGCTTGCCATGCTTGCCGCGTCGGTCCCCGGGGATTCCCGGCTGCTTGTTGACGACTGCGAGATACGGCGGGAGGGGGTGTCCTATACCGTGGATACCCTGGCCGATATTTACCGGCGTTACCTGCCGGAAGCTAAACCCGCCCTTATCCTGGGGGATGATCTGGCACGGGATTTCCCCAGGTGGAAAAACTCAGGCGGGATCCTCTCCCTGGCCGATATTATCATTGCCCGGCGGACCATTCCGGAAGCCGGGGATTACCCCTATCCCTGCCGTCAACTGCAGAACGAAGTCATGAATATATCCTCCGCCCAGGTGCGGGATTCTATCCGGCAGGGAACGCACTGGCGCTACCTGGTCCCCGCCGGGGCGCGGGCCATTATCGAAGAACGCGGCCTTTACGGGTTCTCCGCCGGCGCTTCCGCACTGAGCCCCGCCCTTGTCGTCCGCATGGAAGAGGAGGTCCGCCGGACCCTTTCCCTGCCCCGGTTTCTCCATTCCCGGCAGGTTGCCGTAATGACCTCGGACCTGTGCCGGATCTTCGGCCTGGACAGCTCTGCCGGCTATCTGGCGGGCATTGTCCACGATATTGGCAAGCAACTGGAGGAAGCTGAACTTATCAGACTGGCCGGGACCGACCGGCTGCCCATTTCACCTATGGAAAACAAGAAACCCTCGCTGCTCCACGGCCGGGCCGGCGCGGCGCTGCTTGAGGAACGCTACGGTATCGGGGATCAGGCAATTCTGGACGCGGTAAGGTACCATACCACCGGTTCCGGTCTTATGGGCCCCCTTGCCAAGGCCCTGTACGTTGCGGACAAGATCGAAGCGTCACGGGAGGGGGTGGAAGACCGGCTGCGGGATTTCCGTGAATACGCGGGGACCGGTGAGCGGGGCCTGGACCGGCTTTTTGGGAAAATTTTTATGAAAACGGTTGCCTGGCTGCAGACAAAGAAGTTTGAGCTGTCTGAAGGTACTCTCAGGCTGCTGGAACAGGTAGAACGCGGGGCTTCCCGGTGAGAAGATCGCAGATAAACGCCAGCGGTTTCCTGCTGGCCGCCATCCTTATCTTCCTTGCCGGCGGGATAATTTTCATTGCCTTTTCTTTGCGGACCGATCCGATAGAGGAGGCCCTTTCCGGGGACCGGGTCATCAATACGCTGTTTGTGCTGGAAAAAGACGGCAAACCCCTTAGTTCTTTTGTGCTTATGTACTACCCCGCCACCAGGCGTGCGGCGATTTTCGACATTCCCCGCAATCTGGGGCTTATCATCCGGCAGATCAACCGGGTAGATCGGATCGACGCCCTGTATAGCCGGCAAAAAATCGGGGATTTTGAGAACGAGATCGAAGATCTGCTGGAAATTGAGATCAATTTTTTCATGGTCCTTGGGGAAGACAAGCTGGCAGACGCGGTGGACCTGCTTGAGGGGGTGGAGATATTTGTTCCCTCCTCCGTGGAACAGTACACCAATCCCCCCATCCTGTTCCCCGCGGGCCTGGTACGGCTGGATGGCAGCAAGGCCCTTGACTATATTACCTATGAAATGCCGGACGAAGATCAGGAGATGGCTTCGTTCCGCCGGCAGCGTTTTTTTCTGGGCTTTATCAGACGCCTGGGGGAGATGTGGGAAGATGTATCCAATCCCCAGGTGAGCGACCTTTTTCAGGGGCTTTTTTTCACCAATATAAACCGGCGGACCTGGCTCCGGCTCCTGGGCGAATTTGCCCTTATTGATACGGACCGGACCAATGTTCAGATAGTGGGGGGGACCGTCCGGGAAATTTCCGGGCAGACCCTGCTCCTGCCTTCCTGGGACGGCAATTTGATTAAGCAGATCGTCGGCCAGACCCTGGGGGCAATTACCAGGCAGACCGAAAGTTCCCTTTCGGACCGGGTTTTTACAGTAGAAGTACTGAACGGCACCAATATCACCGGTCTGGCAGGACGCACGGCGGAACTTTTACGGGGTTTTGGGTATGATGTTATCTCGATAGGCAATGTGGATAACGATTATGATTATTCGGAAATCGTAGACCGTTCGGGCCTTCTGGAGGCAGCGGAAGCCTTTGGGGAACTGCTCCGCTGCCGGAATATCCGTTCCGAGATCCTCCTTGAGGAAAACCCGGAGGCGGAACTGGAGTTCCAGATTTTTGAATACCGGTCCGATTTTACGTTTATTATAGGCAGGGATTTTGATGGACGCTATGTTACAGGCGAATGAACAACATACCGGTACTACCGGTTTTTCCCCCGCGGATTCACGGGACCTGGCCCTTGCTCTGGGGGCTTTGCTCCGCGAACACAGGGCCTCGGATGTGGCGGTTCTGGATATGCTGGAATGTAACAGCTGGACCAGCTTCTTCGTCATTGCCACCGTTACAAGCCTTTCCCACCTGCAGGGCCTGGAACGCCACATTAAGGATTTTTGCCGGGAGCGGAACCTGGATATTCTGCGGCGTTCCCCCCGATCCCGGCTTGCAGTGGAAGACGACTGGCGGCTCACCGATCTGGGAGCCGTCGTGGTCCACCTGATGTCCGAACGGGCCCGGAATTTTTATGAACTGGAGCGGCTTTGGAGCGCCGCCCCGCGTATTTTCCCCTAGCAGCCTGTTGTGCAACAGGCTGCTAGAGTTTGTTGCGCTTCGCACAACAGGCTGCTAGACCGCCTGGGAAAAGAGGCTGTTACTCCTCAAAATCATCATCGTAGTCTGCATCGTCGTCATAATCGTAGTCCTCGTCCTCATCATCGTCAAACTCGTCATCATCGTCATCGTCAAAGTCATCATCATCATCGTCAAAATCATCGTCGAAGTCATCTTCCATGTCATCAAAATTGTCTTCGTCGTCATCAATGTCCTCGTCCTCATCCTCGTCGCCAAAAGCCAGGCTGGGAAAAGGAAGACAAGACCCCTCTTGATCCGGCAAAAACCCGTTCACCGGGGGCAGCTCCGTGCTGGCGTACCGCCATTCGGTCGCATCCGGTATGCTGGAATTCTCCATGATGTTGAACGAGTCGCTGACAGGCATCAGGCACAGAGTCTCCATTTCATTCGTAAGAATCCTTTGGGTATTCATGTACATCTCCGGTTTACTTTCGGATAGGTATGGCTGCGTAAGAAACCCCGTACCTCGCGGTCTCTTTGAAACCACAGTTTCTCCTTTCCTCATGATATTTCTTGAAACATAAGGGAGACTTTAATTGTCTGTCAACTAGTTTTTGCTTTTTTAGTGTTTTTCGCCCTTTACAGAGAGCTTGTTTTTCATTATAAACATTCAGGCGATGTTTCGGATCAAGGTTCCCGCTCCCTGCAAAATCAACCTGCACCTTTCGGTGGGGGGGCGCCGGGCCGACGGGTACCATAATCTGGAAAGCATCTTCCAGGTTTTGGATTTTGGGGATACCCTGGACCTTGAAATCCTGAAACAGGACGGGGTTTGCGAGGTTCTCCTTAATTCCCCGCTTCCCCGGGACGATTTTCCGGCTTCGCCGGAAGACAATATCGTCTACCGGGCGGTGTCCCTGTTCCGGCAGCGTACCGGGTTTGACCGGGGCATACGGATAGGCCTGGAAAAGCGCGTGCCCCTGGGGGGCGGTCTGGGGGGCGGTTCTTCAAACGCCGCCGCGGCCCTGGGGGCCCTGAATGTGCTGGCGGGGACGGGCCTAAGCCCGGCGGAACTGCGGGACATGGCCCTGTGGCTGGGTAGCGATGTCCCCTTCTTTCTGCCGGACCTGCCGGGTTCCCGCGGGATTAACGGGGCGGCGGGGCTTGGATCGGGCGGTACGGCCTGGGTAAGCGGACGGGGGGAGCGGATTGTTCCGCTGGAAACGCCCCGGCCCTGGCCGGTGCTGCTGGTGAACCCCGGGTTTTCCAGTCCTACCGGGGAGGCTTTCCGCCGTTTGGATGCCTGGCGCTGCGCCGGGGGCGGTGAAAACACGGGGCCCGGCCGGGAGGCGCTTATCGGGGCTTTGGAAGCCGGTCCTGGGGACTGGCCGTTTTGGAATGACTTTTTTTCGGTCCTTGGCGCCGGATCCGGGGAAGAGGCAGTGGCATACCGGCGTATTGTTTCCGTGTTGCGGGACTCAGGCGCCGGTTTTACCGGTTTATCCGGAGCGGGTTCCACCTGTTTCGGAGTTTTCACAGATGGAGGAGATGCGGAAAGGGCGGCCCGGTTATTGGCGGATCATCGGTTTTTTGTTTGTGTAACGTTTTTTCTTGCGTGTTCGGCGTTTCGGGTATTACAATGTTAGTACTTTGTTAGCCACATCGCTAAAAGGAGACGCCCATGGAAATAACTGATATCCGGGTTCGTAAAGTAACCGGAGAAGGTAAATTGAAGGCGTATGTAACCGTTACATTTGACGATTGCTTTGTTGTACATAACGTGAAGATCATCGAGGGGAAAAGCGGCGTTTTTATTGCCATGCCCAGCCGTAAGACACGGGCCGGCGAGTACAAAGATGTTGCCCACCCCATTAACCCGGAATTCCGGGCGGAACTCCAGAAGAGAATTCTGGACCATTACGATTCCGGCAATGGGGAGGATGATTTTTCTGTAGAAATATGATAAATTGTGCGGCGGATCATTGAGCAAGCCGTTCCGCGTATCGGGTGCTGCCGGTAGCCTGTTGCAGCCGGGAAAACCCGGCAGTGTGAGTTTTATTGGGACGTAGGCAAGTGGTAAGCCACCGGGTTTTGGCTCCGGCATGCACAGGTTCGAACCCTGTCGTCCCAGAAGTATATTCGGATATCTGATTAGCAGAAGGAGTTGTGGCATGAGTCAAGTAGTATTGTCGGCCCGGAACAGGGCCGGTAGGGGATCGGCGGAAGCCCGGCGCATGAGGCGGGAGGGCAGGATACCGGCGGTGTTGTATGGCCGGAGCGGGACCTCCGTTACCATCGATCTTGACGGGCGTGAGTTTTCCGGCCAGGTCAGGAATATTTCCGAAAGTACCATCGTCAAGGTGGAAGTGGAAGGAAAAACCTACGAAGCCTTTGTAAAGGACACCCAGCGCAGTATTGTCGAAGGGAGCATCCTCCACGTTGATTTTTACGAAGTGGAAAGCGGTGTAGCCCTGCGGGCCCATGTTTCGCTGCACCTTATCGGGAATCCCGTAGGTGTAAGGGAAGGGGGCGTTCTTGAATCCCCCCTCCACGAGGTTGAGGTTGAATGTCTTCCCAAGGACCTTCCTGAGCGGCTTGATGTGGATATTTCCGAGTTAAAAGTGAATCAGTCGATCCACGTCCGGGATATAAAACTGGGTGAGGGAGTCCGGCTGATTTCCAATGAAGACCAGGTGGTCGCGCTTGTGAAGTACGCCAAAGAAGAAACCGTCGCCACCACCGAGGAGGCCGAGCCGGCCGCCGTGACTCCGGCGCCGGCTGCAAAAGCCTAGCAGCCTGTTACATAGCAGCCTGTTGCACTAGCAGCGTTACATATAGCAGCCTGTTGGGGCTGAGTTAATGCGGCCTTGGCGTTAAACAGGAAACAAGCGGAGGAACGGGGCTCCCGTTCCTCTTTTTTTATGAGGCTTCCCCCCGGTATACCGGCCGTTAGTGGAGGGTTTATGCGTGAAGCGCAACAAACTGCCGGTTTTGAAGCCGGGGTATTGAACGGGCTGGGCGCCATGAGGGGGGGGATGACTCTGCTGGCGGCTGTATCGGGGGGCGCGGATTCCAGCGCCATGCTCGTGGCCCTGTCCCGACTCCGGGAGGCCGGGGGCTTTGCCCTGCGGGTTGCCCATGTGGAACACGGTATCCGCCCTGCCGGGGAAAGCCGGGGGGACGCCCGCGCTGTAAAAGCCCTCTGCGCCGGCCTGGGCCTGTCCTGCCGGGTTTTGCGGATCCCCGGTGGAGCGGTGGCCCGTTACGCCCGGCGCCGGGGTACGGGTATCGAGGCAGCGGCGCGGCGCTTCCGTTACCGCCTCTTGTGGAAAGAGGCCCTGCGCTGCGGTGCGGGGGCCCTTGTAACGGCCCATACCGCTGACGATGCCCTGGAGCTGTGCCTTATGCGGATTCTCCGGGGTTCCGGCCCTGCCGGACTGCGGCGGATGCCCCGCTGCCGGGATTTTACCGGCTTCTCCCCTGGTCCGGGCAATACCGGAAGGCTTGTTCTGCGGCCCCTTCTTGCCTTTTCCCGCGCGGATGTGGAAGCCTACCTTGGAGGCCAGGGGATCCCCTGGTGTAACGACGCCAGCAACACGGATGAACGGTTCCTGCGTAACCGGATTCGCCGCAGCCTTGTACCCCTTCTTAATGAAAAATTTCCCGGCTGGAAGGGGGGCCTTGAGGCCCTGGGGGATACCCAGGGCCTGGCGGCGGACTTTCTTGAGGCGGAGGCCCGGCGCCGCCTTGTGTGGACTCAGGCGGCTCCCGGCGGGGAGGAGGAACTGCGCTGCCCGGCGGATGTTTTTTGGGCCGAATCCCCCATTCTGCGGGAGGAGGCCCTGTTCCGGGGGATCGGCATGTTCACCGGCCCCCGCGGGGGCCGGACTGTGGCGGTAAAACGGCGAAACCTGCGCCGTTTTGCCGCCGGGGAACTGAAAAATCTGGACCTTGGATTCTGCACAATCGCCCGAAAAGGGGAGCTTGGGTCTGACTATATTACGATACATCAACGGAAACCTGCGGCAGAGGCCGGTTTTTCTCTGTTGATCAAAGAACCCGGACTCTATAAGCTTGGATATGGGAATAATTACAAGTACCATACCGGGGGAACGGCCTTATTACGGGTATTCGGACGGGGAGAAGCCCCGCCCGCACGGGGAACCGGCGAAAGGCGGGGTTTTTTCACTGCCCTGCCCTTTGTGCTTCGTCCGGCCCGGACTGACGATATTATTCCACGCGGGCAGGTCCCCGCTAACGGGGCCGTATACGCCGTCCAGGATGCCGCAGGGCCGGCTGCCCTTATTGCCCCTTATCCGGGGGGCGCAGTAATACTGCGCCGGCGGGAATTCCCGCCCTGCAGGGAATTGTTTTTTTGCGACATCGGGGGTATTGATGCTTACGAATCAAAACGATAAATTGCCGTCCCGTCCTGGTCTGCAGGGGGGGCGGTCAAACCGTTTTGCACTTGTTTTTTTTCTGGTGATGGTGGTTTTGTTCGCGGTGTACTTTTTCCGGGGAAGCGGGCAGGCCGAGGTACGGGAGATCCGCTATTCGGATTTTTTACGCTACGTTGAACAGAACCAGGTGGAATCCGTAACGATCCGTGATAATAACTCTGTCGACATATTTCTCAAGGGGAACAGCGGGGCCGCCGGCGTTCCCATGAAAACCCTTATTCCCTACCAGGACCCCGGCCTTATCACCATGTTGCGGGAACAGAACATCAACGTGTCCGGGGCGGTTACCAGGGTCAGCCCCCTGCGCGTCGTTCTGGAATTCCTCCCCTGGATCATCTTTCTCACCCTTATTTGGCTTATGTTCCGCAACATGCAGGGGTCGGGAAACAAGGCCCTCCAGTTTGGCAAGAGCCGGGCAAAGCGCTACCATGACGAGGAGAAAAAAGTCGTTTTTAACGATGTGGCCGGGCAGCGGGACGCCAAGTATGAACTGGAAGAGGTGGTCGCGTTCCTGAAGAACCCCCAAAAATTTACCAAAATGGGCGCGCGGATCCCCAAAGGGGTACTCCTGGTGGGGATGCCCGGTACGGGGAAAACCCTTATGGCCCGTGCGGTGGCGGGGGAGGCGGGTGTGGCCTTTTTCCACATGTCCGGTTCCGATTTTGTTGAGATGTTTGTCGGTGTCGGCGCAAGCCGGGTACGGGATCTCTTCGATCAGGGCCGCCGCAATGCCCCCTGCATCATTTTTATTGATGAACTGGACGCGGTGGGCCGTATCCGGGGCGCGGGTTACGGCGGGGGCCACGACGAGCGGGAACAGACCCTGAATCAACTGCTTGTGGAAATGGACGGTTTTGATTCCAAGGACGGCGTCATAATCCTTGCCGCCACCAACAGGCCCGATGTACTTGATCCGGCCCTGCTGCGGCCCGGCCGTTTTGACCGGCAGGTCGTAGTCGCCATGCCGGATATTAAGGAGCGGGAGTCGATCCTCAAGATCCACGCCGCAAAAATACCCCTGGCCGGCGATATTGAACTTTCCCGTATTGCCCGTGCAACCCCCGGTATGAGCGGCGCCGATATTGCCAATCTGGTAAACGAGGCCGCCCTGTTCGCCGCCCGTAAAGACAAGGCGCAGGTGGAAATGACGGACTTTGAGGAAGCCCGTGACAAGATACTCATGGGGGTTGCCCGGACGACCCTGGTGATCTCCGACAAAGAGCGGCGGATGACCGCCGTCCACGAGGCAGGCCACGCCCTGCTTCACTATTTCCTGAAAAATGCCGATCCCCTTCACAAAGTTACCGTTGTACCCCACGGCCGGGCCCTGGGTATGGCCATGTCCCTTCCGGAAGAGGATAGCTACAGCCGTACCAGGGGCTGGATGGAGGATCGAATTGTCATCTGCTACGGCGGCTGGACGGCGGAACTGCTGTGTTACGGTGAGACCACAACGGGTACCAAGCAGGATATTCAGCAGGCAACCGAAATGGCCCGCCACATGGTATGTGAATGGGGCATGGCGGAGGAGCTGGGGCCGGTGGCTTACGGCCAGGAAGATGAACCTATATTCCTGGGTAAGGAGATAGCCCGGCATAAGGATTACAGTGAGGAAACCGCCCGCCTTATCGACAAGGCGGTCAAGGAAATTCTTGACACGGCCCGGCAGGAAGCCCTGGCCATTCTAAAAACCCACCGGTCGGAACTGGAAAAATTGGCCGAGGCCCTTATCAACAGGGAAACCCTGGTGGACGATGAGGTCAGGGCCATCATCGGGCTCCCTGCACGGGAGGACAGTGTGCCCGCGGCGCCGCTTCCCGGCGTTTAGGATATGAATCCCCTGGCCTTCCTGAAAACAATCGGGTTTTGGAAACTGTTTCTTACCCTGGTTCTGCTTTCCCCGGCCGCGGTTTTTCCCCAATCGGGCGACAGGGTTTCCGCCGCGGCAGCGGAACAGTACCTGGTGTGGGCTGAACAGGCAATAGGGGAGGGCCGCTGGGACGAGGCCCTGGCGCTGCTGGAACGCGGCGCCGATTTTGCCGATGCCTCTTCCGATATTGCCTACCTCCTTGCCGAAGTGCGCAGCCATGAAAATTTTCCCCTGCTTCCGGTGCTGGACAGCCTGCAGCAGGCTTTCGATACCGGCCGCTGGGAGCGTTATGCTCCCTCCCAGGGACGCCTTCTGGAAGCAGAGACGCTGATTCGCCTGCGGAACTATTCCGGGGCCCTGCGTGCCCTGGACCTGGCCGGGCAGGACCCCTCGATCGCTCTTGATACGGGGTATGGACCGGAAACGAATACCCTCCGCGGCGGAACCGAAGCCGCTCCGCGGAGCGGCGGGCAGTACGCCGCGGTGCTGCGGCTCCTTGCCCTGAAGGGCCTTCCGGAGACGGAGGGGTTCTTCCGTTTTCTTGCCCTGGTCATGGACCGGTACCCTTATGATCCCCGGCCGCTGGAAATACTGTTTTTACAGGTTACCGGTAAGATGCCGGAAGACGGAAACCCGTCTGCCCGGACGGATCGTTCCCTTGTCGATCTGGCCCTGCGCCGTCTTCCCCTGCTGTTGGAAGGGCAAAGTGCCGGAGATACGGGACCCCCGCCCGGTTCGCGCTTAAAGGGAATCTCCTCCGCTTCCCCTCTGGCATACCTTGCCGCTCCCTTTATCCGTGATACCGACCAGGCACGGCGTCTGGTGTCGGCCTACCGGGCATTGGGGAAGCCCGATAAGGAATCCCTCCCCATAAGCCTTGATCTGGGGCTTATTGACGACGGGCAGGCGGTGGAGGACCTTTTTGAATCCGCCGCCGATCCTGCGGCGCGTGTTCTTGACAAAGACACCATCCTCCGGGTCTGGTCTTTGCTGCGGGGTTATGAGGGCCAGGATCTGTTACGCCGGAATCTGTTGAATTTTTCCGGTACGATCATCACCGACGCCGACGGGGACGGCCTGCGGGAAGAGTGGGTCCGTTACGTGTCGGGGACGGCGATGGAATACTGCCGGGATGCGGATCAGGACGGTCAGGAGGAACTGCGTATCGTTTTTTCCGCCGCCGGCCTTCCCCTCCGCGCGGAAGAAGGGCGGATACGCATCGAGTGGGAGCAGTACCCCGCGGTGCTTCAGGCGGAACTGGACGGAGTACGTTACATTCCCGCGCCGCAAACCATGTTCTACGCCCCCATCCACCTTTCGCCGCTTACCGGCGATGCCCGGATTCCCGGATATGGCGCCGGACCGGGGCCCCTCCACCCGGAGGTTTCTCCCACGCGTTCGCGCCTCTCGGAGAGGACCCTTGTTTCCTTCGCCCTGAACGTTATCCGGCCAAGCGCGGAGTTTCCGGGGGGCCTTGAACACATTGAACTGGATCAGGGTATTCCCCGCCGCTCGGTGGAGATTTTTGAGGGTAAAACCGTATCGCTTACCGAATTTGTCCTGGGAAAGCCCCGGACACAGTGGCTGGACCTGGATCTGGATGGCCGGATGGAGACGATCCGCCGTTTCCGGGAAGGGGCGGTTTCGGAGGAAAATCCCCTGGTTTATGAAAAGATACTGGAATTGGTTGAAACCGACAGGGACCGGGATGGTTTATATGAAATGGCGGAGCGTTTTTTCCCCGATGGTACAAGTGTTTACAGCTGGGATACCGACGGGGACGGTATCCGGGATTATGTTGAGGTACGGGAGGACTCTGCACGCTAATCATGAAAAGAATCAAAGAAAAATCATCGGCCGCTTTCATTCTTGCCGGTCTTTTGTTTTCTTCCTGCCTTAGCATTTCGACCCAGGAAGAACGGCTGTCCCCGCCCCTGAAATCCGTAGAAACCTACCGGCTGGAGGATATCCGCCGTTATGTGACGGAAGACCCTGCCCTGGCTATCCACCTTATCGGCGTGTACCGTTCCCGTTTTAGTTCCACAGCCGCTGGATCCCCGATAGACGCCGCGGAGATGGAATCCCTTGAGGCCGGGGCCCTTGAGAATCTGCGGCAGGCCCAGGCGCTGGCGATTCAGGAAAAACGCTGGGCCGACGCGGCCTCCCTGGCCCGTTCCCTGGCCGCCCTGGGGGTGCCGGTGGAAAATACCGGCGGGGAGGCTGATTTTGTACTGGCGGAGGCGAAGAAGCTGCTGGAAGCGGGCAATACGCTGCCGGGTTTCCTGGCGGCCGTGCGCAGCCATGACATAAGGCCCCTGGATCTGGAAGACGCCCTGTTTTTCTTGGAAGCCGCCGTAACGGCCCGACAGCGGCGGACCGCCTCTTTTTTCCTTGCCGGAGCGGAACAGGCCCTAAAGCGGGCTGCGGAAGGGGAAGGCCCGGAATCCGGTGAAGGCGATCCCATACCGGAAGAACTGCGGATCTACGCCCAGGGCCGGGACAGCCCCCAGGACATGATCAAGGGGGTGGCTACGGTACTTATTGACCGTGGCATCCGCCTGGAACGGGGCAGGGGGGTTCCCGACCGGGTATTGGGTTCGGCCTTTTTTGTGGACGCCTCAGGTCTCCTCATCACCAACTACCATGTGATTGCCAGTGAGGTAGATCCCACCTACGAAGGCTACTCCCGGATGACCATCCGCCTGGGGGATTCTACCAGCCCGCGGATTCCCGCCCGCGTTGTCGGCTGGGACAAGGCGCTGGACCTGGCCCTGATCAAGACCGAAATAACTCCCGAATACGTTTTTTCCGTGGTGGACCGGGTTGTTCCCCAGGTAGGCGATTCGGTGCTGGCCATTGGTTCCCCCGGGGGGCTTGAAAAGACCGTTACGATGGGGATTGTCTCCGCCCTGAGCCGGCGTTTTTTGCAGATTGGGGATGTGATCCAGATTGACGCCGCGGTGAATCACGGCAATTCCGGCGGGCCCGTGGTCGATACATCGGGACGGCTGGTGGGCATCGTGTTTGCGGGAATTGAGCAGTACCCGGGGCTTAACTTCGCGGTTCCCGCGGAACGCCTTGCGGCGGCCCTGCCGGTGATGCTTGAAGGCGGCAAGGCGGAGCGGTCCTGGCTGGGTCTTACCGTTGCGGAAACAAGTAACGGCGCGGAGATCATCTATACCGCCCCCCTTACACCCGCTTCCGACCAGATGATCCCTGAGGGAACCTATATCCACAGCATCAATGGTGAGCAGCTAGGCGCCCCCCAGGGCCTTTTGATCCCCGCCCTGCAGGACCTGTTGTTTCAGGCCCGGCCCGGTGAATTGGTAAGCCTGGAAATATCCGGGGGAAAGGATCTCCCCCTGACGAAGCATGTCCTGGTAACAGTTCCGCGGCCGGAACTGCCCCTGGCGGAGGCGGTAAAGCTGGACAGCCGTGAACGTATGCTGGCCCCCCTGTTCGGCCTGGTACTGGCCCCCACAGTGGGAAAGGCTTTTTCACCCTCCTACCTTGTAAAAAAGGTAGTCCGGGGCTCCGTTGCCGATGAGGCGGGGTTTTCCGAGTCGGACCCGGTCTCGATCCGCAGCTTCCGGGTTGTGGAGGAAGACGGTTACACTCTTATGGAGATCAGCGTGAAAAAACGCCAGACGGGCTATATGGAGACCACTATGCAGCTTCTGGCCTTGTTGGATTCGCCGGACACTCTGTAGAATAACTTCTATGGCTCACATCCAACACATCCGCAATTTTTGTATTATCGCCCATATCGATCACGGCAAATCAACACTTGCCGACCGCCTGATCCAAAAGGCCCATCTTGTCGAAGACCGGAATTTTCAGGACCAGATACTGGACACGATGGATATTGAACGGGAACGGGGCATTACGATCAAGAGTCAGGCGGTAACCCTTCCCTATACCGCCGCCGACGGCCAGGAATATGAACTTAACCTGGTGGATACCCCCGGACATGTGGATTTTAGCTACGAGGTGTCCCGTGCCATCAGTTCCTGTGAAGGCGCCCTGCTTTTGATAGACGCTACCCAGGGGGTTCAGGCCCAGACTCTTTCCAACATGTATATGGCCCTGGAGCATAACCTGGAAATTGTGCCGGTGATCAACAAGATAGACATGCAGGCCGCGGATATTGGGGAGGCCAAGCGTCAGATTGAAAAAGATCTGGGCCTGGATCCCCGTGAGGCCCTTCTCGTGTCCGCCCGGCAGGGAACCGGCGTGGACGAACTGTTTGAGGCCATCGTTACCCGTTTTCCCGCCCCCGCAGGGGACAGCGGCGCCCCCCTGCGGGCCCTGATCTTCGACTGCCACTACGATCCCTACCGGGGAGTGGTCGTGCATCTGCGTATTTTTGACGGCGCCATCCGCCGGGGAATGAAGATCAGCTTCATGTCCAACGCTTCGGTTTACGAGGTGGAATCCCTGGGGGTTTTCAAACTTGCCCTGGCGGAAACCGGGGAACTGTCCGCCGGCAGCGTAGGCTACATCATCGCCGGGGTAAAAACCGTGGGAGATGTACGGGTTGGGGATACGGTAACCGGCGCGGAAAATCCCTGCGGCAAGGCCCTGCCGGGATTCCGGGAGGTAAAGCCCGTGGTTTTTTCCTCGATTTACCCTATGGACTCCAACGACTACGAAGAGCTGCGGATCAGCATGGAAAAACTCAAGCTGAACGACGCCTCCCTGGTCTACGAGAAGGATTCTTCGGCGGCCCTGGGCTTCGGGTTTCGCTGCGGCTTTTTGGGGTTGCTCCACCTTGAGGTGATCCAGGAGCGGCTGGAACGGGAATTCGGCCAATCGGTAATATTCACCGCGCCATCGGTAAAGTACAAGGTAAAACTGCGCAGCGGCGAGGAACTGTCCGTGGACAACCCCAGCGATTATCCCGGCGAAGGCCGTATTGAGGGGGCGGAAGAACCCTATATCCGCGCCTCCGTGATCAGCCCTGCCGCGTACCTGGGGAACATCATGAACCTGTGCCTGGAAAAACGGGGAGTTCAGACCGGTATGACCTACCTGGACGAAAAACGGGTGGAACTTATCTACGACATGCCCCTGGCGGAAGTGCTGTTCGACTTTTACGACCGGCTTAAAAGCATCAGCCGGGGTTACGCTTCGTTTGACTACGACATTACCGGGTACAAGCCTACGGAGCTTGCCAAACTGGATATTCTTCTTAACGGCAAGGCGGTGGACGCCCTGTCCTGTCTGGTGTTCAGCGGAAATGCCCAGGGACGGGCCCGCATGGTCTGTGAACGGCTCCGGGACGAGATTCCCCGGCAGCAGTTCAAAATCCCCATCCAGGGGGCTATCGGCAGCCAGATTATCGCCAGGGAGACGGTAAACGCCCTGCGCAAAGACGTACTTGCCAAGTGTTACGGCGGCGACATTACCCGCAAACGCAAACTTCTGGAAAAGCAAAAAGAGGGGAAAAAGCGCATGAAGACCGTAGGGGAGGTGGAACTTCCCCAAAGCGCGTTCCTGGCCGTGTTGAAGACGAAGGATGAATAAACGCCAATAGCCTGCTGATGTTTACGGTAAGGGGAAGGGGGACTGTTCCGTCGAATCTCCGGTTCGCACTAACCGGTTTTTGGAACAGCCTCACACCCTATCTCCTGCAGGGCGATTTCCATAAGCCCTATAAACGGTTCGATCTCCGCCCGTATCCGCTTAAGGAAGACCGTATCCGTACCCGGCGGCCGCCGTCCGGCGGCGGCACATTCGGGGAAGTGGGCCCAGAGGTAATCGCAAAAATCGAGGAGCGCCTCGATTTCTCCCGGCGCCGCGGCACTGTCCCCCCGCAGGATGCCCAGCAGCTGTTGCAGGGCCCCCCGTTCCCTGTCGATAAATTCCCGCA
Source organism: Treponema sp. (assembly GCA_031278715.1). Lineage (GTDB taxonomy): Bacteria > Spirochaetota > Spirochaetia > Treponematales > Breznakiellaceae > JAISFT01. The sequence continues at coordinate 3,354 of JAITJW010000108.1, read as the reverse complement.
GCCCCGCGGCCCTGTCGCCGGGCGGGTTCCCCGTCCCCGCTTTCATCACCTTCGCTTTCCCTGCCACCGGGTTCTCCACCTCCGGTTTTTCGGGTCCGGCGGGGCCTGCCCGTAGAATTGCCAGCGCCTCTTTGGGGCTCAGGGTGGGGAGTCCCAGCGGGAGGCCGGAACCTTCAACATCTTTAAGCCGGGATTCACCGGCAAATTCCCGTTCAAAAAGATCGCGGTAAGTCCGCATGGCCGGATCGCTGCGCACGGGCCGCCCGGATTTTGAGAGGGCGGCAAAGGCGCCACTGCGAAATGCGGCAGCCTGGTTAAGGACAGTCCTGAAACGGTTCTGCCCCCGGAGTTTTTCCCGGTGTCCCGGTGTGGAACGGGCATGGTAACTGTCCGTGGTAAAGGAAAAATCAACGCCGCAGACGATCACCGGCCCCCTGCTCAGCTTGAGGGCCGCGGCTACGGCGCATAGACCCACGGAACCCAGCGGCGGGAAACGATCCGGAAGGAGTCCTGCAGCCTCCAGCCGTTCAAAAAAGGCCATCCCGGTCCAGGGGGTAAAGAAGGTGTAACAGGGCCCCTCAAGAACCCGCGCGGTGGCGGGGAGCGCGGACAGGTCCATAGCCAGGGGCGCCTTCCAGCCCCGCGCACCGACAAAATCCCGCAGGTTCCAATGCTGGCTTTCCAGGGCGATAACAAGGTCCGGCCATATATTCCGGGCCTTCAGGCAGGGGATCACCGTATCCACACAGACGATTCTGAAAGGACGCCTGTCCGCTTTTCCCAGGCTGTCCAGAAAACTATCCAGCGAAGGCCCCGCCCCCAGAACCAGAACGGGCTCCATTCCAAAGGAAAGACTGGAAAGCGGGAGAGTCCGGGGCACACAGGCCAGGTTACGGATAAAATTCCTGATATAACGCCGTCCCAGCTTTACCAGAGTCATAGCGTTGCTCCAGTCGGTGGCAATAGCGCCGCGAAGGGACTCAGCAATGGCGGCGTAGAGTTCCGGGTACAGCCGCCATGCCCCGGAAAAACGCAGGACTTCCAGGCGGCGGAACCGGCGGCTTCCCCAGCGCTGCCGGACAAACGTGCAGATCCGCTCCGCGCTTTCCTCCGTGGTTTCCCCCGGCCGGGAACCGGCTTCGGCGATGCCCATTATGGAAAACCGGGCCTGGTCAAGCAGGGGGGGGATTGTACTGTCGGCCCCGTCCAGGGAAAGGGCCAGTAATTCCCGGTCCGCTTCCGTACAGAGGACCGCGGAGTCAAGCCCACCGGCCCCGATCCGTTCCAGAAGCCGGGTTAGACCATAACCGAATAGGGGGGAGGGACAGAAGTAGAGGGTGGAATCGCGAAGCGGCGCTGCCTCCGCTGTCCGCTCGGCCGGGCTAACCGGATCGACGGTGGACAAGAGGGTCTTTCCCCGGTAACAAACGGAAACCCCCCGCCGTGCCTTTGTCCGGCGGGGCTGGTTGAACAGTTCCGGGCGGTTTAATTCATCAGGTAGCGGCTGTAAGTCTCCCAAAACTGGTCCTTAAGCTTTGGACTCTGGGTAAAAAATGACTGGATATTGTTGCTGGCCTCATAGAAAAAATACTGGAAGCTAAGCCGGATATTTTCGGCGTCTTCCTCAGGCGATTCCGCCGGTTCGGCTTCCAGAGGCAGAAGAACCAGCACCTGATCCCCCAATTCCACAGGCTCGGATACGGTACCCAGGGGGGTGGAAAACGCGACACGCCAAAAGCTGTCGGTTACCGCGAAATTTGACAAGACCGTTTCGGTGAAACCTTCAACAGCCTCAAGCCGCGGAAGGAAGGGCAGATTACCGTAGTTGATCGCCAGGGGGCCAAAACTGAATTTTTTCAATCCCGCCTCTTCGACAGCGTTATCAAAGCTCCCGCCGTCGCCGGACATGGCCCGCAGTTCTTCCGCCAGACGGACAAAGTAATTGACCATCCGACCCCGTTCAAAGAGAAGTACATAGGACCGGATCTTTTCCATCTGGGAGGCATCGCCGGTATCTGCGGCAACGGAATCCTCCTCCGCCCGGAAGAAAACCCAGTTTTCCCCCGTGTTGATAAGATCGCTTAGTTCACCCCTCCCAAGGGCCAGGACTTTTTCCCGTTCCGCCTCATCACTGATAATCGACGCCATTTCATAGGCCATCTGGACACCCATATCACCCCCCCGCTCGGCATAAGTGTCCTGGGACTGGTTCCGCGCGGCGTCCTCAAAACTCATGGCGCCGTCTTTTACAGAGGCGAATATCTGCCGGGCTTCCCGTTCACCGGCATTAATGGTGATCCGGGAAAAGTGGATACGTTTGAACAGGGCGAAATTCTGAGCGGCGTAGGCGCTTAGTTCCGTTTCCGGGTAATCGGCCAGGTTGTAGGCCACCCCCTCGAAACGGCGCTGACCGGCAGCCATTCCGACCACAAAATCTTCTTCCCCGGTGGGTTTCAAAACCTCGTACTGGTCCCGCTCGTATGCCTCGGTGATAATCTGTTCCTGGGCTTCCCGCCATAGAGCTATTTTTCTGGAATTACTAAGCTGACGGTAACTGGCCACATCAAAACGGCCATTCACCTGGAAGGCCCAGGCTACCTCCCGGTCAACCAGTTCCTTGGAGGGCTCATAACCGGCTTTTTCCATTTCGTGGAGGATCCCGGTATGAACTACGGTGGATTGGAAAGCGTTCAACCATATCTGAAGATTGATATAGGCGGCAGTTTCCTCGCTGTAGGTCCCCTGGTTATTCTGGACAAGCTGCTCGTATACCAGGGCAAAATAGTTACCCGGACGGTAACTTATGGGGGTTTTGTCGTAGTACCCAAAGGTATAATCCACACCAAAACCACTGATATTGGGTACAATGGCGGGAACAAACACAAAAGCTATAATTACGATGATAAGAACTATCACGGTCCCGATAAAAACGGCCGGATTCGCCTTAAAACGGCGAATAAGCTCCGATTTTGCTGAATCTTCCCCATGAACCGGCTGCTTCTTTACCTTCATTGCCATAAAAGATCGCACCTCTTGCCTGAATTCCAGTTTTTAGAATATTTAGTATACCAAAAAGCGGGGCCGGCAGTCCAGTAAGCGTCAGGGCCGGCGTATTGCAGCGGGTAGTCTATGGTTCTTCACTGATTTGGGGAGGGGGTACGGCGCCTGTGGCGGGTACGCTTGCTTTGCGCCAGGCGGTCCCCCCCAGTCTCGCGTTTACAGGCTCGCAGATACCTCCTGCATGCCTAAAACAGGGGTTAAGGATCTTCGGGGGTCCTGTCAGAGGGACCATACCATGCGGGGCATGACATCCTTCTAAACTTGACCCTTAACTAAATCTTACACACCCAGGGG